>CAZPOS010000131.1:0-14682 GCA_964588065.1 uncultured Reyranella sp.
GTCGGCGTCGGGCACCTGCCCGCGCGCCTTCACCGCGTCGAGCACGGCGATGGCATTCACCAGCGCGAAGGCGAGTTCCTGGACCGGCGTCGCGCCGGCTTCCTGCAGGTGATAGCTGCAGACGTTCATCGGGTTCCACTTGGGAACCTCGCGATAGGTGAAGCCGATCGTGTCGGCCGTCAGCTTCAGCGACGGCTCCGGCGGGAAGATGTAGGTCCCGCGCGACAGATACTCCTTGATGATGTCGTTCTGCGTCGTGCCCTGCAGCTTCGAGCGCTCGACGCCCTGGGCCTCGGCGGTCGCGATGTAGAGCGAGAGCAGCCACGCCGCGGGCGCGTTGATCGTCATCGACGTGTTCATGCGGTCGAGCGGGATGCCGTCGAACAGGGTACGCATGTCGCCGAGATGCGAAATCGGCACGCCGACCTTGCCGACCTCGCCCTTGGCCAGAACATGGTCGCTGTCGTAGCCGGTCTGCGTCGGCAGATCGAAGGCGACGCTGAGGCCGGTCTGGCCGCGCGCGAGGTTGGTGCGGTACAGCTCGTTCGACTTCTCCGCGGTAGAGTGACCGGCGTAGGTGCGAATGAGCCAGGGCTTGTCGCGGTTCGGGATTGTCATTTGTGGCGGTTCGCAGTGCTGTTGACGTAGACTTGGGTACACCAGATCATGCTGCGTCGCAGCATCCAAGATTTTGCATTGCGGCGGAAGGGAAAAGAGGGGACTTGAGCGACGCTTCTTCCCCGTGGGGGCAATCGGCCGGCGCCAGTTCCAGTCCGGCCGCCGCTCCCGGGACCACCTGGAGCCCCGACCTGACCGCGACCCAGCCCGTCTATGACGGCAAGCTGGGCGAGCTCTACGCCATCTACCTGCGTCATCTCGCGATGATGCTGGTGACCCTCGGCTGGTCGCGATTCTGGGGCCGCACCCGCATCCGGCGCTATGTCTGGAACCATCTCTCGGTGCTGGGCGACCGGTTCGAGTATCGCGGCCGTGGGCGCGAGTTGCTGATCGGCTTCCTGCTGGCGCTGCTGGCGGTCGCCGCCTGGTCCGGCCTCATGTACCTGGTGTGGCTGTACGTCTTTCACGAGAAGCCCTTCGCCACCTTCGGCCTGTTCGACCTGTTCTCGCTGTCGGTCCTGCTGATCGGCTTTCCGCTGGCCTATGTCGGCCACTATGCCGGGCTGCGCTACAAGCTCTCGCGCACCCGCTGGCGCGGCATTCGCTGCGGCATGGCGGGCTCGGCGTGGGCCTATGGCGCCACCGCGACGTTCCTCCAGTTCGCCAACGCCATGACCGGCTATCTGCTGACCCCGGTCGTGTCGGTGAATCTCGCACGGCCGCGCATCGTCAACACGCGGGTCGGCACCCAGGGCTTCACCTTCGCGGGCCGCGCGGGCGACGTCTATGGGCGCTATGTCGGCTACTATTTCCTGAACATCGCGGCCTGGGTCGCCGCCGCCGTCGTCACCTTCATGGCCATCGGCGGGACGTTGCAGGGCCTGGGCGTCACCTCCGACAACTTCCTGAAACTGTTCGCCCATCCCAGCCTGCACACGGTCGTCGTGGTGCTGCTGGTCGGCTTCGCCGCCTATCTCGTGTTCGGTCTGCTCATCCTGCCGCTGCGCTGCTGGTGGCAGGCCTATCTGCTGCGCTACCTGGTGACCCACAGCCGCGCCGGCAACGTGCTGTTCGCCACCGCCATCTCGACCTGGCAGATGTGGGGTTTCCTGGTGCTGAACTACCTGATCGTGCTGTTGACCCTGGGGCTCGGCTGGCCGTGGGTGATGCATCGCACGATGAAGCTGATCGCCGGCCAGCTCTGGATCTACGGCGCGCCGCACGGCAGCGAGATCCGCCAGCCGGCCGATCGCGGCCCGGGCTATGGCGAGGGCCTGCTCGACATGTTCGACGTGAGCGGGGTCTGACGATGGCCGTCCGCTATTACGACGGCATCACCGCCGACGTGCAGGAAGTGACCTTGAAGGTCACCAGCCAGGAGCTGCTCATCAACCGTTCGGAGGACTCCGCGCTGGTGGCGCGCTGGCCGGTCGCCGACCTGGTGGTGCTGGGAGATTCCCACCACGAGGCCGTGCCGCCGCTCGCGCTCCGCGGCAGCGACGCGCGGCTGGTGGTCGAGGATCCGGCCTGGCGAGCGCAGCTCGTGTCGCTGGTGCCGGCGCTGAAGCCGCTGGCGCTGGAGCCGGTCAAGGTGGCGCCGCGCCTCGGCGCCTATTCGCTGGCGATCGTCGCGCTGGTCGGTCTCTTCTGGAGCGTGGTCGAATACGGTACCCAATATGCCGTACCGCTGATGCCTTACTCTTGGCAGGCCAGACTGGGGGAGGCGGTATTTGACGAGATGACGGGCGAAGAGACGAAGTTGTGCGCCGGCACGGCCGGCCTCGCCGCGATCAACCGGCTCGCCAACGAACTGGCAAGGGAAGCGGGCTATCCGCACGAGGTCACGGTGCATGTCGTGGATGGTATGGAGGTCAACGCCTTCACCCTGCCGGGCGGGATCCTCGTCTTCTTTCGGGGCTTGATCGACAATGCGACCAGCACTCAGGTTGCGGGCGTGCTGGCGCACGAGATCGGCCATGTCGTCCACGATCACCCGATGAAAGGTGTGGTTCGCGCCTATGGCATCGACCTCCTGTTCAAGGTCCTGACCGGCGGCTACTCCGACATATTGAGCACCTTCGGCACCGGTGGCGGCGCACTGCTGGCATTGCGCAACGGCCGAGCCTTCGAGCGCGAGGCCGATGCCACCGCGGTGCGCTTGCTCGAACAGCGTGGACTGCGGGCCGATGGCGTCTCGACGTTCTTCGAGAAGATCCTGAAGGACAAGCCCGAGGATGCCGCGACCGTCCGCGGCATCCTGTCGAGCCACCCGCCCACGCAGGAGCGCATCGCTGCGACCAAGCGCCCACCCAATGGCAAGTTGCCCTTCACGCCGGCCGAGTGGCAGGCGCTGCGGAATGTCTGCAAGTAGGGGATCGTCCGCGCTCAGCCCGTCCGGGTCAGCCGGATCTCCACTTCACGTTCCACGTACTTCCATTCTTCGCTGGCGCGCAGTTCGACCAGCAGTTCATCGAACGCCGGCTCGTGCTCGGGCGCGAACTCGAACCAGGTGAGGAAGTCGAATGGTTCGCTGAGGTCGCGGGCGTGGTGGAGGCGACGCGCCACTGCGGGCAGGTACTTCATCGACAGGGCGATGTGGCGCGACTTGTCTTCGAAGATCGCGCGGCGCTCGTCCTGCGCCATCGACCACCAGGATTCGGACTTGCGGATCGGGATCAGCGCCGCGCAGGCGGCTTCGCCGCGGCCGAGCCCGGCCTGCACGCCGGCCAGCTCCTTCAGTTCAGCGGCCGTCGAGTAGCGCGGATGGCTCACGACGCCGCGCAGCCGCCACGTTGCGCCCAGCTCATCGGTCATCGCGAGATGCGTCGCGGTGGGAAGGCCAGGGCCTGAGACGGCCGAAAGACGCTCGATGCGCCAGGGACCGGCATCGCCGGCGGAGAAGGTGACGGTCAAGGGCGGCGGCATGGCACCATCCTAGCAAGACGCGCGCCGGGCTGTTGGCTATGAAGCGGTATGAGCCCGCACATCGTTCTTGCCACCGCCGCCGACGACCCCGCCATCAGCCCCTCGGACCGGCTCTACGCCGACGCGCTGGAGCGGCGCGGATGCCGTGTCACGGGCGCGCCGTGGGATGGCCCCCGCGCGGCCTTCACCGGCGCCGATGCCGTCGTGCTGCGCTCGACCTGGGGCTACTATCGCGCGCTCGACGAGTTCAAGGGCTGGACCGAGGCGATGGCCGCGTCGACGCGGCTGTTCAACTCCATCGATCTGGTGCGCTGGAACCTGCGCAAGGACTATGTCGAGAAGCTGGCGGCGGCGGGCGTTCGCGTGCCGCGCAGCTTCGTCGTTCCCTGCGAGGCGGCGGCAATCGGCCGGGTCTTCGAGGAGACGGGCTGGTTGCGGGCGGTCGTGAAGCCGGCCAGCGGCGCGTCGGGTCATTCGGTGGAGCTGCTGCAGCGCGCGACCCTGACCGCACAGGTCACGGGCCTCGCCGACGAGGCGCGGCGGGCGGGGGTGGTGGTGCAGGAGTTCCTGCCGGAAATCGCCGCGGGCGAGCTGTCGTTGGTCTATTTCGACGGCGTTTTCAGCCACGCGATCCGCAAGCGGCCGCCGCCGGGCGAGTTCCGCACCAACTCGCGCTACAAGCCGATCCGTACCGCCGAAGCGCCGCCGCCCGCTGTATCGCAGCAGGGCGCTGCCTGCCTCGCGACCTTGCCCGAGATGCCTCTGTACGCCCGCGTCGACGGTATCGTGCGCGACGGTACGCTGATCGTGATCGAGGTCGAAGTGCTGGAGCCGGCGCTGGCCATGGATTTCGACCCGCCCTCGGCCGAACGTTTCGCCGAAGCGACGATGAAGCGCCTCGGCTAACTGTCTCTGAACAGGGACGTGACCTCGGCCGCATCGGGCGCGACCTTCCAGCGGGCGCCGGCGGCTTCCACGAGCTGGCGCCATCCGTCGAGCCGCCGGGCGTAGCGGGCGGGCTCGCGATTGTCCTCGGGCAGGCGAGTCACGTTGGTCGCGATCACCCCCATGCCGCGCAGGCTTGTGGGCAAGGCTGGGTCGCGGCGGCAGTTGGCGGGCAGGTCCTCCTCGAGATCGGAGAACAGCACGATGGTGCGCACAGCGGCCTGTCGGGCCGCGAGATACTGCGCCGCCTGCAGCAGGGCGCCGCGTATGTCGGTATTTCCCGCCGGCTTCACGCGGCTGCCATAGTCGGCCAGCTTCTGGCCGTAGGCGGCGACGAGGCGTTGGCGGTCGGTCGGCCGGTCGGGCGCGGTGAAGCTCAACAGCACCGCGTCGTCGGTGAAGCTGCAGGCCCCGATCTCGGCCACCGCGAAACTGTCGTGCGCGCGCATGAAGCCCATGGTGGCGCGCAGCGTGCGCAGCGCCTTGTCGACTTCGCGGAAGTAGCTCTTCGACACGTCGAGCAGGCCATAGACGGCGGAGGCCGTGGCGCTGCGCTCCTCGCAGGCGCCGAGCGCAAGGGCGGGACCGGCCGCGGCCGTGGCGAGGAGCCCGGTGTTGAAGAAGCGGCGGCCAATTCCGGTCATGACGAACGCACCGCACGGGAGGACAGGAAGACCCGCACCAGGCGCTCGACCACCAGCGGCAGGAAGATCACGAAATCGTACGCGGCAAGCGCCACGGCGAGCAGACCTTCGACGAGAAAGCGCAGCAGGCGGACGGCGAAGGACAGCGATTCGAGGACGAAACCCAGGAGCAGCTGCAGCACGACCCGGCCGTTGCGGATGAGCGCTTCGATGGCGAACCCCAGGAAGGCGAGAGCGAACGGGATGATCAGGCCGAACGCCGCCTGCGCATAGCGCGCCATGGCCCCGGCGGCCTCGCCGGCTTCCGATGGCGCCGTGCCCGCCAGGGTCCCCAGCAGTTCGCGTTCGAGCCGGGAGATCTCATCGCGGGTGAGCGCGAGCGCCGCCTCGATCAGCGCCAGCACCACCAGCGCCGTCGTCATGACGATGATGATGGCGAGCCGCTGACCCTTCTTCTGCTCCAGCCGCTCGAATTGCGGGAACATGGTTGTGACGCCCAGCGCCTCCAGCAGCACGATGCCGACGGCGACTTCCAGCACGATGATGGCGAGGGCGGCCAGCCGATAGATCGGCACGCCCATGATGCGATAGGAATCGCCCACCACTTCGGCCATCGGCCGTTCGAGCAGGGCGAAGTTCAGCCAGCCGGCGATACCGACGGCGAGGATCAACACGATGGCGAAGGCGAGGCCGATGCCGGTCGAATGGCCGAGCTTCACGTCGCGTCGTGGGGCCGGCGATGCCTGGATGTCCTGGAGCTGGACGCCGTACGACTGGATCACCTGTCGATGTTCGGCTACATGCGCCGCGAGCCGTTCCAGGGCGCCCTGTGCCATCGGATCGTCCGACCCCTTGCGATCGACGACACGCTGCACGTCCCGCATCTCGTCGGGAAGCCGTGGCTGGAGTTCGGCTTCTTTCATGCCCGCGCTCAATCTCTCGTATCGCGCATTGGCGGCGACGGCACCGAAGCCGATCCAGCGTTCAACCAGTCGAAGCATGTGTGCAGCCAGCAGGAAGGCCGCCCGCAAGAGGCGGTGGGCCGCGTCGCGCGCGAGATAAAGCAGGACGATGGCTCCCGCCAGAAGGGCGAGATGATTCCAATCGGAAAGCCACGCCTGCAACGCTTCCACCATGAGGCGACAGATGAGGTGCGATATCGCCAAAACGATGGCGCGGCCGGCGATAGCGTCCGTCGCAAGGAGTTGCGTCAGGTGGCGAACGTCACCGCGTCGCGACGACGCGGAACCACATTGCTGCCAACTTTCCGTCCAATTGTGCGGCCGCATCGCCGCTCGCTCGCGGTCGCGCTCCCTCCCAACCACCTGTCCTCGAGGACTACCCAGGAATGCCCCAACCCCAGGCTTTCATGGCACGGCCCCCCTTTGAACGGATTCGTCCCGCGACAACGACGGGGCGCCACTGGAAGAACGTCGGAGTGTGCTTCGGCAGTCTGGTTGTGCTGGCGTCGATCAGCCTGATGGCGCTGCCAGCGAAGCGACCCGTCTACGGTGTGGCCAGCGAAATCGACCTGCATCCGGAGTCGGGAACGGCGGTGACCGTGGTATCGCCGCCGGAGACGGAGAAGGCGCCGACGGAAACGCCGGCGGTCGACATCGCCATGGTGCTTCCCGAGCCTGACAGGACGGATCCTGCGCCGCCGGACTTCGGATCGCCGCATGTCGAGGCGGCGATCGAACTGCAGAAGGGCGATACGGTCGCCCGCGTTCTCGGCCGGCTTGGCATCGAGGGCGCCGACATCGCCGAAATCGTCGCGGTTCTCGCCGATCGAGTGCGCCTGGATCGCCTGCCGATCGGTCAGGCCCTGATCGTGAAGCTCCGGCAGTTGGAAGAACAGGAGAAGCCGACCGTGCTGATCGGCCTGTCCATCCGCCCGGAAGCGCAACGCGCGTTCAACATCGAGCGCGACGATGATGGCGGCTACAGCGTGGAGGAGGAGATCTTCGAGGTTGCGCCCAAAGTGATGCGCGCCTCGGGCGAGGTCGACGGTTCGGTGATCGCGAGTGCCGAGGCGGCCGGCGTGCCGCACGGGCCGCTGGCCGAGATGCTGCGCGCGTTTTCGTGGGACGTGAACTTCCAGCACGACATCAAGCCGGGCGACCGGTTTGACGTCTTGGTCGAACGCTCGTGGACCAGCGATGGCAGGCCGGCCGACGACGGCCGCGTGCTGTGGGCGGAGATCACCACGGGCGGCGGCGCCGAGACCTACAGAATCTATCGCTTCAAGCCGCGCGGCGGAGAGGAGTTCTTCTACAGTCCCGAGGGCGAGAGCGTGGTCAAGGCGCTGCTGCGCACGCCCCTCAACATGAGTCGTATTTCCTCGCGCTTCGGCATGAGGCACCACCCGGTCCTAAAGTTCACGCGGCTCCATTCCGGCGTCGACTTCGCCGCGCCGCCGGGCACGCCGATCCTGGCCGCTGGCGCCGGGCATGTGATCGAGGCCGGGCGGTTCGGCGGCTACGGCAACTGGGTCAAGATCGCCCACGAGGGAAATCTTGCGACCGGCTACGCGCACCTGTCGCGCATCGCGCCGGGCGTGAAGCGCAGTGCGCGTGTACGTCAAGGGCAGGTGATCGGCTATGTGGGCAGCACCGGCCTGTCGACCGGTCCGCACCTGCATTTCGAACTGCATCGCGGGGGCCGCCCGATCGACCCCCTCACCATGGCCCGCACCGCGCAGCGCACGCGTCTTGCCGGCCAGGATCTCGAACGCTTCAAGGCGCAGATGGCGGAGACGGATCGTGTCCGGGAGACGGCGGCGGTCCTCAGCGCCGAAGAGACCAACTGAGAGGGGCGCATGGTCCGGACCGCCGCCCTCTGCCTTCTGTTGCTCGCGGCATTGACGGGGATGCGGCAGGCCGGTGTGGCGCGCGCGGCGGATTGCGAGACCGGCGTCCTCGACGATGGCGAGGGCGGTGTGAACGTGCTGGTTTACCAGCTCTGTGCCGACCGCCTGACCGTCGGGTTCCGCGACAGCGAGGTGGTCGAGGAGATCACCTGCGGACCGGCCGGGAGCGTGCATCTCTGGATGTCGACCGATCACGACGTCTGCGGCCTGCCGCCCGCTCCCGATGCGCCCCGGGTCTATGACCTGCTGGAGCCGTTGCGCGGTGTCGGCGGGACCGTGTCGGCTCCGGTGGCAAAGCGCGTGACCTGCGGCGGGACGTCGGGGCGCGCCACCGCGGTCGTGCCGGACGCTCGCGCTGCCCTGCTGGCGACGAGAACCGGCGACACGCTCTACGAGCAGGTGAGCCGCCGGTTCATTCGGCAGTGTCTGGAGCCGGCGGTCTGAACATCTCTTGGTGCGCGCGAGGGAACCGCTCTGCGCCCGGGCGGTTGTCGGCGGCGAACGGAGCAGCCGCATGTCCTACCGCCGATTCGGAGCGATGATCGCGACCTCGACGGTCGTGATGTTCTTGCTGATGTATCTCAACACCTACGCGCTGGACCATGCCTGGTTCAGCCAGACCCGCCTGTGGATGGCATTGATGATGGGAGCCTGCATGGCCGTGGTCATGCTGCTCTTCATGTTGTCGATGTACAGGAATGCCACGGCCAACGTGGCAGTCGTGGGGATCGGCCTCCTTGTGTTCGCGGGCTCGCTCTGGCTCGTCCGAAGTCAGGAGACGGTGGACGACGTTGCCTACATGAAGGCGATGATTCCCCATCATTCGATCGCCGTGCTCACCAGTTCGCGCGCCCACATCCGCGACCCGCGCGTGCGGACGCTGGCGGACGGAATCATCGAGGCTCAGCTTCGCGAGATCGCGCAGATGGAGCGCCTGATCGCCGATCTGCAAAGAAGCCCGGTGCCCGATTCCGCGCCCGACATCGCGCCCGCGACGGCGCAGATGCCGGAGTGAGCCACTATCCGTTCGTCATCTGGCGGGGCAGGATCGTGACGATGTCGGGAAACAGCGTGATGAGCAGCACGCCGACGCAGAGCAGGACGAAGAACGGGGCCGTCGACTTGGTGACGGTCCAGATGTCGCGTCCCGTCAGACTCTGCAGCACATAGAGATTGAAGCCGACGGGCGGCGTGATCTGCGCCATTTCCACCACCAGGACGATGTAGATGCCGAACCACAGCGGATCGATCTGCTGGGCGGTGACCATCGGCAGCACCACGGGCGCCGTCAGAACGATCATGGAAACGCCGTCGAGGAAGCAACCCAGCACGATGTAGAGCAGGGTGAGCAGCAGGATCAGGCCGTAGGGCGTGAGGCCAAGGCCGTTGACCCAGTTCGCCATCGTGGCCGGCAGGCCCGTGAAGGCCATCGCCATGGTGACGAAGGCCGCGCCGACCAGGATCAGGCCGATCATGCAACTGGTTCGAACCGCGCCCAGCAGGCTGTCCTTGAACGTCTCCCAGGAGAGCGAGCCGGTGACGGCCGCAAGCACCAGCGCGCCGACCACGCCCATCACGGCGGCCTCGGTCGGCGTCGCGACGCCTCCATAGATCGAGCCCAGAACGGTGACGATCAACAGGATCACCGGGATCAGGCGGCGTGCATTCCATATCTTCTCGCCGAAGGTCATCCGCATGTCGGCGGGCGGCACCTTGGTGGGGTTGAGGAGCGCCCAGCCTGCCGTGTAGGCCATGAACAGTCCGATCATCATGAAGCCGGGCAGGAAGCCCGCGATGAACAGCCTGCCGATCGAGACCTGCGCGGTGATGCCGTACACGATCATCATGATCGATGGCGGAATGAGCAGTCCGAGCGTCCCGGATCCGGCGAGAGTGCCGATCGCCATGCCTTCGTGGTAACCGCGCTTGCGCAGCTCCGGCATGCTCATGCGGCCGATCGTAGCACAGGTGACGGACGAAGAGCCGGAGACCGCCGCCATGACGCCGCAGCCCAGGATGTTCACGTGCAGCAGCCGGCCCGGAAGCCAGCCGAGCCACGGCGCCAGTCCCTTGAACATGTCCTCCGACAGACGCGACCGGAAGAGGATCTCGCCCATCCAGATGAAAAGGGGCAGGGCAGTCAGCGCCCATCCCCAGCTCGAGTCCCAGATCGTGGTGGCGAGGAGGGAGCCCGTGGGCGCCGGCGTGAAGAAGAAGAGAGCCACGAAGCCGACGACGACCAGCGTTACGCCGACCCAGACACCGCTTGCGAGCAGCAGGAAGAGTGTGCCGAGCACCGTCGTCGCGAGGATCACTTCTGCGCTCATCTTACGGCCGCCTTTCCGCTGCCGACGGTCTCGCCAGCCATGCTCAGGGAAGCCGCTTCGAGTTCTTCGTCGATCGCCTGAGCTTCCGCATCGGCGAAATCGGGGATCCTGCCGCCGAGGGTCTGAACGAGCTCGTCGATGAATCCGACCGTCATGATCGAGGCCCCCAGCGCCATGCCGATCTGCGGGATCCAGAACGGGACCGCCATCAGGCCGGGGCTGGTGTCGCCGAAGAGGAAGGAGTCGTAGGCCATGAGCCAGGCATTCGCCGACACATAGGCGAAGGCGGCCGCTCCCAGGCCGCAGCACCAGATCTCGACCCGTCGCTTGTTCTCCGCCGAGAGCTTGCCGACCATCAGCGTGACCCGGATGTGCGCATTGGCGCGCAGCGTGTAGGCGAGCCCGAGGAACGTTGACGCCGCCATGCAGAAGCCCGAGATCTCCGTGGCATCGAAAGCGAAGTTCAGGAACCGCCCCGCAATTTGCAGGAGGATCGTCACGCCGATCATCACCAGGAAGAACGCGGAGAGCAGACCGCTCGCGCTGTAGAGAGTATCCAGGGCACGCCGCATCACATCACCATCAGCGAATCGGGCGCCGGGCCGTCGCGGACGGCCCGGCGCCGCTCGACCTCAATTCGTCTTCTGACCGGCCATGTAGGCGTTGAGGACCGCAACGGCGGCGGGGCTCGCCGTCGCCTTCCATTCGTCGGCCATCTGGACACCGACCTTCTTCATCGCGGCGAGTACGGCCGGCGGGCCACCCGTGACCGTCATGCCGTTCTTCTTCAGGACGGCCGCCTTCTCGTCACCGGCTGCCTTGCTCATCTCCCACGACCGCTTCGTGTAGGCGGCGGCGGCATCCATCACCACCTTCTGGTCGGCAGGCGACAAGGCAGAGAAGGCGCGCTTGCTGAAGATCAGGGCGTTCTTCGACAGGATCGCCCCGACGTCGGTGAAATACTTGGTGTTGTCCCATGCCTGGATGTCGACACCGGTCTGGGCGCTGGTGAACAGGGCCTCGATCAGCCCGGTGGAGAAGGCCTGCGGGATTTCGGCGAAGGGCAGGATCGTCGCGTTGAAGCCCAGCAGGGTCGCCATCTTCTGGGTCGCCGTCGAATAGATACGGATCTTCTTGCCCTTGAAGTCCTCGACAGAGTTGACCGGGGTCTTGGTGTAGAAACCCTGGCTCGGCCAGACCTGATAGCCCGCGATCACCATTCCGGCCTTGTCGAACAGTCCCTTGAAGTAAGGGTCCTGCAGTTCCATCAGCTTCCACGCTTCCTCGTAGGTCGACGCTACGAAGGGCACGCCGTCGAGGATGAACATCGGGTCCTCGTTGCCGTAGACGCCGAGGCGGATCTCGCCGGCCTGCACCTGTCCGCGCTGGACGGCCGACTTGATGCTGTCGAGCTTGATCAGACTGTCGTTGGTGTGAAGCGTGATCTTGAGCTTGCCGCCGGTGCCCTTCTCCACGTCCTCGACCCATTTGCGCAGATTCTGGGTCAGGAAATTGTTCTCGGGATAGCCGCTGGCCATCATCCACTGCGTCTGCGCGCCGGCGGTTCCCGCAAACGCGAGGCTCGCGCCCACCGCAGCGGCGGCCAGCTTCAAGACCGAAATCCTCGATATCAAGCTCATCCCTGTCCCCTGTCCCCGGGTGATAACTGTCCCACCGGCAGCAACATCCATGCCATCGGAGCAGGGTTTGTGGTCTTCAGGCGGCCCCTCGGCCGGGTAGGTCGAGGCGACGCGTCACACCGATCGCGGCGAGAAAGGGCTCGTCGTGGCTCACCACCAGCAACGCGCCGTCGAATGCGCGCAGCCCGCTCTCCACCGCCTCGATCGCTTCGATGTCGAGATGGTTGGTCGGCTCGTCGAGGATCAGGAGCGGCGGCGGCCTGGTACCGCCCAGCACGCAGGCGAGGCCGGCGCGCAGCGTCTGTCCGCCGCTCAAAGTCGAAACCGGCTGCAGGGCCGCATCGGCGCGGAACATGAAACGGGCGAGGGCGGCACGGCACGCATTCTCGTCGGCGCCCGGATTGAGACGCAGAAAGTTGTCGCGGATCGACAGCGATGTAGCGAGCAGACTCACCTGCTGGTCGAGCAGAGCGAAGTCGGTGTCGACCCGCACGCTGCCGGACCGTGGTACGAGCCGCCCGGTGACGAGGCCGAGCAGGGTGGTCTTGCCCGAACCGTTCGGTCCGGTGATCGCCACGCGCTCGGGCCCGGTGAGGGTGAACGACAGCCCGTCGAGGATCGCCGGGTTCGTTCCGTAGCCCGCGCTTACGGAGTCGAACCGCAGCACGGTCCGGCCGGCCGACAGGCCGGTCGGCGGCACCATGATCGACAGCGGCTGCAGAATCTCGATCCGTTGTCGCGCGGCAGCCGCATCCTCGACTGCCTGTTTGCGTCGCCGTTCGGCGAGCCGTGCATCGTTCCCCGACGTGGCCTCGGCGCGGTTCTGCCGTGCCCCGGCAAGGATACGCGGCATGTCGCCCTTCGCCCGCTTGCGCTGGCCGGCACCGTCCCTGCGGGCTTTGCGCTCGGCGGTTGCCTGCGTCGCGCGCGCCACCTCCGCAACGCGGCGTTCGGCATCGGCGAGGTCGTGCCGCGCGGCGACCAGCTCGAGGGTCTTGCGCTCGCGATAGTGGCTCCAGTTGCCGCCATAGCGGGTGACGCCGAGCGACGTCATCTCGACGATCGCGTCCATCGTGTCCAGCAGCTCGCGATCGTGACTGACGACGATCGCGCCCGTCCGCCAGGTCGACAGCAGGTCGATCATGGACGCGCGCCCCGCGCGATCGAGATTGTTGGTCGGTTCGTCCAGAAGGATGAAATCCGGTTCAGCGAGGATCAGTGCGCACAAAGCGGCGCGGGTGCGTTGGCCGCCCGAAAGAGCCGACAGCAACGTCGACGGTTCAGCCTCTAGTCCGACTCGGCGGAGTGCCGAGGCAATGCGCGCTTCAATCGTCCAGTCGGCCGAAGCCAGTTCGTCGGCGGTGGCCCGACCTTCCTCGGCTCTGCGCAGCAGAGCGAGCGCTTCGGCCACGCCCATCAGGTCCGCCAGCGTCTCCCGCGGCGCGACCTGCACGCGCTGTCGGAGCACACCGATGGTGCCGGTGCACGAAACGGTCCCCGCCTGCGGCAACCGTGTGCCGGCGATGATTTCGATCAGTGTCGTCTTACCGACGCCGTTGCGGCCGACCAGGGCAGTGCGACCGCCGTCGAAGCTCAGGTCGAGATCGGAAAGGAGGGGCCGGCCGTCAGGCGTGGTTGCGGTGAGGCGGGAAAGCGTGATGGAAGGCATGGAAATGGAGTCCCCTGATGGCAAGGCGGGAAGGCATTGCGGTCAGGTTGAAATCCATTTCGGTGCGGTCCGTATCTGTGGGCGACGGCTGCTAGATAGTCGCCGCCGCCGCCCGGATCAAGGAGAGGGGTGCCTCACCCTTTGAGGCGCTGGCCGCCGACACGGTGGTCCGTGAGAACTTCGGGACGGAAGGCCAGACCGTGACCCGGCCGCTCCGGCGGCGCCATGGTGCCGTCTTCGGCCGGCAGGACCGGCTCGATCCACAGATCGTCGTTCCAGTCCATGTATTCGAGGTAGCTGGCGTTGGGAATCGAGGCCAGCACATGGACCATCTGCTCGTGGAACAGATGCGGCGCCAGACGGATGCCGTAGGGCTCGGCCATCGACGCGATCTTGCGCAGTTCCGAGTAGCCGCCGCGCATCGGATCGGGCTGCAGGATCGGCGTGCCGGGATGCTCGAAGAACGGACGGAGATCGTTCCGCATGAAGTGGCTCTCGCCGCCGACCACGCGCGTCTTCAGGGCGGCGGCGATGCGGCGGTAACCCGCGAAATCCTCGGCGACGACCGGCTCCTCCAGCCAGTAGGGATCGAACTCGTCGATGCGGTGGCCGGCCTGGATGGCGGTGTCGGCGTCCCAGCCCATGTTGACGTCGATCATGATCTCGATGCCGTCGCCCATCGCCTCGCGCATCGCCCGTACGTTCTCGACGTCCTCGCGCCACGGCCGGATGTGCGCGACCTGCATCTTGATGGCCTTCAGCCCCTGGGCGGTGAACTCCTTGGCGCGCCTGATCATGCCGTCGCGCCCGAGGCCGCGGAAACAGCCGGACCCGTAGGCGGCGATCTTCGTACGCGCCGCGCCCCACAGGCGGAACAGCGGCAGGCTGGCGCGCTTGCCCACGATGTCCCACAGTGCCATGTCGACGGCGCTCTGGGCGAACAGGGTTACGCCCATGCGGCCCAGCCAGAAATTGTTCTTGTAGAGGGTCTGCCAGATGCCCTCGATCTCGGTGGCGTCGCGGCCGATAACGTACGGCGCGATCA
>CAZPOS010000132.1:0-14625 GCA_964588065.1 uncultured Reyranella sp.
GTGACGAAAAACCCGCCCGATTGTGGCGGGTTTTTTGCATCGAGATTCAGGCCGGAACGGGTGTTTCGGCTATCGCCGGGCAATGGGGGGGCTATAATCCTGCCGGGGCTTGGGGACTGGAGTCTTGGGAATGGGATTCGTCCGTGCGGCGGTCTTCGTCTCGATCGTTGCGATCGGCGGAGCGGCCTATGTCTACCGCGATGATGTGATCCGGGAGGTCGGGCCTCATATCGGGATGGGAACGGCTGCCAAAACCGCCGAGGCCCAGGGGAGTCCGGCGGCCGGCGCGCAGCCGCAGGGCCGTCGGGGCCGCCTGAATCCGGGCGGCGCCGTGCCGGTCGTGGTCATGCCGGTCACGCGCGAGGCAATGCCCGTCGCGGTGGATGCCGTCGGTACCGTGCAGTCGATCGCCTCCGTCCAGATCAAGCCGCGCATGGACAGCCAGATCATGAAGGTGAACGTCGAGGAGGGCGCTCTCGTGAAGGAGGGCGATATCCTCTTCGAACTCGATGCGCGGACCCTGAAGGCGCAGCTGGGGCAGATCGAGGCGCAGATCCGAAAGGACCAGGCGCAGGTCATGCAGGCCCGGCGCGACCTGCAGCGCAACGAGGAACTGCTGTCGAAGAACGCCGGCACCCAGGTCCAGCGCGACAATGCCAGCACCGCCCTGAAGGCCGCCGAAGCGCAGCTCGAGGCGGACGAGGCCGCCAAGGCCAGCATCCAGACCCAGCTCACCTTCACAGAGATCCGCGCGCCAGTCTCGGGCCGCATCGGCTCGATCGCGAACAAGGCGGGAGCGGTCGTCCGCACCGGCGACAATTCGGCCACCAGCACATTGGCCACGATCAACCAGATCGACCCGATCTATGTGAGTTTCGCCATTCCGCAGATCATCCTGCCGGATCTGCGGGCGGCCATGGCCAAGGGGCCGGTCGCGGTCACGGCCGTCATCGACGACTCCAAGAAACAGTCGGGCGAGATGGCCTTCATCGAGAACACCGTCGACCCGAACACCGGAACGGTGACGGCCAAGGCGCGCATCGGCAATGCCAACGAACTTCTGTGGCCCGGCCAGTTCGTCAAGGTGGAGATCGTGCTCGGCATCGAATCCGATGCCCTCTCGGTTCCGGCGAGCGCGGTGCAGCTCGGTTCGCAGGGGCCCTTCGTGTTCGTCATCAAGGATGGCGTGGCCGATCTCAGACCGGTCGTGGTGAAGCGCACGCAGGACGGCCGGGCCGTGATCGGCAAGGGCGTCGAGAACGGGGAACAGGTGGTGGTCGACGGTCAGCTGCGGCTGGTCCAGGGGGCTTCGGTGACGATCCGGCCGCCGACGGTGGATCCGAACCGGCCCGCTGCCCCACCCCGCGGATAGCCGATCCTAGCGGAGGCGGGACGTGAACATTTCTGAACTGTGCATCCGCCGTCCGGTGATGACCATCCTGCTGATGGCATCGTTCGTCCTGGGCGGCATATTCGCCTACAAGCAGCTTCCGGTGGCCGCGGTCCCGAGGGTCGAGTTCCCGACCATCCAGGTCACGGCGCAGCTGCCCGGCGCCAGCCCGGAAACGATGGCCTCCTCCGTGGCCTCGATCCTCGAGCGTCAGTTCTCGACGATCGCCGGCGTGACCACGATGACCTCGACGTCGTCGCTCGGGAACACCTCCATCGTCCTCCAGTTCGACCTCAACCGGAACATCGACGGGGCCGCCCTCGACGTGCAGTCGGCCATCTCCTCCGCGATGCGGCGAATGCCGCCCGAGATGACGACGCCGCCCAGCTTCCGGAAGGTCAATCCGGCGGACTGGGCGGTGATGTTCCTGGCGCTCAAGTCGAGCCAGGCACGGCTTTCGGACGTCGATGCCTTCATCAATCGGGCGATCATGCCACGTGTCTCGACCCTGCCAGGCGTGGCGCAGGTCCTGATCTTCGGTTCGCAGAAGTTCGCCGTCCGCGTCCGCGCCGACCTCGACCAGCTGGCGGTTCGGGGGCTGACCCTGCAGGAACTGCAGAACGCCGTCGTCAACGCCAATTCCAGCAAGCCGGTCGGGTCCATCGCCGACCAGAAGCAGAACGCGATTCTCGAAGCCACCGGGCCGATCAGCAAGGCCGCGGACTACATGCCGGTGATCGTCACCTGGCAGAACGGAGCGCCGGTCCGCATCTCCGACGTGGCGACGGCCATCGACAGCGTCGAAAACGACAAGGTGGCGAGCTGGCTGGACGGCTCGCGCGCCATCGTGATGGGCGTCTATCGCCAGCCCGACGCCAACACGGTGGAGGTGGTCGATCGGGTGAAGGCCATCATCCCGCAGATCCAGGCTGAACTGCCCGCGGGGGTCGAGATCCACCTGCTGGCCGACCGGTCGAAGCCGATCCGCGAGGCCATCGACGACGTCGAGTTCACCCTGGCGCTGGCCGCTCTGCTGGTGATCGTCGCGATCTATTTCTTCCTGCGCAGCTTCCGCGCGACCATGATTCCGGCGATCGCGCTGCCGATCTCGGTCATCGGCACCTTTGCCGGCATGTATCTCTGCGGCCACTCGATCGACAACATATCACTGCTGGCGCTGACCCTGGCGGTCGGCTTCGTGGTCGATGACGCCATCGTCATGCTGGAAAACATCGTCCGTCACATCGAGGCGGGCGAGAAGCCGATGGAGGCGGCACTCAAGGGTTCCAAGGAGGTCGGCTTCACGATCGTCTCGATGACGCTGTCTCTGGTCGCGGTGTTCATTCCCGTCCTGTTCATGGGCGGCGTCGTCGGGCGCATGTTCAACGAATTCGGCCTCGTCATCGCCTTCGCCATCCTGATCTCCGGTGTCGTGTCGCTGACCCTGACGCCGATGCTCTGCTCGCGCTGGCTGAAGCCGATCGACCATCACGAGAAGCACAATGCGCTGCTGCGCGGTTTCGAGTGGGGCTTCACGAAGCTTACCGACGGCTATGGCTGGGCCCTGCGGCGCACGGTCCGATATCCCCGGCTCGTGCTGGCGATCACCCTCGGCACCTTCGTCGTCACGGGCATGCTGTTCCAGGCGATCCCGAAGGGCTTCTTCCCGTCCGAGGATATCGGCCAGATCCAGGGCTCCACGATCGGGCCGGACGATGCCTCCTTCGACGCGATGGTCGCCCGCCAGTCGGCCCTGGCCGAGGTCATCCGCCGGGATCCCGACGTGGCCTCGGTCATGTCGACCGTCGGCGGCGGCAATGCGGCAGCGACGGTGAACTCGGGACGCATCTTCATCATGCTGCGCGACAAGCCGGAGCGTACGGATAGCGCCCAGCAGGTCATTGCGCGACTTCGCCGGGCGACGGCCTCGGTGCCCGGCATCAACGTGTATTTCCAGGCCGCGCAGTCGATCAACATATCCACGACGCAGAGCCGTGCCCAGTACCAGTTCGGCATGCGGTCGAGCGATCTCAACCTGCTGCGCGAGTACGGCCCGCTGATGGAAGCGAGGATGCGCCGCATTCCCTCGATCCTCGACGTGAACTCCGATCTGCAGGTGCGGGCCCGCTCGGCGATGATCGACATCGACCGTGACATCGCCTCGCGGCTCGGCGTGTCGGTCGACCAGATCCGCCTGCTGCTCTACTCGGCGTTCGGTACGCGGCAGGTCTCGACCATCTACGCATCTGACGACACCTACCAGGTGATCCTCGAAGCCGATCCGAAGTACGGCGACACCGGCGACATCCTGCGCCGGCTGCAGGTCCGGACGCCGAACGGCGGCCTGGTGCCGCTGGATACGCTGGCCAAGCGCATCGACAAGCCGACCTCGCTGACGGTGAACCACATCGCGCAGCTTCCGTCGGTCATGATCTCCTTCAACCTCGCACCAGGCGTGGCGCTGGGCGACGCCGTGCGCGACATCCAGGCGGCGGCGACGGAGATCGGCCTGCCGGCCACCATCACAACCAGCTTCGAAGGCAGTGCCCAGGTCTTCCAGCAGGCGGTCGCCAACCAGGGTTTGCTGCTGTTCGCGGCGGTGCTCGTCATCTACATCATCCTGGGAATCCTCTACGAAAGTTTCATCCATCCGCTGACGATCCTCTCCGGCCTGCCGTCGGCCGGCATCGGGGCGCTGGCGACCCTGATGCTGTTCGGCATGGACCTGTCGGTGATCGCCCTGATCGGTGTGGTGATGCTGATCGGCATCGTGAAGAAGAACGCCATCATGATGGTCGACTTCGCGATCGAGCGGCGCGGGCATGGTGCGGATGCGGAGACTGCAATCGTCGAGGCGGCGCTGCTGCGCTTCCGGCCGATCATGATGACGACAGTCTGCGCGCTGCTCGGCGCCCTGCCGATCGCCGTGGGCCATGGCGCCGGCGCCGAGCTGCGCCAGCCGCTCGGCATCACCGTCGTCGGCGGCCTGATGGTGTCGCAGCTGCTCACGCTGTTCATTACCCCTGTCGTTTACATGTGGTTCGACAAGCTCACCGGCATGAAGTTCAGCCCGGGCTGGGCGAGGCGCTGGCGCACCAAGGGCCGCATGCCAGCGGCGCCGGCCGAATAGATTGCCAAAGAGAGTAGCGTTCCATGACTGACGAGATCGGCGCCTTCGTTCCCGGCCCACGCGTGCGCATCGAGGGCCGGGCAGGTGGTCCGCTGGCGGGCCTCACCTTCGCGGCCAAGGATCTGTTCGACGTCGCCGGCGTGCCGACCGGCGGCGGCAACCACGACTGGCCCACCGGGCGGCCGATTCCCGACAAGCACGCCTGGGCGGTGCAGACGCTGCTCGATGCCGGCGCCACCCTGATCGGCAAGACCATCACCGACGAGGTCTCGCTCGGCATCCTGGGCGAGAACGCCTTCGACGGCACGCCGAAGAACGTGCGGGCTCCGGGCCGGGTGCCGGGCGGCTCGTCCTCGGGGTCCGCGGCCGCCGTGGCCGCGGGGATCTGCGACACCGCGCTGGGCACAGATACCGGCGGTTCGGTGCGTGTCCCCTCCAGCTTCTGCGGCCTCTATGGAATTCGGCCGACCCATGGCCGCATCGACGTGACCGGCATGCTGCCCCAGGCGCCGACCTCCGACACGACCGGATGGTTCGCGCGCGACGCCGAGACCTTCGCCAAGGTCTGCGCCGTGATGTTGGGTGAGGAAATCCCTTCGGCGCTGCCGTCGAAGCTCATCGTCGCGGTCGACGCCTTCGGCTTCGCCGATGCGGAAACGTCGGAAGCGCTGCAGCCGATGGTGAAGACGCTGGCCGCCATCGTCGGATCCAGTCGCGAGGAGATCATGGCGCCGCAGGGCCTGTCGGTCTGGGCCCGCGCCCAGCGCACGCTGCAGCCGGCAGAGTCCTATGCGACGTTCAGGTCGTGGCTCGACGAGCGCAATCCGCGTTTCGCCTTCTCGGTCGCCAAGGCACTGGTCGCCGGCTCGATGATCCCCGAGAGCGATAAGGTGTGGGCCAACCTGATGCGCCAGGAAGCGCGTGGGCGCATGAAGTATCTGCTGCCGCCGGGCACGATCCTCTGCCTGCCGACGACGCCGTTCCCGGCGCCAAAGGTGGGCCTACCGCTGTCGGTGCTGGATCCGCTGCGCGACCGCATCACCTGCCTCTGTGCGCAAGGCGGGCTGGCGGGCTTTCCGCAGGTCAATCTGCCGGGCGCCACGACGGTTGACGGTCTGCCGGTCGGCCTGTCCATCATCGGGCCGCGCGGCAGCGACGCGACGCTGGTCTCGGTCGCGCGTGCGATGGAGAAGGCGGCGGGCTGATCGTCGCCGCAGGCCTCGGGAGGGCGCTTGGCGAGCGAGAAGCAGAAGATGCTGGCGGGCGAGCTCTACGTGGCGACCGGCGAGGAACTGGCCGCCGATGCGCGCCGCGTCGCGGAGTGGATGGATCGCTACAACGCCTCCATCGCGGCCACGCAGAAGGATCATTCGGCGCTCTTGCGCGAGATGCTGGCCGAGGTGGGCGAGGGCGCCTATGTCCGGCCACCCTTCCATTGCGACTACGGCTACAACATCAGCCTCGGCAAGGGCGTGTTCCTCAACTTCAACTGCGTCATCCTCGATGTGGTGAAGGTCACGATCGGCGATCGCACGCAGATCGGGCCCGGGGTGCAGATCCTGACCGCGGACCATCCGCGCGATCCCGTCCAGCGGCGTGCCGGCCTGGAGTTCGGGCGTCCCGTCACCATCGGAGCCGATGTCTGGATCGGCGCCGGCGCCATCGTGCTGCCGGGCGTCACCGTCGGTGACGGCGCGATCGTGGGTGCGGGTGCCGTCGTCACCCGCGACGTCGCGGCGGGTGCTACTGTCGTTGGAAATCCAGCAAGAGCGAGGTGAGCGTGACCGATCTGACGCCGAACATTCCCGAAGTCGTTGCCGAGGTGCGCGAACTGTTCGAACGCTACGAACAGGCGCTGATCGACAAGAACGTGGAGGTGCTCGACGCCACCTTCTGGAACAGCCCGCACACGATCCGTCTCGCCAACAACGAACACGGCTACGGCTTCGACCGCATCCACGCGTTTCGCGTCGGCCGTCCGCCGGGCCCCGGCACCAAGGAAAAGCGGCTGCGGCTCGACATCGTCACGCTGGGGCGCGACATGGCGACGGTCTCGCTGGTCTACAAGGTGCGCGGCAAGGAGATGACCGGGCGGCAGACGCAGACCTGGGTGCGCTTTCCCGACGCGGGCTGGAAGGTGGTGCACGCCCACGTCTCGATGATCGCCGAAGAGCCGATCCACTAAGAGATCGAAGAGGGAGGAAACGATGGTTCAACCCGCCGAAAGCCTCGGGAACGTGATGAATCCCGATCCCGCCTGGGTTGCCCAGGTGAGCGAGCCCGCGCTCGAACCCGACCTGCCGATCGTCGATCCGCACCACCATCTTTGGCAGCGCACCGGCAACGACTATCTCTTCCACGATCTGCTGGCCGACACGCGGACCGGCCATCGGATCGTGGGCACGGTGTTCGTCGACTGCCATTCGATGTACCGCAAGGATGGTCCGGCCGAGCTGCGCTGCATCGGCGAGACCGAATTCGCCAATGGCGTGGCGGCGATGAGCGCGTCCGGTCTCTATGGCGAGCTGCGCGCCTGCGCCGGCATCGTCGGCCATGTCGACCTGCGCCTCGGCGAGCGGGCTGGGGACGTGTTCGACGCCCAGATCGCCGCAGGCAACGGCCGCTTCAAGGGCATCCGTCATCAGACCGGCTGGGACGCCGACCCGGGCATCCGCAATTCCCGCAACGATCCGCCACCTGAGCAGACCCGCGACCTGACTTGGCGCGAGGGCTTCCGGGAGCTTGCGAAGCGCGACCTCACCTTCGACGCCTGGCTCTACCATCCTCAGCTCCCGGAGATCGCCGACCTGGCCGACGCCTTTCCGGGCACGCACATCGTCCTCGATCACGTCGGCGGGCCGCTCGGTTATGCGGGTTACGCGGGTCGTCACGACGAAGTCCGCGCGGCCTGGAAGAAATCCATGGCCGAGTTGGCGAAGCGCCCCAACATCTTCGTGAAGGTCGGCGGGCTCGGCATGGCGATGGGCTTTTTCGACTTCTACCGACGCCCCGTGCCGCCGGGCTCGCAGGAGCTCGCCGAGGCGTTCCGCCCCTGGGTCGAGACGACGATCGAACTCTTCGGCGTCGACCGATGCATGTACGAGAGCAACTTCCCGGTCGACAAGATCACCTCGGGCTACGGCGTCCTGTGGAATGCCTTCAAGCGCATCTCCTCCGGTGCCTCGGCCTCGGAAAAGAAGGCCTTGTTCTCCGGCACGGCCGCGCGGGTCTACGGGCTCGATCTCTGATTCTGGTCGGCGCGACGTGCAAGAAGCGTGTCAGGAAATGCGCCGTGCGTTTCGCCGGACCAGTTTTCTTTTTCTCCCGGCCGGCACTCGCACGCTGACACGGCCTGTGAACCCGCCCTAGAATTTTGGCCCTCGCGTTGTTCATGGGGCCATTCATGCGTCGATTTCTTCTCTCTGCCGTGGCGGCCTTCGCCACCGTCTCCGCCGTACCGATTGCATCGGCGCAGACCCTCAAGGTGGTGATGCACTCCGATGTGAAGGTGCTCGATCCGATCTGGAGCGGTGCCTACATCACGCGCAATCACGGCTACATGCTCTACGACGTGCTCTTCTCCATGGACGAGAAGTTCCAGGTGAAGCCGCAGATGGTCGACACCTGGACCACCAGCGACGACGGCCTTGTCTGGACCTTCAAGCTGCGCGACGGGCTGGAATGGCACGACGGCCAGCCGGTAACGGCCGAGGATTGCATCGCCTCTCTGAAGCGCTGGTCGGCGCGCGACGCGATGGGCCAGAAGATGGCGCAGGCGTTGAAGGAATATAAGGTCGTCGATGCCAAGACCTTCCAGATCGTGCTGAAGGACAAGTTCGGAGCGGTGATCGAGTCGCTCGGCAAGCCCTCGGTGGTCGTGCCCTTCATGATGCCCAAGCGCATCGCCGAGACCGATCCGTTCAAGCAGATCGAGGAGTACGTCGGCTCCGGCCCGTTCGTGTTCAAGAAGGACGAATGGAAGCCGGGCGAGAAGCTCGTCTACACCAAGTTCGCGAAATACAAGCCGCGTGCCGAGCCGATGTCGGGCCTGTCCGGCGGCAAGGTCGTGAACGTCGATCGGGTCGAGTGGGTATGGATCCCCGATGCGGAGACGCAGGTCAACGCGCTGCTCAACGGCGAGATCGACATGCTCGAAGGCGTGTCCGCCGACCATCTGCCGCTGGTCGAGAAGGACAAGGGCATTCGCGTCATCAAGGGGCGTGTCTCGAACCAGTATGCCTTCCGTCCCAACTGGCTGCAGCCGCCCTTCAATAACGAGAAGGTCCGTCAGGCCGCCGCGCTGGCCCTCAACCAGGAGGACTTCCTGCAGGCCAATATCGGCGACAAGCGATTCTGGCAGACCTGCAAGGCGATGTTCACGTGTGGCTCGCCGCTGGCGACCGATGCCGGCATGGCCGGTCTGGTGGAGGGCAATGCGGCGAAGGCGAAGGCCCTGCTGGCCGAAGCCGGTTACGATGGCACGCCTGTGACCTTGCTGGCGCCGACAGATCTCGGCGTCATCAAGCAGCTCGGCCCGGTCGCCAAGTCCCTGCTCGAGCGCGCGGGCTTCAAGGTCGACATGATCTCGATGGATTGGCAAAGCGTGATCGTCCGGCTGGCCAAGAAGGGGCCGGTCTCCGAGGGCGGCTGGAACGCTTTCTCCACGAGCTGGTCGCAGGTCGACATCCTCGACCCGCTGATGACGCCCTTCCTGATCGCGAGTTGCGACAAGGCCCGCTCGGGCTGGCCCTGCGACGAGGAACTGGAGAAGCTGCGCGACAAGTACGTGCAGGCGACAACCGAGGCCGAGAAGAAGGCCGCCGCTACCGCCGTGCAGGAGCGGGCCATCAAGGTCGTCACCCACGTGCCGCTCGGCGAATGGTTCGGCGTCAGTGCCGTGCGGTCCAATATCGGGACGATCAACCCGCCACCGCCGGTGACCGTCTTCTGGGGTGTGTCGAAGAAGTAGCCGGGTCTTCGGCCGCTTCTCGCAATCTTCTCACAATGCAGATTAAGAAAGGGGCGGGCCCATGGGGCTCGCCCTTTAAATGAGACAGAATCCGTAAGCTACTCCGCTGCCTGGAGTTCCGGCATTTTCGGTGCGGTCTTCAGCGCGCGGCCCGTGCGGCCGGCCGCATCTTCCGCCGCCCAGCGAATTGCGATCTCCGCCAGCCGGTCCATGACGTCGTCCAGCTCACCGCCGCGCTTGGTGAGCGAATAAGTGACCTTGGGCGGGATCGTCGGTTCGTAGTCGCGCTTCACCAGGGCCGCGCCCTCCAATGTGCGCAGACGCTCGGTCAGCATTTTCGCCGAGATCCCCGATACGCGGCGCTTCAGCTCGCCGAAGCGCTGCGGCCCGTGAGTTCGCAGGTTGTAGAGGATGTAGGTGGTCCAGGGACCCATCAGCATGCGGAGGATAAAATCCATCGGGCAGCTGACGCTTTCCTTGGCCTGGGCGGCGGTGGCGGGAGGCGAGATGCTCATGGAAAAACCTTTGGTTACGATTTGGTACCTACTGGAGAATATATAGCCCGCATCCCAGATGTTTCCAGTCACTTTGTGAAAGCAACTGGTCTGGGGAAACCAATGAAAAGGTTCCCCAGTGTAATCAAAGGATTGGAAGCCATCATGACCAACGTCGCCATCGTCTATCATTCCGGCTACGGACATACGCAGGCTCTCGCCGAAGCCGTGGCCACGGGCGCGCGAGCGGTTCCGGGCACGATCGTCAGTCTGATCCCGGTCGCCGAAGCCGAAGCCCGTGAGGCCGAACTCGACGCCGCCGATGCCATCGTTTTCGGCAGTCCGACCTACATGGGCGGCGTGTCGGCGGATTTCGCCAGGTTCAAGGACTGGACGTCGAGCCGGTGGATGGAGGGCAGGTGGCGCAACAAACTCGCCGCGGGCTTCACCGTCTCGGCCTCGTGGAACGGCGACAAGCACAACACGCTCTACCAGCTTTTGACGCTCGCCGTTCAGCACGGAATGGTGTGGGTGGGCCTCGGCCTGCCGCCCGGCAACAACCACTCGAAGGGGTCGAGTGCCGATCTCAACCGGGTGGGCGCATCGATCGGTGCGATGGCCCAGGCCAACGCCGACCAGGGTGTCGAGGGAATTGGCGCCAGCGACTTCAAGACCTTCGAGGCACTGGGTCGTCGTGTCGCCGAGGCCACGCAACGGTGGCGTGAAGAGCCGCTCGCCGTGGCGGCATAGAGAGCCCTTCACCTCCTCGCCCGCCGCTCGGGCGGGGAGGTCATTCCATCCGGACGCCGGCGGACCTGACGATCGATCCCCAGGAGGCGAGCTCATCGCGGAACAGGGTAGCGAGTTCCTGCGGTGTGCCCGTCTCCACGGTCGCGCCCTGTGCGATGAAGTCGGACAGCACATCGGGCATGGCCATTGCGGTGCGCATGGCCGCGTTCAGCCGGTAGACGATCGGGGCGGGGGTCTGCGGCGGTGCCAGAAGGAAGATGCTCGCCGCCGCGTTGAAGCCCGGCAGGGTTTCGCTGATCGCGGGAACGTCCGGCGCCACGGGCGATCGCTTGGCCGAGGTCACCGCCAGCAGGCGTAGCTTGCCGCCCCGGGCCAGCGCGAGCGCCGGCGGAAGGCTGACGAAACAGATCGGGACCTGGCCGCTGACCAGGTCGGCCAGTGCTGGCGTCCCGCCCTTGTACGGAACGTGGACGATCTGGACGCCGGCTGCCTTCTGGAACATCTCCGCGCTGAGATGCGCGATGTTGCCGACGCCGGGCGTGGCATAGCTGTACTTGCCCGGGTTGGCCTTCAGGATGTCGATGAACTCGCGTACGTTGTTGGCGGGAAAGGCCGGGTTGACCACGAGCGAATAGGGCAGGTTGCCGAGAGCGCCGATCGGCGTCAAAGCGAGCGGATCGTACCCCACCTTGTCGTAGATCGTGGTTCCGACCAGGATTCCCGACTCGGCGAAGAACAGCGTGTAGCCGTCCGGCGGCGCGCTTGCGAGGGCGGCGGCCGCGATGGTCGAGCCGGCGCCGGGCCGGTTCTCGATGACAACCGGCTGGCCAAGCAGCGGGCTGAACTTGTTGGCGAAGATCCGGGCCAGGATGTCCGCGCCGCCGCCCGGCGGATAGCCTACGAGCAGCTTGAGTGGGCGTGACGGATAGGCGGCTGTCTGGGCAAAACCGCGGGGAGCGGCGATCCCCAGCGCGAGGGCGGAGAGGGCGAGGCGACGTCCCAGCTTCATGTCTTTCATGCTCATGTCCATGTGACCTCGTGACGATGCGCCCTCTCAGGCGTATTGCGGCGGGAAGTAGCGGAACTTCAGACTGCGATCCTTCTCGAGCTGCTGGATGAGGTCGATCTCCCAGGTGAGGTAGGCCGTCATCGACTTGCGCAGATCGTCGTAGTCGTAGGGGCTGTACCAGACGTCATCGGTCTCGGAAGTCATGTTCTCGAGTCCGCTGGTCAGTGGCAGACCCGCCGCCGCCCAAGCGTCCGTGCCGCCGTCCAGAATCGATACAGGCAGGCGCGTCGCCGCGGTGGCGTCGGCGGCGGCCAGCGCGGCGAAGCTGCCGTCGTCTGACGTCAACACGATCCGTCGGACCCCGGGGGCACCGGCTGCGACTTTTCCCAGCCCGTCCTGCAGCCGGGATCGCACGGCAAACCAGGCACCGGGAATGTGGCGCGCACGGAAGCGAAGGCTGTTCGCCAGGTCGACCACCACCGCTTCCCCGCTCGTGTGCAGGCGATGGAGTTCGAGGACGCCGATCCGCTCCACGTCGGTGGCGTCGGACGGCGGCAGCAGTTCGACCGGCTCGGGACCTCTTTCCAGCGCCGCGCCGCAGGCACTCAGGCCACCGGTCAGCACGAATACCTCCGTCCAGCCGAGCTGGATCAGCCACGAGGCCGTCATGCGCGCCCGCACGCCATTGTCGTCGCACAGGACGATGCGGGCGCCGCGTGTGCCTACATAGTGGTCGGTCGACTGGATCAGCTGGCCGCCCGGCGCGGTACGGGAGCCGGGAATATGCCCGGCCTCGTATTCCTCCGGGCTGCGCACGTCGAAGAAATACAGCGAGCGGGCCGAATCGGCGCGAAGGGCGCGCAGCCCGGCGGCGTCGATTTCGCGCACGCCGAAACGCTCCGACACGCGCATAGCGGCTTCGAGCGCGGCGGCGAGACCTTTGGGCGAAGGAGGAGGTGCGACCGTGCGGCTGCCGCGGGCCATCGTCTCGCCACTCAGGTGCCAGCCTGCCGTGCCATTACGCACGCAGACGACTGGATTCCTGATCCCGGCATTGATCAGCGACTGCGCACCGATGATGCCGCGTGTTCGCCCGGCGCAGTTCACCACAATGGTGGTATCGGGACGTTGGACGAGATCGAACACCCGATGCACCAGCTCGGCACCGGGGCAGTCGATGCCGCCGGGCAGGCTGTAGTTGTGGAACTCCGCGTAGGGCCGGCTGTCCAGGATGATCATGTCCTTGCCCTGGTCGATCCATCGGCGCAGTTCCTGGGCGTCTATGGCCGGCGTGTCATATCGATGTTCGACGAACTCGCCGAAAGCCTTGCTCGGCACGTAGATGCCGGCGAACACTTCGAGGCCTGCCTTGCGCCAGCCTTCCAGCCCGTCCTTCAGGATGGAGACGTCGGAATAGCCCCATCCGGCGAGGCGCCGGGCCGCGCGCTCGGCCAGTCCGTCTTCGCTTTGGTCCATCAGGACGATGCGGGTCGCGCGACGCGGCACGAGTGCCGCGAGGCGCGTTTCCAGGTGGCTGAACGGCATCGATACGATCGTGAGCGGATGGCCAGTGTTGAACAGGCCCTCCTCGCGCACGTCGAGGAACGCCAGTTCGGTGCCTTCGCCCAGCAGGGCATGGACGCGCGTGGCGTCGATCCTTGGCCAAGAGGGAATCTCGGGAGCAGCTTTCAGGGAGTTCATCGAATTTACGCGCGGCGTTTGAGAGTGGATCCGGCAAATCCTGCTCGCCGCGTCGAAATAAGGAAAATATAAAGATCATATGAATTGATTTTGGATCGGTATGAATATCACCATCCGGCAATTGCGCGCTTTCACCCTTGGCGCGGAGTTCAACTCCTTCTCCGAAGCCGCTGCGCGCATGGGCATGACGCAGCCGGGCTATTCCCTCCTGATTCGCCAACTGGAGGACGAGTTCGGCATGGCGCTCTTTCGACGGACCACGCGCCGGGTCGAACTCACCGAGGCGGGTCGCGAGATGCTGCAGAGCGCCCGTCACACGCTGCAGCAACTGGACGAGACCTGCCGCCGCGCCGCGGACTTCCGTGACGCGCGCCAGGGTACGCTCAATCTCGCCTTCGTGCCGTCCGTGGGGTGCAGCGTGCTGCCGCCGATCCTGTCGCGTTTCGCGGAAGCTCATCCCGGCATAAAGCTGGTCTTCCAGGAAGCGCAGGCCACCGCTTTTGCCGAGCGTGTGCGCAGCGGCCAGGCCGAAATCGGCCTCGGGCTGCTGTTGCAGGAAGACGGATTCCTCGCGTTCGAGCCGCTGATGCGCGATTGCCTCGTTGCGCTGCTGCAGACCGGGCATCCGCTGGCGGCACACCGCGTCGTGACCTGGAAGGCTCTTGCACGCTTCAGTGCCATCCTGGTCACCAGCCAGTCCAGCGTGCGGGTCCATGCCGATCGCGCGGCCGGGGCCGCCGGGGTC
Organism: uncultured Reyranella sp.; assembly: GCA_964588065.1. Taxonomy (GTDB): domain Bacteria; phylum Pseudomonadota; class Alphaproteobacteria; order Reyranellales; family Reyranellaceae; genus Reyranella. Next base: position 14,189 of record CAZPOS010000132.1, read on the forward strand.
GAGATCGAGCCAACCTATGTACTCGATTCGCTTACGACGGCCGTCGGGATGGTGCGCGCGGGGCTGGGCTATGCCGTCCTGCCGAGCCTCGCGCTGCGCAGCATGGAACTCGGGGGAATGGTGGCCCGCATGGTGGAGCAGCCGCGCGCCTGGCGCGATATCGGCCTGCTCACGCGCTCGCGATTCACCCTGTCTCCAGCCGCCGCGGCTTTCGCTGCCGTCGCGCGGGAAGTTGCAGCGAACCATCCGAACGAGGGTCCACCCGGGCGCTGGCCGTAGCCGCCTACGGAAGCGGGGGACCGTCGCCTGCCGGCAAGGGTCCCCCGTTCTATTTGGGCAGAGCCGGCGGCTCCCGCGAGAGCCACCGGCGCGTTTGCGCTGCTACTTCTTGGTGATGTTCCACATCACCGGCACGGGGCCGGGCAGCCAGCCGCTGA
>CAZPOS010000133.1:0-14568 GCA_964588065.1 uncultured Reyranella sp.
TCGAAAGCACTGTCGACTTCGCGTCCTTCGGCCCCGTCTTCAGATCAGCGACGGAGTCGCGCTTTTTCCACTTGGCAACGGTCTTGGGATCGATGCTGTATCAAACAGCCGCCGGAATAGTTCCGAGGCGGAACCGGATAGCAATATTATTGCGGCATCGCTCGCTCCCGGCATCGAATCCGGGGGTGCGGCACTAGCTTCGTTTGTCTCGTTTATTGCGTTTATTTCGTTTATTCGCCGCGAGCCCGGCGTGCGCCTGCGTCCGCCGGGCTCCGTCCGGATCACAGCGGGGTCGGGTCGAGGAACCGCTTCAGGACGTTTCCGGTGAGCTGGCTCACGTTGTTCCTGTAGCCCGCGTGCGACAGGGCACAGACCCAGGCGATCGACCCGGTCGAGAAGACCGCACCGCCGTTGGCTGTCGGGAAGTAGACCAGATCGGCCCTCACCTGCGCGTTCTGGTCGCCCATCACGCCGCGATGAAGCGTACGGATCTCCTCCGGTGCCGGGGTGCCGCCGTAGCCGAGCCGGTCGGCCGTCGCGAGCCAGACGGTGCCGGGAGGCGACCCCAGCGACCAGTCCACGCGATCGATCTCGACGCCGGCGGCGCCGTTGCCGCGCAGGCCGAAGTCGCCCAGCGGCGCGGCGAGATCGATCCCGTCGGTCAGCCATGACAGCGCCGGATCCTTCGCGCCATCGAGCCAGCGGTACGGCGAGGAATGGGTGAAGACCTGGCCGTCGAAGCCGACACCGACCAGTCGCTGGGGCGGACGCCCATTGCTGCGCCAGGTCGAGGACGGCTCGCCGGTGAAGGCCAGCGCGGTCTCGCCCGCCTCTCCTTCCCAGGTGCGCAGACCGGTCATGCCGCGGCGCATCTCGATCGTGTGCGGCACGGTGGGATGATAGGCGATGCGCCAGTAGAAGCCGTTGCCCCCGAGATACATGTGGCGGCCGCCGCCGCGCTGATAGGCGTCGAACGCCTCCCAGACCTCGCGGCTGATGTACTCGGGGTGCGACCCCGTGACGACACAGGTGTAGGGCGCCAGGACCTGGACACCGTGGCGATGGATGTCGTCGTCCGTGATGACGTCGTAGTCCTGTCCCGTCTCCTCGAGCCAGTCGATGAAGTGCGTGTCATTGCCGTAGTTGAATACATTGCCGCGCGGCCGCATGTTGAGGATGGGCCGCCGCGCGCTGCTGATGCTCCAGCCGCTGCCGTCGGCGTGCGTATCGTAGGTCGAGAGCCCGACTTCGCGATGCTCCTGGATGTAGACATCGTCCCGCGACAGCGTGAGCACGCCCTCCAGCATTGCCTCGGCGTGGACCTGGTCTAGCCGAAGGGCACTGTTGGCATAGGCGAGAAAGGTGCCGGTGCTGGCGACGAAAGCGAGCTTCGAACGCGGCTTACCCAGTTCGGCACGTACGAAAAACGCGACGAAACTCTCGACCGGCTCGTCACCCGCCTCCGCCCGCAGCCGCAGCGCGTAGAATCCGCTGCGCCACTCCGCCGGAACGGTGAAGCGCACGGTCGGCTCCCACTCCGCGTCGGCCATGTCGTCGCTGTGGAAGTGGATGGCGCCATACTGCGTCGGACAGTCGGTCCAGCGGTCCGTGCTGCCGTCCCAGTTGGCGCCGGTCATTCCCCGCGTCGGCATCTGGCGCAACCTGCCATGGAGGTGATGGGCCGACAGGTCGGTGACCCTGTCGCTGCCGATCTCCCGCGAGAAATCCCATGCCGCGACCAGTCGCGCGTCAGCCATTGGAAAGCTCACGCTCTCGCAAAGCCGGTGGAGGCCGTCGATCGGCTGAACGCTGGCATGAACGCGCGGGCGGTCGATCTTGCCGTCGTAGAAACCGCCGAACACCTCGGCGTCGCTGGCGTGGGCCGCGATCACCAGCGGTACCTCGGCCGGCCATTCAAGCGCGGTCGGGCCCGCGGCCTCGACACACTCGGAGCGATCCCGGCCGGCCTGCGGGTCGGCGCTGCGGACCATGACTGCAAGGCGCCCGGCCTCCGCGTCCCAGCTTGCCCCCGCCAACACCCACTCGCGCGACAAGAGCGCCGCGGCGGTCGCAACCCGCCACGTCCGGGCACCAGTCGCGACGACGAATTCCAGATGGCCCTCCGCGTCGAGGCCGAGCCGCCAGCCCTGCTGCGCATCTTCCCTCCAGCGCGACAGGATGGTCTGGGCGCGATCTCCGGGCATCGTCGGCCACAGGAACGCGCCGACCGTGAAGGATTGGAAGGACGTGAGCGCCGGCGCGTCGGCCACGATGGCGCACGAGCCCGGCCGGATGATCTGGTGAACAAGAGGCACCGTGCGCTCGAAGGGCGCATCCATCTCGTGGACGCGGATTCCGGGACCCGCAGGATCCGGATCGCCACAGCGCACGCGCACCAGGGCGGCATCCGCCTTCGACAGCGAAGGGCTCGAGAGATGGAAGACCACGTCTTCGCCCGGCGAGACCACCATCGGCCACGCATATCCCAGAACGGAGGTCGTATCGGTCATGCCAGTTTTTCACTCAGGTGCGGCGGCAGGGTCCGGCCGGTGACGGCTTCCCAGCGCAGTTTGAAGACCTCCCATTCCGCCTCGGCGATGGAGGTGAAGACGTGATTGCGCATGAGTTCGATCGGCTTGCCGCGCTGGCGCGGCAGGCGGCCCAGCATCCATTCCTTGCCGGGCTGCGTGACGATCAGGACATAGCGGCCGGGCTGGTCGGGATCGCCCGCCCAACGCAGACGATGCAGCAGCTTCTGCAGCTCATCGCCATGCGGTCCGCGCGGCTGCCGCCGGAATTCCTCCACCAGGTCGAGCCGGTCCGGATCGATCGGCCAGTGGGCGGCCTCGGGATAGGTGACGAGCACGGGCGGCCTACTTGGTGAGCCAGCTGATCCAGCGCTCGCGCAGCTTGGCGCGATCGGCGGCGATCCACGCATAGTCGGCGACGATCAGCTTGTCGTAGTTCTCGGGATAGCTCGGGCGGAAACGCCGCTCCTCGGCCGGCACCTTGGCCGCCGCTTCCTTGTTGTTCGAATCGAAGCTCACTTCGTTGCTGAACGGCAGGTGCTCCGACGGGTCCTGAACGAAGAAATCGAGAAACTTGATGGCGTTCGCGGTATTCGGCCCGCCTTTCAGCACCGCCCAGTTGCCGGTGTCGCGGATGGCGCCGTTCCAGGTGAAATCGAACTCGCCGCTCTTGGCGAGGGGAACGGCGCGGCTCGAATAGAGCATGCTCATGACCGCGTCGCCGCCACGCAGGATCTGCATGGAATTGTCGCCGCTCTTCCACCAGGCCGCGACATGCTTCTTGATCGTATCGAGCTTGCGGTAGGCCCGATCCACGTCCATCGGGAACAGCTTGTCGCGCGGCACGCCGTCGGCCATCAGGGCGGCCAGCGGCACCCACCAATCGCGATCGCCGGTATCGGGGAGCGAGCGCGGACCGGGAAACTTCGCGACGTCGAAGAAATCGGCCCAGGATTGCGGCCCGCCCGCCGGGAAGGCTTTCTTGCTCCAGGTCAGGGCCATGCCGCCCACCGTCCGGATGATCCCGGCCGGCATGCAGCTCCCGGGCAGCGCATTGGCCACGATGCCGGGCATGGCGGCGCAATCGAGCGGCTGCAGCAGGCTCGCATGCTGGATCAGGTCGGGAGGCGTCGCGGTCACGACGTCGAACGGCACGTTGCCGCTGCGCGCCCCGGCGATCGCCCGCGCCCACTGGTCGGGAAGCTCGATGGCGATGGCGCGAACCTTGATACCAGTCTGGGCCTCGAAGCGCTTGTAGAAGTGGGCCTGCAGGCTGTTCGTCATCAGGCCACCGGTGGTGGCGATGATCACCTCGCCGCCGGCGGCGCGGGCCGTCGAGATGAAGGGAAAGGTCGCGGTGGCCCCGAGGATCGTGCGGCGTGTCAGTTTCATGCTGCTCTCCTGTTCAATTCCCGGAAGTCGGCCTGCGTGCGGCGGGCGAGGCCTGCCGGCTGCGGCCGGCGAAATGACCAGCGACCAGCGCCAGTATGGTGAGCCCGGTCAGGACCGTGGCCACTGCGGCCAGGGTCGGCGAGACATTGTAGTCGATGTCCTCGAACATCTTGCGCGGCAGCGAGCGATGATCGAGGTCCGAAATGAAGAACGAGATCACCGGCTCATCGAAGGAGATGATGAAGGCGAAAAGCGCCGCCGAGACGATGCCCGGGAGTATCTGAGGCAGCGTGACCCGACGCCAGGATCGTGAACACGACGAACGGCATCGCGAGTGCGGTATGGGCGGCAACGAAGCCAAGCGTCGTACCGGTGAGCTTCAGCCCGTCGAACACCAGGTAGGTGGCAATGGCGATCGCTATGTTGGGCACGATCACCGGCCCCACCACCAGCAGTTCGAAAACGGGCTTGCCGGGAAGCCGCCCACGCACCAGGGCCAGCGACACGAGTGCGCCGACGACAGTGGCGACGATCGATGTCAGGACCGCGATGCGCAGGCTGAAGAAGGTCGCATCGAGCCAATCCCGGTCGGAGAAGTAGGCCGCGTACCATTCGAGCGTGAAACCCGAGGGCGGGAATTTGAGGAAGCGATCGGGGCCGAACGACATCGGTACGATCAGCGCCGTCGGCACCAGCAGGAAGATGGCGACGCCGTAGGCGAAGGCATTGGCCGCGAGCCGTCCCGCGGTCAGGTCCGACCGCCGCCTCACGCCTGCCCCACGAACCGGTCGAGCCGGATGACGCGATGGAAGACGATCATCAGCCCGAGCACGGCGAGCAGCAGAACACCGATGAGGGCGCCGGCGAAAGGCCAGTTCAGCAGTTCCGTGACCTGCTGCTGGACGAGCGTGGCCAGCATCATCTGTTGAGGTCCGCCGATCAGCGCCGGCGTGACGAAGAAGCCCAACGCCAGCAGGAACACCATCACGCAGCCAGACGTGATGCCGGGCATCGACAGCGGCAGGGTGACATGGCGGAATACCGCGAAGCCATTGGCGCCCAGCATCCGGGCGGCCCGCGCATAGTCGTCCGGGATGGCGCGCAGCGTGGCATAGAGCGGCAGCACCACGAACGGCAGCAGAACGTGGCTCATCGCCAGCACGACGGCACCCTCGGTGCGCAGGAGCTGCATCGGCGCGTCCACCAGGCCGAGGCCGGTCAGAAGGTCGTTGACGACGCCGTTGCGCTGCAACAGCACGAGCCAGGCATAGGTGCGCACCAGCACCGAGGTCCACAGCGGCAGCAGCACGGCGACCAGCAGAAGGTTGAGCATCAGCCCGCGCGTGCGTGCCATCAGGGCCGCCAGGGGATAGCCGAGCAGCAGGCTGATCAACGTCACCAGTGCCGATATCCTGATCGTGCGGTACATCACCCGGAGATAAACCGGCTCGTCGAACACCCGGCGATAGTGCTCGACCGTGAAGGACGGCACGAACAGGCTCTCGCGCAGCAGCATGCCCAGCGGCAGCAGGAACGCGAGCAGCAGAACCAGCAGGAACGGCGTCGCGAGCAACAGGCTTGCGGCAGGACTGTAGGTCCGGCCCCCCAGCATGAAGCGCGACGGCCGGGCCGTCATGCGGCGTAGGCGCGGGCGTGGCGCGCCTGCCAGCCCAGGGTGAAGGGAGTGCCCGGCGCCGGCTCGCCCAGCGCACCGTCGGGGCCGACCCGGACGCGCAGCGTCGGCCCCTTGCTGCGCAGCAGAAGCGTGGTGACGCTGCCGGCATAGATGGCCTCTTCGACCGCGGCCTGCACGTCGGCACCGTCGCCCGACAGACGGATATTCTCGGGGCGGATCGCCACCTTCACCTTCTGTCCCGCCCGTAGGGCCTCGGCGGCCACGGCGGTTGCCCGCTCCCCTCCCTCGAGGGTGACGCCGACCTCGGTTCCGGCCGCGGCGTCACCCGAAGCGACGGCCGGCCAGAAATTGGTCTCACCGATGAACCCGGCAACGAAGGCAGAGGTGGGCTGCTCGTAGAGCGCCTTGGGCGTGTCGAGCTGCTGCAGCTTGCCGAGATCGAGCACGGCGATGCGATCGGCCATGGTCAGAGCCTCGGTCTGGTCGTGCGTGACGAAGATCACCGTCACCCCCAACTCGCGCTGCAGATGCTTGATCTCGATCTGCATCTCCTCCCGCAGATTCTTGTCGAGCGCGGAGAGCGGCTCATCCATCAGCAGCACTTCCGGATTGTACACGACGGCCCGCGCCATCGCGACGCGCTGCTGCTGGCCGCCCGACAGCTGGGCGGGCTTGCGCTCGCCGTACCCATCCAATCGCACGGTCCTGAGGGCCGCGCGCGCCCGTTCCTCACGCTCGGCGCGGCCGATCTTCCGCATGCGGAGCGGAAAGGCGATATTGTCCAGCACGCTCATGTGCGGGAACAGGGTGTAGCGCTGGAACACCATTCCGAGATTGCGCTTGTGGGACGGGGTCCAGGTCACGTCCTGCCCGCCGATCTCGATGCGACCGGAGTCGGGGAAGTCGAAGCCCGCGATGTTCATGAGGACCGTCGTCTTGCCTGACCCGGAGGGTCCCAGCAGGGCCAGGAATTCTCCGGTACGGACGCCGAACGTCACCCCGTCCACGGCGGCGACGTCGCCGTAGCGCTTTACCAGCTCATGAACGCCGACATGCTCGCCATTTCCGGTGCCTGTACGCAACTCTGCCCCGCCTGCTGCCGCACGCATCCTAATGAGCGGCCGACGTTGCGCACAACCTCATATTTGCAGGGCAGAGTAAGCGGGGCTGCTTGGGCGCCTGAGGTCCCCGCAGGCCAGCGACCGTGACGCCGAGGGTGTCGCCCGCTAACCTGCGAGAACCTTCAGGCAGCCGCTTTCCCGCAGAATCGTCTCGAGGCCGAGCGCGTCCTTGGTCGCCACGTACTTGCGGCGGATCTCCGCCAGCGAGCGTGCGTGGTACTTCTGCGGCTCCTGCGTCCACTCCGCGCCGGCGAGGCTCAGCGTGACGCTGTTCTCGCCGGCCGCGATCGCGCGGGCATTGGCAACCGACCAGGGCAGGAACAGCGCACCGACCTCCTCACGCAGAAGCGGCATCAGCGTCGGCGCAAGCGCCGACAGCGACTCGAACTCACCTTCCGCGCGCGGCGACAGCATGCGCTGGACCCAGGCCATCACGTTCGGCGCCGCCTCCCGCATGATTGCGCCCGGCGTCGGGTCGGTCGCGGCCTCGTAGAGCTGTGCCCAGAGACCGAAATCGGCCATCGCGGGCCGGCCGCCCAGCAGGTAGGGTCGCGACGCAAGATGCGCCTCGATCAGGGCCAGCGCCTTGGCAAACGAGGCTTCGATCAGCGGCTCGGTCTTCTCGTTCGATCCCACGAAGCCCAGCCGTCCCATCATGCGGTTCGCAACGGCGGCACGAGCCTGGGCGACGGCGAGCGTGCCCTGCGCGCCCATCATCTGCTGGGCAATGCGTTCGGCCGTGGACCAGACATCGGGCTGGTAGCGCCAGCGATAGTGGAACATCCACTTGTTGCCCCACTCGTCGCCATACTCTTCGAGAAGCGCGGAGACGAAGGCGAGCGCGGGATCCGTCGGCGTCACGGAAGGTTCGGGGTGCGACGCCTCGAAGCGTTCAAGGATCGGAGTCGAATCCTGGATGCCTTCGCCCTCGGGCGTCACCACCAAGGGCACCAGCGGCAGCTTGGCGTACTTCTGGAAGTCGGCCTGCACCGCGGGTGATCGCGGAATCCATTCGTGGTCCAGCTTCTTGTAGCGGAAGAAAGAGCGGACCTTCACCGAATAGGGCGACAGTTCAGAGCCGTAGAGTCTGTAGGTCATGGCGCTCTCAGATCCAGCGTTTGCGCTTCAGCCACAGGAAGATGGACGTCACGATGACCACGACCATCACCCAGAAGAAGTCATAGCCGTACTTCCACCCCAGCTCCGGCATGTTGCCGGTGTCGCGGTCGAAGTTCATGCCGTAGATGCCGGCCAGGAAGCTGAGCGGCATGAAGAACACGGTGATGACCGCCATGGTCTTCATCACCTCGGACATCCGGTTGGACGAGTCCATGAGATAGACTTCCATCAGGCCGTTGGCCATTTCACGGTAGCTCTCGACCAGGTCGAGCACGGCGACCGCATGGTCGAAGCAGTCGCGCAGATAGGTGCGAGTCTCCGGCATGATGAAGGGCACGTCCGGCCGCATCACCGCCAGCACCGTCTCGCGCTCGGCCCACTGGATGCGGTGGAAAGCGACGAGCGCCCGCCGCGCCTGATGGATGTGCGCCAGCGTGTCCTTGGTCGGATGGTCGAGCGCCTCCTCCTCCAGCTCCTCGAGATGGGTCGACAGGGCCTCGATCAGCGGGAACTTGCGGTCGACCACGAGATCGATCAGCGCATAGACGAGATAGTCGATTCCGAACATGCGCAGCCGGGAGCCCGCGGTCTGCAGGCGGTCGCGCACAGGCTTGAAGATGTCGGCCTTCAGGTCGTGGAAGGAGATGACGTAGTTGTCGCCGAAGAAGATGCTGACCTGCTGGCTCTTCAGGACGCAGTCCTCGTAGGCCGGGTCGTTCAGCACGATGAAGCCCTGGCCGTCGTAGAGGTCGAGCTTGCTGCGCTGGTTGGCGTGGAAGACGTCCTCCAGCGCCAGCGGATGCAGGTTGAAGGCCATGCCGAGATTGCGCAGCATCTCGGAACTCGGGCGCCCGCTCACGTCGATCCAGGTATGGCCGGGCGTGCCGAGGTGGAAGCGGCACTGGTCCACTTCCACCTCGTGCAGGACCTCGACTTCGTCCGACGTGTATTCGACCAGGGTGAAATCGAGCGCTTCGTCCGGAACCGGCGCGCGTCCGGCCAGGGTGCCGGGAGCCGTACCGGGCTTGGTATGGCGGCGGAAAAGCCCTTCCATGCGCTCAATCGCCTCTCAGGTCTTTCAGACTTCTTCCATCACCTGGACGTCGGGGCGGCCGGCGAGATAGTCGCCGAGCTTGCGGCCGAGTTCCTTGAAGTGCGGCGCCGCGCGATGGGCTTCCAGCGCCGCCTGGTCCTCGTAGCGCTCCAGCATGACATAGACGTTAACGTCGGCCGTCTTGTGCAGCGCATAGAGCTTGTTGCCGGGCTCGTCGGCATGGACCTTGGCCTGAAGCGCCTTCATGGTCGCCTCGAAGTCGCCGTTGGTGCCTGGCTTGATGGTCAGTTTCGCGATGACGCCGATCATACTCTCTCCTCCTGCCGTCCCTATTGCGGCTTCTTCTTCAAAAGATACTTGTGCTCGCCATCGCACACCAGTTCGCCCTTCTGGTTGTGGATCGTGAGCTTCAGCACGGCGACCCCGGTGGTGCGTCCGGGCTTCAACTCGGTCACCTGCAGCATCGGATAGAGCGTGTCGCCGACGTAGACCGGCTTCAGGAACCGCGAGGACTGTTCCAGGAAGCCGATCAGCGATTCGCCCACGAAATGCGGGAAGATGCCACCGCCGGCCGCCCCCTGGATCGCGACCTGAAGACCATGAGCCAGCATCTCGCGATGCCCCAGTGCCTTGCAGTACTCGCGATCGTAGTGGATCGGATGATTGTCGCCGCTCGCCAGCTGAAAGGCGGAGAACAGCGCCTCGGTCTGGGTGCGCGAGTTGATGTAGAACTTCTGGCCGATCTCCAGATCCTCGAACCAGTGGGCGGGTCCGAAACGATGGTCGGCCGGGTCGAAGGGCTTCTCCGTCATGCCTAGGCAGCCTTGGCCTTGCGGGCCATCCCGTCGAACAGGTCGAGCATCCGCTCGCGCCAGGCATACACCGGGTCGTCCTTCTCCAGCAGCTCCAGCGGGCTCACGGTACGCGGCCACATGAAGGTGCCGGCGAGGATGTAGTCCGGGTACGCGGCCTCGGCGCCCGACAGGAACTTCTGCTCGCGCAACGACCGGCGTGCCGGTTCGAGCGAGGTACGGAACGCCGCCAGCCCCTTCTCCCGTGCCTGCGCCTGGAAGGAGGCGAAGTCGGTCGTGCCCAGGCGCGCCCCGCGCGACTGGGCGATGTAGTCCTTGTCCTCGGGCCGCACGCGATCGTAGAGGTCGCCGATGATCAGCGGAAAGATTCCGGCATTCACCACCGTGTCCGTCCAGCCGTTGATGAAGCGCGCATAGGCGCGGCCCATCTCGCTCTTCAGCAGCAGCCTCTCCGGGTACATGTCGTCGAGATAGACCGCGATCGCCCAGCTGTCCTTGACCGGCTTCTCGCCGTCCTTGATCACGGGCACGGTCTTGGACTCGGCGAAGGCGATCTTCTCCTTCTCCGTGAAGCCCATCGGCACGCTGGTGAAGTCGAGCCCCTTGTGCGCGAGCGAGAACTTGGTGCGCCAACAGAAGGGGCTGGGGCGACGGTCGTCCTCGAAGGCGAGGTCGTAGAGCGTGATCATCCGCGTCTCACTTGCCGTCCAGCATCTTGACGATGCCGGAAAAGTCCTTGGCGCCGTTGCCGGAGTTGACGAACAGGCTGAAGAGCTGGGCGGCTTCGGCGCCCAGCGGCGTGCTGGCTCCGGCGGCGTTTGCAGCCTGCTGGGCCAGCATCAGGTCCTTCAGCATCATCGCCGCCGTGAATCCCGGCTGGTAATCGCGGTTCGCCGGCGAGGTCGGCACCGGGCCCGGCACGGGGCAGTAGTTGGTGAGCGACCAGCACTGGCCCGACGCGGTGGAAGCCACGTCGAACAGCTTCTGCGCGTCGAGGCCCAGGCGCTTCGCGAGCATGAAGGCCTCGCTGACGGCGATCATCGAGACGCCCAGGATCATGTTGTTGCAGATCTTGGCGGCCTGGCCGCCACCGCTCGCGCCGGCCAGGACGATGTTCTTGCCCATCTTCTCCAGGATGGGCTTCGCCTTGGCGAACGACGCCTCGCTGCCGCCGACCATGAAGGTGAGCGTGCCGGCGGTGGCGCCGCCGACACCGCCCGAAACCGGCGCGTCGACCATGTCCATGCCGGCCTTTTCCGCCAGCGCCGCCACGTGGCGCGCGCTCTCGACGTCGATGGTCGAGCAATCGATCAGGAGCGTGCCCTTGGCAACGTTGGGCAGCACGTCCTTCTCATAGACCTCGCGGACATGCTTCCCGGCCGGCAGCATGGTGACGACGATCTCCGCGCCCTTCACCGCTTCGGCCGCGGAGCCCGCCTTGTGCGCCCCCTTCTCCACCGCCGCGCCGACCGCGGCGTCGGAAAGGTCGAAGGCCACGACGTGATGCTGGGCCTTTGCCAGGTTGGCGGCCATCGGGCCGCCCATGTTGCCGAGACCGATGAAGGCGATCTTCGCCATGGTTTCCTCCGTTTGCTTGCAGCCGCCTCAGTCGAAGAACAGGTCGTTTGACACCGGCTGGAAATGCTCCTCGACCAGGGCGCGGCTGACGCCGTCGATCGTGGGGGGATTCCATTGCGGCTTCTGGTCCTTGTCGATCAGCAGCGCGCGCACGCCCTCGAAGAAATCGTGGCCCTTCTGCATACAGCGCTGCGACATGCGATACTCGATCGTCATCGTGTCCTCGAACGACCGGTTGGCGCAGCGCTTGAGCTGCTCCAGGGTGATCGCCATCGACAGCGGCGAGAGCTTCATGAGCGCGATGAGCTGCTTCTGCGCGAACTCGCTGTTCGACTTCTTCAGGTTGGCGACGATCTCCTGCAGCGTCTCGGCGGAGAAGCAGCGATCGATCTCCGGCATGAGCGCCGGCAAGGTCTGTTCTCCGGGATCCGCCTGGAAGCGGGCGATGACGGCATCGACCTTCTCGTTGGCGCGCGGGCCGGAAAGGTCCGCCGCGCCGAGCGCGGCCTGCAGCTCGTCGATTTTCGCACTCGGCACGAAGGCGTGTGCGATCCCGGCCCAGACCGCATCCGCCGCCTTGAGGCGATAGCTGGTGAGCGCGAGGAACGTGCCGAGCGCACCTGGCAGGCGCGTCAGGAAATAGCCGCCGCCGACGTCGGGGAACAGGCCGATGGTCGTCTCGGGCATGGCGAACAGATATTTCTCGGTCACCACAGAATGCGAGCCGTGGGCCGAAAGGCCGACGCCGCCGCCCATGTTGATCCCGTCGATCAGCGAGATCCACGGCTTGGCATAGCGATAGATGCGACGGTTGACGATGTACTCGTCGCGGAAGAAGTCGCGCCGCAGCGTGCCCGACGGATTGTCCCGCATCTCGCGATAGAGGCCGGCCACGTCCCCGCCGGCCGAGAAGGCGCGATCGCCGGCACCGCGCAGGACCACGGCCTTGATGGATGGGTCCTTCTCCCACTCCGGCATCACGCGTTCCATCTCGAGGATGATGCCGTGCGACAGCGAGTTGAGGACCTTCGGCCGGTTGAGCGTCATGACGCCCAGACCGTCCTTCACGTCGAACAGGATTTCAGCTTCGGACATAAATTCAACTCATCAGCAGGCGGCGGGAAATGATCACGCGCATGATCTCGTTGGTGCCTTCGAGGATCTGATGCACGCGCAGGTCGCGCAGATAGCGCTCCAGCGGGAAATCCTTCAAGTAGCCGTATCCGCCATGCAATTGCAGCGCCTCGTTGACCACGCGGAAGCCCACGTCGGTGGCGAAGCGCTTGCCCATGGCCGCAGCCTGCGTCGCCTCCGGCGACTTGGCGTCCAGCAGCGAGGCCGCCCGCCAGATCATGAGCCGCGCGGCGTCGAGTTCGGTCGCCATGTCGGCGAGCTTGAACTGCGTCGCCTGGAAGTCGGCCAGCGGCTTGCCGAACTGCTTGCGCTCGACAACGTAGCGCGACGCCGTCTCGAGACAGGCGCGCGCGCCGCCCAGCGAGCAGGCGCCGATGTTGATGCGCCCGCCGTCGAGTCCCATCATCGCGATCTTGAAGCCGTGGCCCTCGGGGCCGAGCCGGTTGGCCACCGGCACCTTGCAGTTCTCGAAAATGACGGCGGCCGTCGGCTGGCTGTTCCAGCCGAGCTTGTTCTCCTGCTTGCCGAAGGAGAGGCCGGGCGTCCCCGCCTCGACCACCAGGGTCGAGACACCGCTGGCGCCCGCGCCGCCGGTGCGCAGCATCACGACGTAGACGTCGCTGCGGCCGCCGCCCGAAATGAAGGCCTTGCTGCCGTTCAGCACGTAGTGATCGCCCTGCAGGTCGGCCCGTGTCGCGAGCGCCGCCGCGTCGGAGCCGGCCCCCGGTTCGGTCAGGCAGTAGCTCGCGAAGTGCTCCATCGAGCAGAGTTTCGGCAGGAAGCGCCGGCGCTGGTCGTCGTCGCCGAAGGCGTCGATCATCCAGGCCGCCATGTTGTGGATCGACACATAGGCGGCCGTGCTGGGGCAGGCGGCCGCCATTTCTTCCATGATGAGCGCCGCGTCGAACCGGCTGAGGCCGCTGCCGCCGACATCGTCCCGCACGTAGATGCCGCCGAAACCGAGGGCCGCGGCCTCGCGCAGCACCTCCTCCGGAAAGATCTTCTCGGCGTCCCAGCGTGCGGCCTGGGGCAGCATGCGGTCGGTCGCGAACTGCCGGGCCGTATCGCGAAACGCCTGCTGATCTTCTGAAAGCGTGAAATCCATCGGCGGGACCGTATCAACTCTAGGGCCGGCTTGCTGCAGGAAAAGGAGCCGCATTGCGGCCCCCTGCCCGTTCGGGCGATAAGGCCATTCATGTCCGCCCGTTTCACAACCCTCGGCCGCTATCCCACGACCCGCCTGCGCCGCAATCGCGGCGAGGAATGGTCCCGACGTCTGGTCGCCGAGAACAAGCTTTCGGTCGACGACCTGATCTGGCCGGTCTTCGTCCAGGAGGGCCACAATACCCGCACGCCCGTTGCCTCCATGCCCGGCGTCGACCGCCTCTCGATCGACCTGTTTGCGGAAGCCGCCAAGGAAGCACGCGATCTCGGGATTCCCGCCATCGCGATCTTTCCCGAAACCGACCCGAAGGCGAAGACACCGGACGCTCGCGAGGCCTACAACCCGGGCAATCTCGTCTGCCGCGCCATCACGGCGGTGAAGAAGGCCGTTCCGGACATCGGCATCGTCTGCGACGTGGCACTCGATCCGTTCAACAGCGACGGACATGACGGCATCGTGCGCGACGGCCGCATCCTGAACGACGAATCGGTCGAGGCTCTGGTCAAGCAGGCAATCGTGCAGACCGAGGCCGGTGCCGACATCCAGGCGCCCTCTGACATGATGGACGGCCGCATCGGCGCCATTCGTGCGGCCCTCGACGCCAGGGGTCACCAGCACGAACAGATCATGTCGTATGCCGCCAAGTACGCGTCGGCCTTCTACAATCCGTTCCGCGATGCCATCGGCAGCTCGGGCGCGCTGAAGGGCGACAAGAAGACCTACCAGATGGACTATGCCAACTCGGACGAGGCGCTGCGCGAAGTCGGCTTCGACATCGAGGAAGGCGCCGACATGGTGATGGTGAAGCCCGGCCTCCCCTATCTCGACATCGTGCGCCGCGTGAAGGACACGTTCGGCGTGCCGACCTACGCCTACCAGGTGAGCGGCGAGTACGCGATGCTGCGGGGCGCGGCCGATCGTGGCTGGCTCGACTGGAGCAAGGTGCTGATCGAGACGCTGACCGGCTTCAAGCGTGCCGGTTGCGACGGCATCCTGACCTACGGTGCGATCGACGCGGCCCGGCTGCTC
>CAZPOS010000134.1:0-14462 GCA_964588065.1 uncultured Reyranella sp.
CCATGAGGCCAGGGTCACGGTCACCTGGCGCGAGATGGGCCGCGAGCCGGTGCGGTTCGAGATGTCCCGCTCCTCGCCGGGCCGCTATGCGATCCATGAGTTCGCCAAGAACGTCTATTCGCTGGCCGCCGTCGACGGCGCCGGCCGCCCGCTGGAGGTCGAGCGCACCGATCCCTATGGCTGGACGGTCTCGGGTCACGACGGGACCATCACCGTCACCTACACCCTGTTCGGCGACCGCGCCGACGGCACCTACGCCCAGATCGACGCCACCCACGCCCACCTGAACATGCCCGCCAGCCTGATGTGGGCGCGGGGCTTCGACGACCGTCCGGTGGAGCTGACCTTCCGCTCGCCCGACCCGTCCTGGCGCATCGCCACCCAGCTGGCGCCCACCGCCGATCCGGCTGTCTTCACCGCGCCGAACCTCCAGTACCTGATGGACAGCCCGACCGAGCTCAGCGACCACCGGGTGCGCGAGTGGCAGGTCGATGATGACGGCGTCCCGCGCACCATCCGCATCGCCCTGCACGATCCCGGCACGGACGAGCATGCCGACATCTTCGCCGAGCGCGCCCGCAAGGTGGTGGACCAGCTGATCGCCGTCTTCGGCGACGTGCCCGACTTCGACTACGGGACCTACACCTTCATCGCCGACTACCTGCCCCACGTCAGCGGCGACGGCATGGAGCATCGCAACTCCACCATCCTCAGCGGCTCGCGCTCGCTGGCCGAGGGCAACTACAGCCAGATCGGCACCCTCAGCCACGAGTTCTTCCACTCCTGGAACGTGGAGCGCATCCGCCCTCGCGAGCTGGAGCCCTTTGATTTCACCCGCGCCAATCCGACCCCGTCCCTGTGGTTCGCCGAGGGCTTCACCAACTACTACGGCCCGCTGGCCATCCGCCGCGCCGGGGTGTCTAACATCGACGCCTTCCTCGCCAACGTCGGGGGGCAGTTCAACGCCGTGCTGAACAGCCCGGCGCGCGGCTATGGCGACCCGCGGGAGATGAGTCTGCGCGCGCCCTTCGTCGACGCCGCCGCCTCCATCGACCCCAACAACCCCAACATCTTCGTCAGCTACTACACCTGGGGCGCGGCTCTGGGCTTGTCGCTGGACCTGACGCTGCGCGACCGGTTCCGCAACGTGACGCTGGACGACTACATGCGCTGGATGTGGCGTCACCACGGAGTCAACGAGGTCCCCTACACCACCGACGATCTCCGCAAGGGTCTGGCCGCCGTGACCGGTGATCAGGCCTTCGCCGACGCCTTCTTCGCCCTCAGCATCGAGGGCAGCGAGCTGCCGGAGATCCAGCCCATGCTGGCGCAGGCGGGCATCCTGATGCGCCCCCGCAATCCGACCGCCGCCTGGCCCGGTCCGGCCCGGCTTCAGGTCACCGGCGAGACGGTTCGCCTCGCCTCCGCCACCGTCCCCGGCACGCCCCTCTACGTCGCCGGTCTGGAAAGCGGGGACGAGATCGTCGCTCTCGGCGAGACCGCCATCGACAGTCAGGCGGATTGGGACGATGCGCTGAAGGCGCTGAAGCCCGGCGACACCGTCGCGGTCCGGTTCATCCAGCGCGGCATCGAGCGCACCGGCCAGATGACCCTCGGCAATGACCCGAACGTCGAACTGGTCCGCATCGAGACCACCGGCGCCACGCCGACGCCCCAACAACTGGCCTTCCGCACCGCCTGGCTCGGCGCCGAGAGCGAGCAGCCCTGAGCCTCGGACGAAGGCCGCTTGCCAGCGGGGGGCGGGGGGCGTTCAGTGTCGGGGTACGCAAGTTCATGACCACCGGGAGTCCGTCATGCTGGATCGCCGCCGTTTCCTTCTGAGCACCGCCGCCGGGGCCGGTCTGGCCGCCACGGGAGGCGCGGTCTTCGCGCAGGAGGCGGGGTCCGCCGACGCGGCCCTGTCGACGGTGATGGACCAGATCACGCAGGAACACCTGCTCAGCTCGCCTGAGCTTCTGACCATGCTGGGCCTCGACAAGGGGCCGGGCGCGGCGATGAAGGGCCGGCTGGATGACCGCTCGCTGGCGAAGCAGCAGCAGGACAAGGTCAAGTTCGTGGCGTCGATGGCGGCCCTGAACGGCATCGACCGCGAGGCCTTGTCGCCGCGTTTCAAAGTCTATCACGACACCGTCCGGTTCTTCGGCGAGACGGCGGTTCAGGGCTACCAATTCCCCTATGGCGGCGGCATGTGGCCGTCGCCCTATACGGTCAGCCAGCTCGGCGGCGCCTACCAGAGCATTCCCGACTTCCTCGACAGCCAGCACTCGATCGACACGACCGAGGACGCTGAGGCCTATCTATCCCGCCTCTCGGCGCTGGCGACCGTCTTCGATCAGGAGACCGAGCGGATGCGCGCCGAGTTCGCGGCGGGCGCCGTGCCGCCCGACTTCGTCATCCAGCGCGCCACCGGTCAGATGCAGTCGATCCTCGGCGCCGATCCCGCGGGCCTGACCCTCGTTTCCTCGGTCGCCCGCCGCGCGGCGGAGAAGGGGCTTCAGGGCGACTGGGCCGCCCGCGCCCTGGCCATCGTCAACGGCGAGGTCCTGCCCGCCCTGACCCGTCAGCGCGACACCTTGGCCGCCGCCCTGCCGTCGGCCGTGCACGACGCCGGCTGCTGGCGCCTGCCGGACGGCGACGAGTACTACCGCCTGGGCCTGCGTAGCTACACGACCTCGAACATCACCCCGGACGAGGTGCACAAGACCGGCCTCGACCTCGTCGCCAGCCTGGGCGCCGAGGCCGACGCCCTGATGAAGAAGGCCGGCTACACCAAGGGCACGGTCGGCGAGCGCTACCGCGCGATGGCCGAAGATCCCAAGCAGGTCTACCCGAACACCGACGCCGGCAAGGAAGAGCTGCTGGCGAAGCTCAACGAGCAGGTGAAGATCATCCAGGGCAAGCTGCCGCAATGGTTCGGCCAGCTGCCCAAGGCGCCGCTGGAAATCCGCCGCGTGCCGCCGGCCACCGAGGCCGGCGCTCCGGGCGGCTACTACTTCTCGCCCAGCCTCGATGGCACGCGGCCTGGCATCTACTGGATCAATCTGCGCGACACCGCCGAGGTGCCGGCCTGGACCCTGCCGACCCTGACCTATCACGAGGGTTTGCCGGGCCACCATCTGCAGCTGGCGCTCAACAACGAGGCCGGCGACCTGCCCCTGATCCGCAAGGTCATCGGCTTCTCGGGCTACAGCGAAGGCTGGGCGCTCTATGCCGAGCAACTGGCGGTCGAGATGGGCATGTACGACGACGACGTGCTCGGCCACATCGGCATGATCCACGACGCCATGTTCCGCGCCGTCCGCCTGGTGGTCGACTCGGGCATGCACCACAAGCGCTGGAGCCGCGAGCAGGCGGTGAAGTACTTCGTCGACAACATCGGCGACGCCGAGGCCAGCGCCATCACCGAGGTCGAGCGCTACTGCGTCTGGCCGGGCCAGGCCTGCAGCTACATGGTCGGCAAGATCACCTGGATGAACGCGCGCGAACGGGCCAGGAAGGCGCTCGGCCGCAAGTTCGACATCCGCAAGTTCCACGACGCGGGCCTGCTCTCGGGCGGCACGCCGCTGACGGTTCTCGACCAGGTGATCGACAACTACATCGCCGCGGCGAAGTAGGACTTTCCACTGGATCGTCATGGCCGGCCAACGTGCCGGCCACCCATAGACACGGGCGTCGTCGTCTGCCCCTCAAGGGTTCCATGTTCATGGGTCGCCGGGACGAACCCGGCGATGACGATCTGAAGAAGGACTGGCCGCCCGCGCCAAGCCCCGCTTGC
The DNA here is from genome assembly GCA_964588065.1 of uncultured Reyranella sp. Taxonomy (GTDB): domain Bacteria; phylum Pseudomonadota; class Alphaproteobacteria; order Reyranellales; family Reyranellaceae; genus Reyranella. Next base: position 3,797 of record CAZPOS010000134.1, read on the forward strand.
CGCGCGGCGATTCCCGCCCCACCTTCTGGTCATGAGCGCGCGTCTGTCGGACTTCGGCCCGCCCAAGTTGGTGGCGGTGCTCGGACCGACCAATACCGGCAAGACCCACCTGGCCGTAGAGCGGATGCTCGGCCATGCCAGCGGCATGATCGGCCTGCCCCTGCGTCTGCTGGCGCGGGAGATCTACGACCGCATCGTCAAGCTGCGCGGCCCCTCCTGCGTGGCCCTGATCACCGGCGAGGAGAAGATCGTCCCCGCCCGCGCGCAGTACTTCGTCTGCACCGTCGAGGCGATGCCGCTGAGCCGCCAGGTCGAGTTCCTGGCCGTCGACGAGATCCAGCTCTGCGCCGACCCCGAGCGCGGCCACATCTTCACCCACCGCCTGCTGCACGCGCGCGGCCGGTTCGAGACCATGTTCATGGGCGCCGGAACCATGGCGCCGCTGATCCGGCGGCTGCTGCCCGACGCCGAGATCGTCACCCGCGAGCGGTTCTCGCGCCTGACCTATTCCGGCCCCAAGAAGCTGACCCGCCTGCCGCGCCGCTCGGCCGTCGTCGCCTTCTCAGCCGACCAGGTCTACGCCATCGCCGAGCTGATCCGCCGCCAGCGCGGCGGCGCGGCGGTGGTCATGGGCTCGCTCAGCCCCCGCACCCGCAACGCCCAGGTCGCGCTCTACCAGTCCGGCGAGGTCGACTTCCTGGTCGCCACCGACGCCATCGGCATGGGCCTGAATATGGACGTCGACCATGTGGCCTTCGCCGGCCTGCGCAAGTTCGACGGCAAGCGCACCCGCTTCCTGCACCCACCCGAGGTCGGCCAGATCGCCGGCCGCGCCGGCCGCTTCACCCGCGACGGCACCTTCGGCGTCACGGGCGAATGCGAGGACATGGACGCCGACCTGATCGAGGCGGTCGAGCAGCACCACTTCGAAGCCGTGGCCGCCGCCGAGTGGCGCAACGCCGCCCTCGACTTCTCTTCGCTCACGGCCTTGCAGCGCTCGCTCTCGGCGCCGCCGGCCCAGCCGGGCCTGAAGCTGTCGGCCGAGGCGCTGGACGAGAAGACCCTGCGCGCCCTGGCCGACGAGCCGGAGGTCATCGACCGTACGCTGCGCGACCGCTCGGCCATGACCCGGCTGTGGGACGTCTGCCAGACGCCCGACTTCCGCAAGACCTCCGGCGAAGAGCACATCCGGCTGGTGCGCGAGTTCTTCGGCTGGCTGACCAGCCGAAATCGCAAGGTCCCGGAGGACTGGATCGCCGGTCAGTATAAGCACCTGGATCGCACCGACGGCGAGATCGACACCCTGGCGGCCAGGCTCGCCGGCGTCCGCACCCTGGCCTATGTCGCCAACCGCCCCGACTGGCTCGCCGATCCCGGCGGCTGGCAGGGCAAGACCCGGCTGCTGGAAGACCGGCTCTCCGACACCCTGCACGAGAAGCTGATGGCGCGGTTCGTCGACCGCCGCACCAGCGTGCTGATGCGCGCTCTGCACGTGCGCGGCGACGTGCTGGCCGGCGTCGCGGCCGACGGCGCGGTGACGGTCGAAGGGCAGTATGTCGGCAAGCTGAGCGGCGTCGCCTTCGAGCCCGCCCAGGGGGCCTCGGTGATCGAGGAAAAGGCCCTGCGCGCCGCCGCCGTCGCGGCCGTCTCGCCCGAGATCGCCAAGCGGCTCGGCCAGTTGTCGGCCGAACCGGACGAGGCCTTTTCCTTCACGCCCGACGGCGTCGTGCTGTGGCGCGGCGAGGCGGCCGGGGCCTTCGCCGGCGGCACGCCGTTCACCCCGCGCGTGCGGCTCTACGGCGAGCTTGGCCCGACACAGGCCCGCGAACGCGCGGCCCGTCGTTTGGAGGCGTTCCTCGCCGCCGAGGCCGCCCGCCGGCTGGCCCCGCTGCGCAGGCTGGAGAGCGCGGTCGCCACCGGCAAGGTCAAGGGCCTGGCCCGCGGCCTCGCCTACCGGCTGATCGAGGCCGGCGGCGTGCTGGATCGCGCCCCAGTCCGGGCCGACGCCAAAGCTCTGAGCCAGGTTGAGCGACGCACCCTGAAATCGCTGGGCGTGCGGCTGGGGGCGTTCAGTCTCTACCTCCCGGCGCTGCTGCGGCCGCAGGCCCTGGCCTTCGCCCAGGGCTTCGTCCCGCGCGAGGGCCGGCCCGCCGCCGGACGCCTCGTCGGCCCGGTTCCCGAGCCGAGGGTCCTCGCCGCCTTCGGCCTGCGCGCCGTCGGCGGCCACGCCGTCCCGGTCGAAGCCCTGGAGCGGCTCGACGCTCTGCTGCGCGCCGCGCCCAAGGCCGGCCTGCTGTCGGACCAGGCCCGCGAGGAGCTCGGCTGGAGCGAGGCCGACGCCCGCGAGATCATGCGCGCCCTCGGCTTCGCGCCGACCACCAAACCCAAGGACGGCGAGCCGCTGGTCTGGCGTCGCCGCGGGGAGAAGCCCATGCCGCAGGTCGCCGCGGCGCCGCCCGTCAACTCGCCCTTCGCCGCCCTCGCCGCTCTGAAGGAAGCGCCGCCGCCCGCCCGCCGCCCGCGCCGGCGGCGCAAGCCCAAGGCGGCGCGGAGCCAGGCGTCGTGAGCGAGGACGCCTGCCGGGCGGATGTGTGGCTGTGGCGCGCGCGGTTCTTCAAGACCCGCTCGCTGGCCGCCAAGTTCCTGGACGAGGGCAAGGTGCGCCTGACCCGCGGCGGAAGCGAGACCCGCATCGACAAGTGCGCCCGGCCGCTGAAGGTCGGCGACCGGGTGGTCTTCGCCCTCGGCGGGCGGCTGATCGCCGTCGAGGTGGCCGCGCTGGGCGAACGCCGTGGACCAGCCGAGGAGGCCCGGACGCTCTACGCCCCGATGGACGCCGGTCAGCCCGCGCCCTAGAGAGACGCCATGGCTTGGACACGGCGCTACGAAGACCCCGAACCCCAACGCGTCAACAAGTGGCTGGCGCAGAGCGGCGTCTGCTCGCGGCGCGAGGCCGAGGGCTTGATCGCCCAGGGGCTGGTGTTCATCGATGGCGAGCGGGTGGACGACGCCGGCCGCAAGATCCTGCAGGGCCAGACCCTGGTGCTGAACGACAGCGCCCAGGAACAGCTGAGCTCCAGCCTGTCGATCGTGCTGCACAAGCCGATCGGCATCGTCTCGTCGCTGCCGCAGGACGACCAGATCGAGGCCGTCACCCTGCTGACCCGCCAAGCGCTGTGGGGCGACGCGCCGGCGACCATCCCGACCGCCGCCAACAATCTGGCCCCGCTCGGCCGGCTGGACCGCGAGTCCCGCGGCCTGCTGGTGCTCTCCGAGGATGGCGTGCTGGCCAAGGCGCTGATCGGTCCGGAGTCCGAGATGGACAAGGAGTACAACGTGCTCCTCACCGGCGTGATCACGCCTCAGAAGATCGCCCTGCTGCGCCACGGGCTTGAACTGGACGGCCGCAAGCTGCGCCCCGCCAAGGTCACCCAGGTGACCGAGCAGAAGCTCAACATCGTCCTAAAGGAAGGCCGCAACCGTCAGATCCGCCGGATGGCCGAGCTGGTCGAACTGCGCGTCGTCGACCTGATGCGCGTTCGGGTCGGCCCGCTGAAGCTCGGCGATCTGCCCGAGGGCAAGTGGCGGCCGCTGAGCGCCGACGAACGGGCCGCCCTGATCACCGCCTCCAAGGGCTAGTCGCCGGCGACCGCGCAGCCTAGCTTGGCCTTATGCAACGCCTTGTGTCCGCCGCCCTGCTCGCCGCCCTGTTCAGCTCCACCGCCGCGGTCGCCGCGCCCAAGCAGGAGACGCTGAGCGTCGCCGGGCTGGCCCAGCCGGCTGAAATCCGCATCGACCGCTGGGGCATCGCCCACATCTATGCGGCCGACACGCGCGACGCCTTCTTCCTGCAGGGCTACAACGTCGCCCGCGACCGGCTCTGGCAGGTCGACCTCTGGCGCAAGCGCGGCCTCGGCCTGCTGGCCAAGGACTTCGGCCCCGACTACGTCGCCCAGGACCGCGCCGCGCGCCTGTTCCTCTATCGCGGCGACATGGCCCGCGAGTGGAACGCCTATGGCGCCGGGGCCAAGGACAACACCGAGGCCTTCGTCGCCGGCCTCAACGCATATGTCGACGAGATCGCCGCCGGCCAACGGCCGCTGCCCCAGGAATTCCAGGTGGCCGGGACCAAACCCGACCGCTGGAGCGCCGACGACGTGGTCCGCATCCGCAGCCATGGCCTGACCCGCAACGTCCCCAACGAAGTCGGCCGCGCCCGCATCGCCTGCGCGGCCGGCATCGAGGCCGCCCGGCTTTACAAGCACATCGAGCCGCAGTGGACGCCGAAGCTGTCCGCCGGCCTCGATCCCTGCGACATCCCCGAGGCGGTTCTCGGCGACTACGAACTGGCCACCCGCGGCGTGCGCTTCACCGGCTCGCAGGCCAAGCTCGCCATGCTCGAGATCCCGCCCGAGGCGATCGGCTCGAACAACTGGACCGTGGCCGGCAGCCGCACCGCCACCGGTCGGCCGATCCTGGCCAACGACCCGCACCGCGAGCATTCGGCCCCGTCGCTGCGCTACATCGTGCACATGGAAGCGCCCGGCTTCTCGGTGATCGGGGCCGGCGAACCGGCCCTGCCCGGCGTCTCCATCGGGCATAACGGCACCGTCGCCTTCGGCCTGACGATCTTCCCGGCCGACCAGGAGGATCTCTACGTCTACGAGACGCAGGCCGGCGCGCCGCTCAAGTACCGTTACGCCGACGGCTGGGCCGAGATGACCACCGTCACCGAGACCATCGAGTGCATCGACATGGCCAAGAAGGCCAACTACACCGCCGTCGTCTCCCACCGCTCCGGCGAGACCGAGGACAGCTTCCTGGCCGACCTCGTCGTGGCCCGCGAGACCGGCCAGATCAAGACCGGCTCCATGTCGCGCACCGACCGCATCTGCAAGTACAACCAGCTCATGCGGATCGAGGACGAGATGGAAGGCATCGCGGAGTATGCGGGCAGGAAGGCTTTCTACAGCGTCAAGAAGTAAGATCGGCTAACGCGTCCCGCGAGGGCCGTGTCGCGCGACAGAAGGGGCCGTCCGAGAGGGCGGTCCCTTTTTCTTTTCCGGGCGCGTCCGCGCTCGCGCGCGGACCGGGCTCTCCGCGAGTAGTCCTCGCGCGCCGCATTTTCAGGTATCGCGGCGCGCGGAACGAGAGGAATGGATTGTCGTGCCCGCTTTCGCGGGCGGCGTTATCGCCCGCCGCGCTTGCAGGCATTACGGCGCGCTCCGGTCTACTCGCTTCGATCCCTCGCGCGGAGAGTCAGACCCCATTGATTTCCGGGGAAATAGTCCTATACTAGTCATATGGAGACCATATCCGTTTCCGAGCTGAAAGCGAAGCTCAGCGCCAAGCTCAAGCGCGTAAGGGCAGGGCATATCCTTACGATCGTCGACCATAAGCATCCCATCGCTAGCCTCGTACCCCTTGAGAATGAAGGGCTTTTCGCGCGCGAGGCCGGAACGCCCTACAAATACAGGAAGCTCAAGCCCCTCTTATCCGGCGATCCGCTCGCGGCGCTCGGCGAGGAGCGGGCCGACTCGTGGTAGCCTACCTCGACTCCTCGGTCATCCTTAGGCATATCCTCCGGGGCGAGGCGGCCATATCCCAAGCCTTGGCCTGCGAACGCGTCGTATCCAGCGAATTGGCGGAGATCGAGTGCCGGCGCGTCATCCAGCGCTGCCGTTTGCAGGGGCAGCTCGACGATAAGGGCATGGCCCAAGCGTCGGTCCGCCTCGACGCGGTCCTCGCGGGAATATCGCTCATCGCCCTCTCGAGAGCGGTGAAGCGTCGCGCGATGGGCGCCTTCCCCGTCAGCGTGAAGACCCTCGACGCGCTTCATCTTGCCTCGGCGCTCGTACTCGCCGAAAAGCTGGAAGACGAGGCTCTCATCCTATACTCGTACGACGAGGGCATGAACCGCTGCGCGCGGGTGCTCGGCTTCGCGGCGCCGCTGGGCGGCTAAGCCGGCGTGGGGTTATACCCTCACGCCGCCACGAAATTGAAGCAATTGCGTATCTTGAGTATGTGCGGTATACCCCCAAGGCCCTGTTGAACCGAAGTCCAACGCTCGTCGTCGGATATTCATGTAGGTTCAATGGGGTTTACTCGTTGAATGGAGATATCTAGGTTGCTGATATGGTATTCATCCACGCTAATGGCTAATGCCTTTCCGGGATTAAAAAGCGCGACATTATAGCCGGAACTGACTGAGCTTTTATAAATCACTCCATCATAGCCGCAGGATTTTATATACTCGCAAAGATACTGACTCGGTATGTAGTCCAAATGAGCTTCCTGGGGACGGACGGGATGTGAGAGCTCTTCACCCAACTGATCCAGTAAGCGCAGATTGCAATACATAAAGGACAAATCATCACTGTCTTCCGCCTTAAATGGCGATGCGTCGATTCTCGGTTGGCGAAGGTCAACGAGCTTGCTCTCACCGACCTCAAATGCCGCTACGCAAGCATAGTCTCCGGGCTGAGGCCGGATTTCCGAGATGGCGGTCCGTACGTCGCTTGCCAAGTAGAGGTATGAAATGCCTGTAGGATTGGCTCTTCCCTGAGTCGATTTTCCTGCTGGAGGCGCGCCCATTTCCGATAGCGAAAATGCCAAGCGTCCTTCCATTATTCGAGCGCGATATAAAGTAGTCGCTATCTTTGTTGACTCGGTTTCGAATTTAGAAAACAGATTACCAAGTCTTTTCTCCCCCTTCTCGAAAGAGGAGGATAAAAAGTATCGATTCCTGAACACCAGCTCTTGCTTTAGCCCTTCCCAATCAAGCAGCGCATCCTTGTCTTGCTTGTTAATAGGAATAAACTTCCTGTCACGTAGATCGTCGATGTCTAGGATCTTTGAAAGTAATTCGATGGCGGTCTCATCTCCTAACCTCCCGTTAGCGAACAAAGGCCAATCCCGCCTTATCAAGGGAAGCAAGGGCGTTCCGCTGATAGAATCTACATATAGCGATAATAGAAGACTGAAATCATCGAATAGGGCCTCAGGTTCGACGAGCTTCTCCCCATCAGCGCCACAGTAGTCGCATCGTCCTATTTCTGAAGAAGAATTGAAAATACGCTCATTTTTTGCCAGGACTCGATCGCCGATACAGAGGGCGCAGCATTTCATGAATGCCCTCCCCTTAGCGTCTAGTTAAAAAGTTGGCCATCAACTCCATGTGATGCTGCATAGAAAGCTTTTTTACGTACCCGAGACCCGGGAAGTGACCACGCTCGCGCAGGCTCAAGAACTCCTCGACGGCCGAAGTCCTGAGTAGGGGCGTCCCCGACTTAATAGCCTTTGCGTACAGCTTTTCAAGAGCTTCCGCGAATTTACCGGCCGGATCGGCGGGAGAGTCCTGCCTATCGGATACGAAATGGTAGACCATCATCGTGTTTTCCTGATCCGGGTCTATGAAGGTCAAGTGTATGGCCACCGCGTAAGCAGGGCCGCCTTCTTCCTGATAATCGTCACCGACGATTAGGAAGTCTCCGAAGCCATCCAGGCCCTTGATCGAATCGAATGTCAGGTGGAGATCCGAGAATGATTCTATTTCACTGTAGCTGCGATTTACCTTACGAGTGAATCCGTCACGAATCAAGACGCGCTGATGATCCTTGAAATTTAGTTGATACAATTCAGTGCAATTTCCATCAATGAATGCATGCATGAAGTCGCCGGGGCGGGTCTTTAACCCTTCGGCCAGATGCTTGGCTCGTGTAAATCCATCATGGATCAGAACCGGCCGGCTTTCGAGGAATTTGTCTACAAGGGCAAGCGTGGAAGCTTCATAACTGGAGTTTATGATCTTGATTCCGGGCCGGATTAATTCGGAGCTTTCGAGCTTCCGTTGCATGAAGTCGTCGAGCTCTTCCGGAGCATCGCTGAAGTCTCCGCAGACGGGATTGACGATAACGACAGCCTGGGCTCCCTCGCCGACAAGGGCGTCGACTGCCTTGTTCAGCTGAGCCAGGTTCGCCTTTACCGGCTCGATTATCGGGAGGAAGCGAGATCGCGCGATGAGCGAAGCATTCTCCCTAAGGGCAATGAGCTCGTACTGCTTACCCCTGAAGTAAGGACAATACACCTTCGCCTCCTAAGCCCAGGATTCTGCAATCGAAACCGGATCTTGAAGTACGCTAAGCAACCTCGCCCTAGACCGATTCGCCAAGGCAATGGATCTGCCGGCTACGGTCAGTGAGCTAGGCAGCGCGGCAATGTAGTCCCCCAGATTCCTCAAGCTTCGGTGCTCAAGCATGGCGCCTACCGCCGCATCGTGCGCCGCGGTCGGGTCGACGCGAGTGAACACTCGCTTCATCTCGTTTCGTATCTTTGTATTAGGCATATCGGGAATGGCGAGCCCAAGGCCTAAGAAGACGGACTTTATTTCCGGCGTGGTAAGCGAATCGAAAAGGATCGACGTATCGATCGAGGCTTTATTCGAGAGGGCTTCGCGCTTTTCCGATAGGCGGCTCCGGCGGTCGACGGTCATTATACCGATACCCCTAGGTACAGAGCATGATAATCGCGGCAAGTGGCATTCCGAGGCTACCACGTATATCCTGTCGAAGACTCGCCGGTATTGCGATATTTGGGCCTCCAGGCGAGCGAATCCGTCCCGTTCCGACTTGATCTCGTAGCATGTCGAGGTTCCGTTCAGGATCACCACGTCGGCCTTCGCGGCGCCGACGCGGTACTCGGTCAGCATGGAAGCGGTATTGAGGCTGTGCCTGCCCAGGAAACGGTTCCGCGCCAAGATGTTCTTGTATACATACGCGGAACGTTGTCCCGGGCGCTTGATGATGTCGTAGGCAGCGTCGAATAGCTCCGACAAGGAAGAGTTTTGGCCAGAGGAAAGTCGATTCTGTATCGATGAATATCGAATCAAGCGCGAAAGCGCCGGGGATAAACCGCGAATCGCCAATTCCTTGATGACTCGTGGGGTGAAAAGGCATACCAGGGCGTCGATCTGGGCCGAGTTCATCGATGAATCCGGCGATATCCTGCCCATCTTGGCCTCCGCGAAATGTTTGTTCTGTTAGGATTATAGCCAGATATCGTACTATCGTCACGATGAATCGGCTTGCCTCAATATGATCCATCGCGGATAATCGCGGCATATGAACAAGCAGCGGCTCGCGGCGAAGATCTGGGAATCGGCCAACCAGATGCGGTCCAAGATCGAGGCCAACGAGTACAAGGATTACATACTCGGCTTTATCTTCTACAAGTACCTTTCGGATAACCTGCTTCGCTTCGCCAAGAAAGAGGGCATGTCCGACAAGGAGATCAAGGCCCTTTCGGAACGCGATACTCAGACCGCGAACTATATCAAGAACAACCTGGGCTACTTCATCGCCTACAAGGACCTTTTCTCAACTTGGCTCGCCAAGGGCAGCGACTTCGACGTCTCCGACGTCAGGGACGCCCTCTCGGCCTTCGCCCGCCATATCGATCCCCGGCACAAGAAGATATTCACCGGCATCTTCGACACCTTGCAGACGGGATTAAGCAAGTTAGGCGACTCAGCCGCTTCGCAGACCAAGGCGATATCCAGCCTCCTGTACCTGATCAAGGACATTCCCATGGACGGGAAGCAGGGCTACGACGTCCTGGGCTTTATCTACGAGTACCTGATCGGGATGTTCGCGGCCAACGCGGGCAAGAAGGCTGGGGAGTTCTACACTCCGCACGAAGTATCCCTCCTCATGTCGGATATCGTGGCCCATCACCTTAGGCACAAGAAAGAGATCACGATCTACGACCCCACCTCGGGCTCGGGTTCGCTGCTTATCAACATCGGGCGCAGCGTGGCCAAGCACCTGGCCGACCCAAGCAAGATCAAGTACTACGCCCAGGAGCTTAAGCAGAACACCTACAACCTCACCCGCATGAACCTCATTATGCGGGGCATCCTGGTCGACAACATCGTGACCCGCAACGGCGATACCCTGGAGACCGACTGGCCCTACTTCGACGAGAACGATCCCATTAAGACCTACAGCCCCCTGTACGTGGACGCGGTAGTCTCCAATCCGCCCTACTCCCAGAAGTGGGATTCCGAGAACAAGGAAACCGATCCCCGCTACGCGCGCTTCGGGCTGGCGCCCAAGTCCAAGGCCGACTACGCCTTCCTCTTGCACGAGCTCTTCCACCTAAAGCCCCAGGGGATCATGACCATCGTCCTTCCTCACGGCGTGCTCTTCCGCGGCGGGGAGGAAGGGGAGATCCGCCGCAAGCTCGTCGAAGGCAATCACATCGACGCGATCATAGGACTGCCGGCCAACATCTTCTTCGGCACCGGCATTCCGACCATCATCATGGTCCTTAGGCAGAAGCGCGAGGATACCGATGTCCTGGTGATCGACGCGTCAAAGCTCTTCGAGAAGGTGGGCAAGAGCAACAAGCTGCGAGCTTCGGATATAAAGCGCATCGCCGATACCTATATCGAGCGGCGCTCGACCCCGAAATACTCGGCCTTGGTCAGCCGCGAGGACATCCGCAAGAACGACTACAATCTCAACATTCCCCGCTACGTGGACTCGTCCGAGGGGGCCGAGAGCTGGGACATCTACGCCTCCATGTTCGGGGGCATTCCCCAGAAGGAGATCGACGGGCTCGAAGCGTATTGGTCGGCCTTCCCCGGCCTTCGCTCGGTCCTGTTCTC
>CAZPOS010000135.1:0-14274 GCA_964588065.1 uncultured Reyranella sp.
CCTCGGGATGACAAGAGTGCGCTCCTCGAGGTCAAAGGCCTGCGCACCGAGTTCCGCTCCGGTGGCAGTTCCTTCGCCGCTGTCGACGGCATCAGCTTCTCGCTGGCGCCGGGCGAGACCTTGGGGATCGTGGGAGAGTCCGGCTGCGGCAAGTCGGTGACGTCGCTCTCGATCATGCGGCTTGTGCCCAATCCACCGGGCCGCATCACGGGCGGCGAGATCAAACTCGAAGGTCGCAACCTGCTCGACCTGCCGGAGAGCGAGATGCGCGCCGTGCGCGGCGACGACATCGCCATGATCTTCCAGGAGCCGATGACCAGCCTCAACCCGGTCCAGACCGTAGGCGAGCAGATCGTCGAGGCCGTCCAACTCCACCGTTCGCTCAGCGCCGCGGACGCCCGCGCCCGGGCTCTCGAGATGCTGCAGCTGGTGAAGATCCCGTCGCCAGAGACCCGGCTCGACGAGTATCCGCACCAGCTCTCGGGCGGCATGCGCCAGCGCGTTATGATCGCCATGGCGCTCGCCTGCGACCCGAAACTGCTGATCGCCGACGAGCCGACCACCGCGCTCGACGTCACCATCCAGGCGCAGATCCTCGACCTGCTGCGCGACCTGCGCGAACGCACGGGTGCGGCCATCATGCTCATCACCCACGATCTCGGCGTGGTGGCCGAGCTCGCGCACCGGGTTATCGTCATGTATTCCGGCCGCATCGTCGAGGAAGCGCCGGTCGACCTGCTGTTCGCGGACCCGCAGCACCCCTATACGCTGGGCCTCCTGGGCTCGATCCCGCGGCTCGGCAGCGACGGCGACGAACGTCTCACGGCCATCGAGGGCGTCGTGCCCAATCCCTACGCCCTGCCGCCGGGTTGCCGCTTCAGCCCGCGCTGCCCGCTCGCCGACCAGAAATGCCGCGCCGAGCAGCCTGCCCTGCGAGAGATCGCGCCGGGCCACCGCGCCGCCTGCTGGAAGGCGCCGCTCGACCTGGTTCTCGCCGAGGCCGCCGAATGACCACCGAGCCCCTCCTCTCCGTCTCCGGCCTCGCCAAGCACTTCCCGGTGAAGCGCGGCATCGTCTTCCAGAGCGCCGTGGGCACCGTGCGCGCGGTCGATGGCCTCACCTTCGACGTGGCGCCGGGCGAGACCTTGGCGCTGGTGGGAGAATCGGGCTGCGGCAAGTCGACCACGGGGCGGCTGGTGCTGCGCCTGATCGAGGCGACCCAGGGGACCATCCGCTTCGAGGGCCGCGACGTGCGCGGCCTTTCCCGCGGCGCGCTGCGCGATCTGCGCCGCGACATGCAGATCATCTTCCAGGACCCCTATGCGTCGCTCAACCCGCGGCTCACCGTAGGCGAGACTTTGGCAGAGCCGCTGCGCCTGCACGGGCTTGCCTCGGGCGCCGCGCTGCGCCGGCGAATCGACGAGCTGCTGGGTGAGGTCGGTCTGTCGGCGTGGCACGCGCTGCGCTACCCGCACGAATTCTCCGGCGGCCAGCGCCAGCGCATCGGCATCGCCCGGGCGCTGGCCTCGCAGCCCAAGCTGATCGTCTGCGACGAGCCGGTGTCGGCGCTCGACGTCTCGATCCAGGCCCAGGTCATCAACCTGATGCAGGACCTGAAGGGCAAGTTCGGCCTCTCCTACATCTTCATCGCCCACGACCTCGCCGTCGTCCGTCACATTTCCGACCGCGTCGCCGTCATGTATCTCGGCAAGATCGTCGAGTTGGCGCCCAAGCGCAGCCTGTTCGCCCGGCCGCGTCACCCTTACACGCAGGCGCTTCTGTCGGCCGTGCCGGTGCCCGATCCGACCGCCCATCGCGCGCGCATCCGCCTGGCTGGCGACGTGCCCAGCCCGCTCAACCCGCCCCAGGGCTGCCGCTTCCACACGCGCTGCGCCTATGCCCAGGACCGCTGCCGCAAGGAGGAGCCCCTGCTTCGTCCCCTGAAGGACGGCGCCGGCGCCGAAGGTCAGGTCGTGGCCTGCCACTTCGCAGAGAGCATCGTGCCGCCCACTCTGGTCCCGGAGAACGATCCGCCCTACGCCCGCCGGCTCGCGGCGCTGCGCAAGCTGTCCATAGCGGCCTGAAAGCCAGCTCACGCCAGAGGAATCAGCTCCTCTACTGCGGCATCCAGGACGAGGTCGTCGGTGGCGCCTAGGAGCCACAGCGAGACCACGTCGAGCGTCAGGATGGGACGGTCCCACCACAGCTCGATGAGGCGGTGCAGCGCTTCTGCTTCCATCGAATTCAGGTGATCGACGAAATTGAACAGGCCGACGAGATAGAGGTCCGTTTCCGGTCTGCCGAGCGTCCGTTGGATCTGTCGCAGGACGTTCGCGCCCTCCCGGCACTCCGGATAGACGCGCAGGTAAAGGCGGCCGACGTTGATGTTGCCGGAGAACAGGCCGCGCAGCTCCACACGCAAGGGGCCGAGCCGCCTGAGCGTCGCCCTCGCGGCCGCGGGAATGCGGTACGAGACATCGTTCGAGAGAGATCCGCAGATCGTTGCGTGCAGCTTCTCCCGGCGCTTCGGCAGGAGGTCCCAGGCGATCTTGTTCCCAAAAGGCGACTGCCTGAGTTGGCCTTTGAGCTCCTGATACACGGCCGATTTCTCCAGCACATCGGGAGAGACCGGCACGACCAGCGAGAAGATGCGCGCGTGCCGCCCCATTCGATAAGTCGCGCCCGGCCGCGCGGGAATGACGTCAGGATGATGCGGTGCGATCAGAGGCAGGTGCGCGAGACGATAGGTCTCGTCCAGCCGGAGCTCCTCTCCGCGCACGAACCGCGTGCGGCTCCGCTCGTAGCCGAGTTGTGCATCGGAGCAGAAAGTGCCCATGGCAAGCCGTTCAGGCGTCGGGTACGCCCGAGGTCGTCGAATACTCGAAGTGCAGCGGCGTCTCGGGATGGATCAGCGCGTAGGCCGATCGCGCGGCGATCGCCGCTTCCGCGAAGCCGGTCAGGATCAGCTTCAGCTTGCCCGGATAGGTGACGACGTCGCCCACGCCGAAGATCCCGGGCTTGCTCGTCGCCGCGGTCGCGGGGTCGACCCCGATCTGGTTGCGCTCGAGCGCCAGCCCCCAGTCGGCGATCGGACCCAGCGACATCGACAGGCCGAAGAACGGCAGCAGCACGTCGGCTTCGATGCGCTTCGTTGCCCCTTCGAGGGTAGCGACCGTGACGGCCGTAAGCTGGCCGTTATCGCCTTCCAGACCGTGGAGCTGGTACGGCACGACGAGGTCGATCCTGCCCTCTTTCGCCAGCGCTTTCAGTCGTGCCTCGCTGTCAGGTGCAGCGCGGAACCGGTCGCGGCGGTGGATCACCGAGACGCGGCCGGCGATTTCCGCCAGCGAGAGCGCCCAGTCGACCGCCGTGTCGCCGCCGCCCGCGATCACCACCCGCTTGCCGCGGAACGCCTCGCGCTGGGTGACGTAGTAGAACACGCTCGTGCCCTCGTAAGCCTCGATGCCCGGCAGCGGCGGACGGTTGGGGCCGAAGGCGCCGACGCCGGCAGCAATGATCACCGCCTTGGCCTGCAGGACGGTGCCCTTAGAGGTCGTCAACCGCCAGAAGCCACCGGTCAGCGGCTCCAATGCCTGGACCTGCTCGCCCAGATGATAGACCGGCCGGAAGGCTGCCGCCTGGGCCTTCAGTCGGACGATCAGCTCGGCCGCCTCGATGCGGGGAAAGCCCGGTATGTCGTAGATCGGCTTCTCGGGATACAGCGCCGTGCACTGCCCTCCGGCATCGTCCAGCACGTCGACGACATGGCAGTTGAGGCGGACCATGCCGCACTCGAACACGGTGAAGAGGCCGACCGGCCCCGCCCCTACGATGATGACGTCGGTCTGCTGCGTTTGTCCGGTGGCCATGATCACAAACTGGCGCAGATGCTGCGCAAATGAAAGGCCCCGGTCGCTCCACCGGGTTGCCTGGGGAATACCGGGACAAGGGTTTTGTCGCAAGTGGCTCCCCCCGCCATCGCAGGTCCGATAATGAGGCTTCCGTGCCGGGAAGACGGAGGTGGGTCACGCCGCCGTTGTTCCCGGCAGTGTACGAGTTCAGGGGGAGTGTCAGTTCGATGTTTGGTCCTGCCTATTTTCTTTCAGGTGATTCATTTCTGAAAAGAACGGCGGTCGAGGATGCCGCTCGGCAGCGGCTTGCGCCGGTGTTCTCCAAGTGGATTGGCAGAGAGGAGATAAGGGTTCAGAGCGAGCAATCGCCTTCGCGCCTCAGTGTGTCGGAGCGAGTGGCGCTTCTGGAGAAGATGATTCCAGCGAATGAGGATGCAGGACAGGAAGTGTTGATTGGGAGATCATCCGGCGGCCGCGTGGCGACTCTGTTTGCCATGCGTCGACCGGTTGGGGCGGTCATCTGCTTTGCCTACCCGTTCCGGCATCCGAGCAGTGTGTTGGAGCCGCTACGCTTCAGCCATCTGGCGCATATCACGGTGCCCACGCTGATTTTCCAGGGGACGCGGGATGCCTACGGAGCAGTCGACATCACGGAAAACTATGCTCTCTCGCCAGCCGTAACCGTAAGATTTGTGAACACTGACCACGATTTCGACTTGTCGCCGGCCGAGTGGGACGAGGTTGCCCGGAAGGTAATGAAGTTCCTGGACACCGTTCAGCGACGGTTGCCGGCCAAGGGCGCGCGTTTCGACGAGGCCTTCTACCTGAGGACTCATCCCGATGTGGCGGCGGCGATTGCCGCCCGGGAGTACGTCTCCGGCGAACATCACTTCAAGCTGAAGGGGCGCAGGAAGGGCCGCCGCTTCAGGCTTCTGGCCGACACCTGAGGGGCGTCCCCGATCCCACCAACCGATTGTGCAGCGTTTTCAATCGGTTGGTGAGGGAGTTGGTAGCTGGGGGCGGACTTGAACCGCCGACCCCGGCATTATGAGTGCCGTGCTCTAACCAGCTGAGCTACCCAGCCACGGGTGGGCGCTTTTATGCGGCCGGGCCTCGATCTGTCAAGAAAAGTGCAGGCAGGGAATTGCCCATGACGACGGACCGGGCTCTTGGGCTCCGCCAGGTCTCTATGCCCTCGCTAGAACTTCATCCCCTCGATGGCGGCGACAAGCTTCCGGATGTCCGCTGCGTAAAGTCCCGCTGAGCCCAGATTGTTGATTTCGATCACGTGCAGTGCACGGTCCGGCCCTACGCTGACGTCCAAAGCATAGGCTCGCTGCGGCTGCCAGGGATGAGCGGCCAACCTCTCCGCAAACGCGACGACGTCCGGATCGCTCTGCCTCTCGTAAATGACCCGCTCTCCGCGCTTGTAGAGCGAGTTGGTGACGACCCGGCCGTCGACGATCCAGAAACGGTGCTCCTCCGCGATCATTCTCAACGGGCCGATGACGATGCCTGTATCGGGCCGGATGGAGGCTTCGACGTTCGGATCGTCCCACAGCGACCTCACCTGGCCGTGCCATTCGAGGAATTCGTCGCGCTTCGTGGGCCCCGCCTTCCAGAGCTTGTTGTCCTCGGCCGGTCGACAGAAGAACTCGTCCGGCAGCGAGGCAAGAGGCACCTCCGCGAAGCGCCACAGGAAAGCCGCAGCGTTCAGCATCGCGTCGCCCCAATTGCGGACATAAGCGCGATGGTCGTGTTCCAGTTCGAGTATGCCAGGGGTCCAGCCCTTGCGCCTGGCTTCGTGCCGGATGACGTAGGCGCCGATCACGACGACCAACTCGGCAGGGTTGGCTTCCGGCACGAGTTTCCAGTCATCGCCAAGGTCATGGAAGCTGTGCGGAATCGCCAGCCGCAGCAGAGTCTCCGCCAGTTCGCGGACGCCCGGCTCTATCAGCATCGCGTTCTGGATGATCCAGTGCATCGCCCGCAGGATTAAGCGCTGAGTGGCGCGCCGTCCATCTCGTCCGCCGCTTCCCCGAGAAACCGCAGGATGGTCGGGGCGATGTCGACGAGGCTGGTCGGGCGCCCGGCCTCTCCGCGCCCCAACGCGGGATGGACAAAGCTCAGGAAGGGACGGGTTTCAGCCGGTCCCAGGCCACCATGATGGCCACAACCGATCTCCGGTGTGCCCTCGCCGTCCTCGACCAGCCAGCGTGCGCCGACGACGCCATGTTCGTTGGTTTCGTCGTGGCGCGTCGTGTCCACGGCGGCGACGAGCGCCTCGGCCGTCAGTCCGGTGGCAGACAGCGACTCGCCCGTCAGGATCGACCCGGCCCACGGCTCCCGACCCATCTTCGGCAGCAGGGCTTCAACCGCTGCCCGGGCCGCGCCGGTCGCGTAGATCAGTGCCGAGGTGCCCTGGGAGGCGACGCCGAGGCGGCCTTCGCTCAGTTCAGGCTCGAGGCCGTTCTGTGCCAGCCAGTTACCTATATGGACGGAGCGGCCGATGGTTTCGTGGCCGTGGTCCGATCCAACGGCCAGCAACGTGTCGAACCTGTCCTCGTGTGCCTCCACCCTCTCGACAACCTGCGCCACCAGCCGGTCGGTGACTTCCAATGCGTGGATGTGTTCGGGCGAGCCCAAGGGGTCGTGGTGCAGGGTGAGGTCCGGATTGGCGAGCCACAGAATGGCCAGCCGAAAGCCATCGGACGGAACGACCTCGGTGCAAAAGCGGCGGGTCATCTCGATGTCGCCGTCGAGATCGTGGCTCACGTCGAGATGGGCGTCGCCGGTGACCGCCGTGCCGCCGGGGCCGAACGAGCCGGCGCGATGCAGGACCGTGCCGAAATGGTCGGGGTCGAGGAAATAGGCGGCGCCAGGAGACACGTTCGAATAGGCGACCTGGCCGCCCGACTTCGCCAGCCGTTCGGCCATCGTCGGAACCCGCAGGGTCCTGCCCGTCACGCGCCGCATGGTCTGCCGGAAGGACGGCGCGCCGACATTGTGGACCGTGATCCGCCCGTTCTCGACCAACGCCATCTGGTTGCCCTCGAGGCCGTGGCGGCCGGGAAAGCAGCCCGTCGCGATCGAAGCGGCCGAGACACGCGTCACCGATGGAAAGACGGCGCGATGGTCGCCGGCGCGGAAACCTGCGGCGAGCAGGCGAGCCAAGGTCGGCGTGTGCGCTTCGCTGACCCACTCGGCGCCAAGGCCGTCGCACACGATCAGGATCGCCCTGCGGCGCCGGGAAGCATTCATCAGACCATGATAGACCATGCCCGGCCCCGGGAAATCGTCATTCCGGCTGGATGCCTGCCTGCGAAACGATGCGGTCGCTCTTGGCCACCTCGTCGCGCACGAACTGGTGGAACTGTTCGGCCGTGGAGCCGACCGGAACCGCCCCTTGGTCGCGCAGGGCGCTCTGGACCTCGGCGGCGGCGAGCGCGCCCACCAGTCCGACCCGCAGCCTGTCGACGATCTCCTTCGGGGTGCCCTTCGGCACCGCGACACCGACCCAAGTGTTGAACTCGTAGCCGGGAAAGCCGAGTTCGGCCATCGTCGGCACATCCGGCAGCGCCTCCGACCGGACCGCGGACGTCACGGCGAGCGCACGCAGCTTGCCAGAACGCACGAGCGGCACGGCGGGCGGCACGCTGCTCACGGCCATATCGATGTGTCCGCCCACCGCATCCTGCACCAGAGGACCCGAGCCCTTGTAGGGAATGTGGAGGAATTTCGCCTTCGCCATGCTCGACAGGAGTTCCGCCGCGAGATGCTGCGGGCTGCCGCTGCCGATCGATCCGTAGCTCACCGTGTCGGGCCTGGCTTGCGCCGCCACGATCAATTCCTTCAGCGATCGCGTCGAGGTCGCCGGCGCGACGAAGACCAGCGGGAAGGTCGCCACCAGGGTCACCGGCTCGAAGTCGGTGCGCGGATCGTAGGTCATGTTCTTGAACAGGCTGGCGTTGATCGCCATCTCGCTCGCCGCGCCGAACAGCACCGTGTAGCCATCGGCTGGCGCCTTGGCGACGCTTGCAGCGCCGATCATCCCGGTGGCGCCCGGCTTGTTCTCGATGACCACGGTCTGACCGAGAACATCCGACAGGCGTGCCGCCATCGCGCGCCCGGTGATGTCGGTGCCGCCGCCGGGCGGATAGGGGATGATCAGTTTGACCGGCTTGGCGGGGTAGGTGTCGGCGCGCGCGGCCGAAGGTGCCGCCGCCGAGAAGGCCAGAAGGAGCGCCGCGAGCGAATCGCGGCGCGAAAAGGGACGCTGGGGGGTGTCGCTCGTCATGCCCGGCCTTATCCGGGCAAGCGGTGACGCGGCGGTTACAGGTTCATGGCGAGCGTCGGATGAATCCGCCGCCCAGCACGCGACTGCCCGTCGCGGCGTCATAGACCACGCAGGCCTGTCCCGGTGACACGCCGATCTCCGGCTCGGCGAAGCGCACGACCGCGCCCTGGTCGGTCAGCACGATCTCGGCAGGACGCAGCGCCTGACTGGAACGCACGCGGACCTGGACCGGCAGCGCCCCTTCGAACGCCTCGCCGAGCCAGTTCACGTCATACAATTGGATCTCGTCGCGGCCGAGCGCCGAGCGCGGACCCACGACGACGCGCCGGGAAGCCGGCTCGAGGCGGACGACATAGAGAGGCTCGTTGTCGGTGCCGTCGCGTCCGCCCAGCGCCAGGCCACGGCGCTGGCCGACCGTGTAGCGCACGATTCCCTCGTGGCGGCCGACGACGGTGCCCGCCATGTCGACGATGTCGCCTGGCTCGACGGCCTCGGGCCGCAATTTCTGGACGACAGACGCGTAGTTGCCCTGGGGCACGAAGCAGATGTCCTGGCTGTCGGGCTTGTCCGCGACCGCCAGATCGAAGCGCGCGGCCAGCGCACGCGTCTCGCTCTTGGGAAGATCGCCCAGCGGGAAGCGCAGGAAGTCGAGCTGCTCGCGCGTCGTGCCGAACAGGAAATAGCTCTGGTCGCGCGCCGGGTCGGTGCCGCGATGGAGTTCCGGTCCGCCCTCTCCCATGACGCGGCGGACATAGTGGCCGGTCGCCAGCGCCTCGGCGCCGAGCTCGCGGGCGGTTCGCAGCAGATCGCGAAACTTCACGGTGCGATTGCAGGCGATGCAGGGCACAGGAGTCTCGCCGCGCGCATAGGCGTCGGCGAAGGATTCCATGACCTCGGCACGGAAGCGGCTCTCGTAGTCGAGCACATAGTGCGGGATCGAGAGGCGCTCGGCGACCTGGCGGGCGTCGTGGATGTCCTGGCCGGCGCAGCAGGCTCCGGACTTTCCGACCGCGACACCGTGGTCGTAGAGCTGCAAGGTGACGCCCACCACGTCGTAACCCTGCTCCTTCAGGAGTGCGGCTGTCACCGACGAATCCACGCCACCCGACATGGCGACAACCACGCGGGTGGCCGCGGGCGCCCTGTCGATGCCGAGGGAGTTGCGAGAGGGAGCGTAGGACATGGCGGGGCCTATATAAGCCTCGCACCCCGCCCTCGCCAGCCGCGGCTAATCGCGGCGGTACCCGCTCTCACGCACGACCTTCGCGACGCCGTTGCGGTCGTAGACGATGGCGACGCGGTCGCCCATCTGGATGTCGCCATCGTCCGGCTGCGCCACCGTCACCCGCTGGCCGTCGTCCCGCTGGACCGTCACTTCGATGCCGCGCCGGGGCGCGTTCTGGTCGATCGCGGTGCCCGCGATCCCGCCCGCCACGGCGCCCAGCAGGCCACCGACTACCGCGCCGCCCGCAGAATTCGTGATCGCACCGCCGGCCACGGCACCACCGACCGCTCCGAGGCCACCGCCGATCAACGTGCCGTCGCTCATGCCCGAACCGCGATTTCCCCGGACCTGAACTTCGCGGATGGAAATCACACGGCCCTGCTCGCCGCGATAGGTGGCACCCTGCGACGAGGTGTTGACGACACCCGGCTGGACCGCGCCGCTGCTGTTGCAGGCGCTCAGTCCCAACGCGAGGAAGGCCGGGACGAGAAGACCTGCGCGCCATTTGCCGAACATCTGAAGGATCACCTTTCGCACTCTTCGATCAATTCGAACGGGAGAAACTCAATCCGGGTTGCGCGACGTGTCACGCACCACACGCGCGGCGCCGCGTTCATCCTGCACGATCTGTACGCGGTCGCCGAGTTGAACGTCCCCGTCGTCGCGCTGGGCGACGGTCACGCTCTGCCCGTCGTCGCGCTGAACGGTGACCTCGATGCCGCGGCCGCCGCTGCGCTGTCCGTCCGCGATGGTGCCGGCGATCGCGCCGCCCACCGAGCCGAGAAGGAGACCGACCAGGCCGCCACCGACCGTCTGGCTTGTGATCGCCCCGATCGTGGCGCCAACACCGCCGCCCAAAATGCCGCCCATGAGAGTACCGGAACCATCGCCGGAGCCGCCGCTTCCTGCAAGGCCGACCTCGCGAATGGAAACCACGCGTCCCGGACCTCCGACAGGTGCGGCATAGGCGATCTGAGTCGGCGCCCCCGGCGACGGTGGATTGGCCGCGTTCCCATAGACCGGTGCTGTCGAACTCACGATACCGGGCTGGACGGCATTGGACGCACAGGCGGCGAGACCCGCTGCCAGCACGAACGGCAGCAGCACAGGACGCACTCTCGTCGCGATCATGGGGACTCCTCCCGGATCATTGTGTGTCGCCCATGTTTCCGGCCAAATTGCGGCGTCTGGCAACCGCCGGGCTAGTCGCGCTCGTCGATCCACGCCGCCTGGATCGCCTCGAGGATCTTTTCGTTCGATCGCCCCGCGTCGTCCTCGAAATCGGGAAGTTCCATCACCCAGCGATGCAGGTCAGTGAAGCGCAGGTTGACGTTGTCGGCGTCGGGATGACGCTCCTCGAGCTCGATCGCGATCTCCTGCACGTCGGTCCAGCGCAGCTTGCGGGCCATCGGCCTCTCCTACTTGTCGACCATCATGTTGCGCGTCGCCGCCGGCAGCTTGACGACCAGACCGTCCAGCGCCTCCGTCATGCGGATCTGGCAGCCGAGCCGTGAGGTGTGTGTGAGACCGAACGCGAGGTCGAGCATGTCCTCCTCGTCGTCGCTGGCGGGTGCCAGCTTCTCGAACCATACGGCCTCGACCACGACGTGGCAGGTCGAACAGGCAAGCGAACCTTCGCAGGCGCCCTCGATATCCACATGATTGCGGTGCGCGATCTCGAGCACCGACAGGCCGAGCGGGGCATCGACTTCCTTTCGCGTCCCGTCCCTCAGGATAAACGTCATCTTCGGCATCGCTCGATCTCGCTCCGCTTAGTCGCCGACCCGGCTTTCGAGTTCGCCCATCGACATGCCCGACAGCGCCTCGCGGATGCCGCGGTCCATCCGCCGCTCCGCGAAGGGCTTGGACAGCGTCTCGAGCGCCTCGGCCGCCGCATTGATCTCGTCCCGGCTCTCGCCGTCCATGGCCGTCTCCAGCCGAGCCCGGGCCTCATCCATCGCGACCCGTTCTTCCACCGTCAGCAGTCCGCCGTCCTTGGCGAGTGCCGCATCCAGCGCGAGCAGACTGCGGCGCGCCTCGACCCGGGCCTCGGTCAGCAGGCGCAGGTTCATGTCGGACTCGGCGTTGTCCATGCTGTCGTACAGCATGTCGGCCATGTCCTCGTGGCTGAGGCCATAGGACGGCTTCACCTCGACCCTCTGTGCCACGCCGGTCGTCCGTTCCTCCGCCGCGACCGTGAGCAGCCCGTCGGCATCGACGGCGAAGCTCACCCGGATGCGCGCCGCGCCGGCCGTCATCGGCGGGATGCCGGTGAGCTCGAACCGGGCCAGGCTGCGGCAGTCCGCGACCATCTCCCGTTCGCCCTGGACCACATGAATGGCCATGGCGCTCTGGCCGTCTTCGTAGGTCGTGAAATCCTGAGCGAGCTGGGCCGGGATCGGCGTGTTGCGTGGAACGATCTTCTCGACGATACCGCCCATCGTCTCGATCCCGAGCGACAAGGGTGTGACGTCGAGCAACAGCGTGTCGCCGCCGCCGGTCAAGGCCTCGGCCTGCAGCGCCGCTCCCAGGGCCACGACCTCGTCGGGATCGATGTCGGTCAGCGGCGGCTTTCCGATCATCGCAGCGACCTTCGCACGCACCAGTGGCACGCGCGTCGAACCGCCGACCAGCACCACGCCCTCGATGTCGGTCGCGACCATGCCGGCATCGGCCAACACGTTGCGGGAGATGTCGAGCGTCCGGTAGACGGGCGTTTCCACCATCGCATCGAACTCCGCGCGAGTCAGCGCGTGAAACGACGGAGTGCCGGCAATCTCGAGCCGGCCGGATGCCTGGTCCCGGTCGGAGAGCTGTTCCTTCATATGCCGCGCCAAAGCCAAAGCCGCCTTCACGGCCGTCTCGTCGACCGCGTCCACGAGACCGTCGCGCTTGCGCTCCGCCAGCAGGCGTTCGGCGATGGCGCGGTCGAAATCGTCGCCGCCCAGTGCCGTGTCGCCCCCGGTCGCGAGCACCTGGAAAACGCCCTTCTCCAGCCGAAGCAGCGAGAAATCGAAGGTCCCGCCACCGAGATCGTAGACCGCGTACAAGCCTTCGGAGCCCTTATCCAGCCCATAGGCCAACGCGGCAGCCGTCGGCTCGTTGACCAACCGCAGCACTTCCAGACCGGCCACGCGCGCGGCGTCCCGGGTCGCGGTGCGCGCGGCATCGTCGAAATAGGCCGGCACCGTGATGACCGCGCGCTCGACGGGCTTTTCCAGTGCCGCTTCGGCGCGGTTCCGCAGCGCCTTCAGTATCTCGGCGGAAATCTCGACCGGGGAACGCGCTTTGCCGCCGATGCGCAGCTTGACCATGTCGGTCTCGCCCGTGCCCGGCTCGATCTCGTAAGGCAAAACGCCGGCCACCGCGTGGAGATCGCCCGCCCCCCGCCCCATCAGGCGCTTGATCGAGGCCACGACGTTGCGCGGCTCGCGGGCTGCCACGGCGCGTGCCTCGTCGCCCACAAGAACGCCGCCCGCCTCGGGATAGGCCACGACCGAAGGAACCAGTGCCCGGCCCGCCTCGTCGTGCAGCGCGGCCGGCGTACCGTCGCGCGCAATGGCGACCACGGAATTGGTCGTGCCGAGATCGATGCCGACCGCCAGCGAGCCCTCGCCGGCATGCGGCAAGGGCGTTTCACCCGGCTCGTGGATCTCCAGCAAGGTCATGCCTGCGACCGATCAAGATTCATGCGTCGTGCCCGCGCCTCCTCGGCGAACTTGTCGAGATAGCGCAGGCGAAGGAGCGCCTTTCTGAGGGCGGCCCTGTCGTTTGCCAAGAACAAACTGCCCAGCCCGGAAAGGGCGTTCTGGACGTCCTGGCGGGCTCCGGCGGCCAGTCGGTCGACCGCTTCCGGCGTGTCGGCATCGTGCAGCGCCTCACGCGCCTCCATGGCTTCCATCAGCAGGTCGGGATCGTCGATCGTCTTGCCATCGCCGGGCAGTTCGACGCCGGCGCGTTCGGCCAGGTAAAATGCCCGGCTAAGCGGATCCTTCAGCGTGCGATAGGCCTCGTTGAGCGAGGCCGCCTCTGCCGAGGCCCGTGCCCGCTCCGCGGGCGGCTTCGAGACGAAACGATCAGGATGCCACTGGCGCTGGAGCGAGAAATAGGCCCGGTCCAGAGCCGCGGCGTCGAGATCGAGCGCCGCCGGCAGTCCCAGCCGCGCGAAATGATCCATGATCCGGCTTCAGACGTGGAAGGATTCGCCGCAGCCGCAGCGGCCCTTTTCGTTCGGATTCCGGAAGACGAAGCCCGACTTGAGCTTCTCCTCCTCGTAATCCATCTCGGTGCCGATCAGGAACAGCGACGCCTTGGGATCGACCAGCAACTTGATGCCGTGGGCTTCGATGACCTCGTCCATCGGCTCCTGCTTGTCGGCGAACTCCAGCGTGTAGCTCAGGCCCGAACAGCCCTTGGTGCGCACACCGATGCGGATCCCCGCCGTCGGCTTGCCACGACCGTCGATCAGCGCCTTGACCCGCTCGGCCGCAAGCGGCGTGACCGTCATAAGCTGCGGACGGGGACGGCGCGGCCGCGGCGCGGCGGGCGCTGCGGGCTTCGTGGTCTCGGTGGTCGTGGTCATACGCTTGGCTCCGAAATTGAGCTATTCGGCCTTCTTGGTCGCCTTCGCGCGATAGTCGGCGATCGCCGCCTTGATCGCGTCCTCGGCGAGGACCGAGCAGTGGATCTTCACCGGCGGCAGGGCCAGATGGCGCGCGATGTCGGTGTTCTTGATCGTCTCGGCCTCGTCGATCGTCTTGCCCTTCACCCACTCGGTGACGAGCGAACTCGAGGCGATCGCCGAGCCGCAGCCGAAGGTCTTGAACTTGGCATCCTCGATCAGCCCGTCGGGACCGACCTTGATCTGCAGCTTCATCACGTCGCCGCAGGCCGGCGCGCCG
>CAZPOS010000136.1:0-14225 GCA_964588065.1 uncultured Reyranella sp.
AGGCAGCGCTACGAGCCGTTCGACCGGCTGGTCGATGAGGATGCCGAGACCCGTCGGGTGCTGGTCCGGATGGCCGCCGCCGCCCACAAGGCCGGCCGCAGGGTCTGGATCACGGCCAACAACAAGGCCGAGGGCAGCGCGCCGCTCTCCGTTCTCGAACTGGCGCGGGAGATCGCCAAAGCGATCGTGTAAGGCCTTGATTTCATTGGCGCTTGCATTTTCGGCGGCAACCTCCTAGAAACGCGCCACTTCGCACGCGGGTTTGCGGTCGACGGGGAGACATCCCGCCGCTCGCTCCGGTGTTCCCATGTCGGGGACGACGCCCGCGGAGGCTCAACCGGAAAAGGAGAACGGCATGACCATGCCGACGTTTACGATGCGCCAGCTGCTGGAAGCCGGCGTCCATTTCGGCCATCACACGCGCCGCTGGAACCCGAAGATGAAGCCGTACCTGTTCGGGGTGCGCAACGGGATCCATATCATCGATCTCACCAAGACCGTTCCGCTGCTGGAGCAGGCGCTGCGTCAGGTTCGCGACGTCGTCGCGAGCGGCGGCCGCGTCCTGTTCGTCGGCACCAAGCCGGCGGCCGCCGAGCGCGTCGCCGACGCGGCCAAGCGTTGCGGCCAGTACTACGTGAACCATCGCTGGCTGGGCGGCATGATCACGAACTGGAACACGATCTCGGCCTCCATCAAGCGCCTGCGCGAACTCGATGAGCGCCTGAAGGGCGACGTCGTCGGCCTCACCAAGAAGGAACAGCTCGACCTGACCCGCGAGCGCGACAAGCTCGAGCGCTCGCTGGGCGGCATCAAGGAAATGGGCGGCACGCCCGACCTGCTGTTCATCATCGACACCAACAAGGAATCGATCGCGGTGCTGGAAGCCCGCAAGCGCGGCATTCCGATCGTGGCGGTGGTCGACAGCAACTCCGATCCCGACGGGATCGACTTCCCGATCCCGGGCAATGACGATGCGATCCGCGCCGTGTCGCTCTACTGCGACCTGCTCTCGAGCTCGGTGCTCGACGGCATCCGCGCCGAGATTGCCGCCACGGGCGGCGACGTGGGCGCGATGAGCGAGCTGCCGGCCGAGGACGTTCCTGTCGCCGAGGCCCCCGAGGCCGAGGCAGCACCGGCCGCCTAGTCCGGCCCCTCATCAATTCGAAACCAACGGGGCCGGTCGGAAGACCGGCCCTTGTTGTACCAAACGGAGCAAGACATGGCTGAGATCACTGCATCGCTCGTCAAGGAACTGCGCGAGAAGACCGGCGCGGGCATGATGGATTGCAAGAAGGCGCTGGGCGAGACGGCGGGCGACGTCGAGAAGGCGGTCGACTGGCTGCGCACCAAGGGTCTGTCGGCGGCCTCCAAGAAGGCCGGCCGCGTCGCGGCCGAAGGCCTCGTCGGCGTGGCCGCGGACGGCACGCGCGGCGCCGTCGTCGAAGTCAACGCCGAGACCGATTTCGTCGGCCGCAACGACCAGTTCCAGAAGTTCGTGGGCGCCGCGACCAAGCTGGCGCTCGAACATGGCGGAGACCTCGCCAAGGTCGCGGCATCGCCGTTCCCAGGCACGGGCCGTGACGTTCAGGGCGAGCTCACCAACCTGATCGCCACGATCGGCGAGAACATGAGCCTGCGTCGCGCCGCGTCGCTGTCGGTGTCCGACGGCGTGGTGGTGGCCTACACGCACAACGCCGTGGCGCCGGATCTGGGCAAGATCGGCGTGCTGATCGCGCTGGAGTCCACCGGCGACAAGACCAAGCTCGGCGGGCTCGCCAAGCAGCTCGCCATGCACGTGGCGGCGACCAACCCGCAGTCGCTCACCGTGGCCGACCTCGACCAGGCAGCGATCGAGCGCGAGCGCGCGGTGCTCGCCGAGAAGGCCGGCCAGCAGGGCAAGACGGCCGAGATCGTCGCCAAGATGGTCGAGGGCGGTCTGCGCAAGTTCCACCAGGAAGTGGTGCTGCTCGAACAGGCCTTTGTGATCGATGGCAAGACCAAGGTCTCCAAGGTGGTCGAGGATGCCGCCAAGCAGGTCGGCGCGCCGGTCCGCCTGGTGGGCTTCCTGCGCTTCGCCCTGGGCGAGGGCATCGAGAAGAAGAACGAGGACTTCGCGGCCGAGGTGGCTGCCCAGCTCAAGAAGTAGTATTGAACTCCACCGGCGCGCGGACTGGGTCCGCGCGCCCAAGAGCAACCAATCAGAGGCATCTGATGCCGTCGGGCCCCCAATATCGCCGCGTCCTTCTCAAGCTCTCTGGCGAAGGGCTCATGGGGAATCGAGAATACGGTCTCGACCCCGACATGGTGAGTATGGTCGCACAGGAAGTGAAGGCCGTGCACGACATGGGCGTGCAAGTCTGCCTGGTGATTGGCGGCGGCAACATCTTCCGCGGTGTGTCCGGTGCAGCCTCGGGCATGGACCGGGCCAGCGGCGACTACATGGGCATGCTGGCGACGGTGATCAATTCGCTGGCCATGCAGAGCGCGCTGGAGCGTCAGGGCCTGCAGACGCGCGTCCAGTCCGCGATCCCGATGACCACCGTGTGTGAGCCCTACATCCGGCGTCGCGCCGTGCGCCACATGGAGAAGGGGCGGGTCGTGATCTTCGCGGCCGGCACCGGCAATCCCTTCTTCACGACGGACACCGCGGCAGCCCTGCGCGCCGCGGAGATGGGCGCGGATGCGCTGCTGAAGGGCACCCAGGTGGACGGCGTCTATTCGGCCGACCCGCTCAAGGACAAGAACGCCGAGCGCTACGATACGCTCACCTATCTCGAAGTACTGGCCCGTGACCTGCAGGTCATGGACGCTTCGGCCATCTCGCTCGCCCGCGAGAACCGCATTCCGATCATCGTCTTCGACATCCACAAGCCCGGCGCGTTCGCATCGACGATGCGCGGCGAGGGGACCTTCACGATCATCAAGAACGAGGCCTGAACATGTCTGCCGACCTCAACGAGCTCGAGAAGCGCATGCATGGCGCCATGGATGCGCTGAAGAAGGAATTTGCGGGCCTGCGCACGGGCCGCGCGTCGGTGAACCTGCTCGATCCCGTGATGGTCGAAGCGTACGGCCAGCGCATGCCGCTGAACCAGGTCGGCACCGTCAGCGCGCCGGAGCCGCGCCTCCTCACCGTCAGCGTGTGGGACAAGGGCTTGGTGACGCCGACCGCCAAGGCGATCCGCGAGGCCGGCCTCGGCCTCAACCCGTCTCCGGACGGCCAGATGATCCGCATTCCGATCCCTGAGCTGACCACGGAGCGGCGCAACGAACTCGCCAAGCTGGCGCACAAGTATGCCGAGCAGGGCAAGGTCGCCGTGCGCAACGTGCGGCGCGACGGCATGGACTCGCTCAAGAAGGCCGAGAAGGACCACAAGATCTCGGAAGACGAGCATCGCCAGAAGGCCGACGAGGTGCAGAAGCTGACCGACCGATTCGTGAAGCTGGTCGACGACGCGCTGGCTCATAAGGAAAAAGAGATCAAGACGGTCTGATGCCCACGGCGCCGTTGCCCGCCAATCCCGACGCCGGGGCGGGACCCCAGCACGTCGCCATCATCATGGATGGCAACGGCCGATGGGCGAAGGCGCGTGGTTTGCCCCGGGTGGCGGGACATCGCCGGGGAGCCGATGCGGTCCGCCGCGTCGTGCGCGGTGCCGGCGAGCTGGGCATACCCGTCCTGACGCTGTTCGCCTTCTCGACCGAGAACTGGGCGCGGCCGGCGGACGAGGTGGCCGATCTCATGGGCCTGCTGCGTCATTATCTGCGCAGCGAACTGGACGAGCTGCGCAAGAACGGCGCCAGGCTCCGGGTCATCGGCAACCGCGAAGGACTGGCCCCCGATATCGTGCGCGACATCGCCGAAGCCGAGAGCATGACGGCGGGCAACACGCGGATCGACGTCAACATCTGCATCAACTACGGCGCGCGCGACGAGATACTGCGGGCGACTCGGCGTCTGGCGAAGCGCGTGGCGGCCGGCGAGATCACGGCGGACGCCATCGATCAGGCAAGCTTCGAGCGTGAGCTCCTGACCGCAGGCCTGCCCGATCCGGACCTGCTCATCCGCACGAGCGGCGAGCAGCGGATCAGCAATTTCCTGCTCTGGCAATGTGCATACTCGGAGCTGGTTTTCGTCGACACGCTATGGCCGGACTTCGGCAAGGAACACCTGGAACGCGCCATCGTGGAGTTCCGCGGGCGTGAGCGGCGTTATGGCGGCATCGGAAAGTAAGGCCCCGGCGCGCGGCGGGCGCTTCGGCGGCCTGCTGCTGCGGGCGGTCTCGGCCTTGGTCCTGGGGCCATTGCTGCTGGCCGCGGTCTGGTTCGGCTTCCCCTGGATCGACCTGGTGGCGGCGATCGCTGCGCCCATCATGGTCCTCGAATGGTCGCGCCTGACCCGGGGTGCGCCGGTCCTGCGTATCCTCGCCTGCCTCTATGGGCTGGCGGCGCTGGTCGCGCTGCTGTGGCTGCGCCATCAGCCGGGCTCGGGTCGGGAAACCATCCTCTGGGTGCTCGCCTGCATCTGGGCCACCGACATCGGCGCCTATTTCGTGGGGCGCACGGCGGGTGGCGCCAAGCTCGCGCCGAGCATCAGCCCGGGCAAGACCTGGTCGGGATTGATCGGCGGGATGGCCTGGGCGGCCGTCGCGAGTGCGGCGGTCGGTTACGTGTTCGGTCTGGGCGAAACCGTTCATCTCGCGATCGCCGGCGCGGCCCTCGCGGTCGTCGGGCAGGCGGGGGACCTGCTTGAATCCGCGGCGAAGCGGCGAGCGGGGGTCAAGGACAGCGGCCGGCTCATTCCCGGCCACGGTGGTCTGCTCGATCGCATCGACGGCCTCATGGCCGTCCTCGTGGC
Organism: uncultured Reyranella sp.; assembly: GCA_964588065.1. Classification (GTDB taxonomy): domain Bacteria; phylum Pseudomonadota; class Alphaproteobacteria; order Reyranellales; family Reyranellaceae; genus Reyranella. The sequence continues at coordinate 4,859 of CAZPOS010000136.1, forward strand.
GGTGGCGATCGCGCGCCTGGTCGCCGGTGGCGCATGGCCATGGACATGAAGAAATGGGTCGCGCCGTCGCCTGAGAATCCGCGTCGCGTGACGATCCTCGGCTCGACCGGTTCGGTCGGCCAGAGCACCGTCGACCTGATCTCCCGCGATCCCGCCAGCTATCGCGTCGAGGCGCTGGTGGCCCGGCGCTCGGTGGAACTGCTGGCCGAGCAGGCACGCCGGCTGCGGGCGCGACTGGCGGTGGTCGCCGACCCCGAACAATTTCACGCGCTGCAGAATGCCCTGGCCGGCACCTCGATCGAGGTCGCGGCCGGCCCCGAGGCTGTCGTCGAAGCGGCGGCGCGCCCGGCGGAATGGGTGATGGCCGCCGTCGTCGGATTCGCCGGCCTCGCACCGACCCTCGCGGCGGCGCGGCGGGGAGCGATGGTGGCGCTCGCGAACAAGGAAGCGCTGGTGTGTGCCGGCCGCCTGCTGATGGACGCGATCGAGCATTCGGGCGGCGTGCTCCTGCCGGTCGACTCGGAGCACAACGCGATCTTCCAGGTGTTCGAACCCGACCAGCATCGGGCGATCGACCGGCTCATCCTGACCGCCTCGGGAGGGCCGTTCCGCAACTGGTCGTTGGCCGACATGGCCGAGGCGACGCCGGAGCAGGCGCTGGCCCATCCCAACTGGGACATGGGGGCCAAGATCTCCATCGATTCAGCCACGATGATGAACAAGGGGCTCGAGCTGATCGAGGCACAGTTCCTGTTCGGACTGCCGGAACGGCAGGTCGACATCGTCGTGCATCCGCAATCGGTCATCCATTCGATGGTCGCCTATTGCGACGGGTCGGTGCTGGCCCAACTCGGGACGGCGGACATGCGCATCCCGATCAGCCATGCACTCGGCTGGCCGTCGCGCATCGACGGTCCGGCCGCGAAGCTCGATTTCATGGGCATTCCGGCGCTGACCTTCGAGCGGCCCGATTCCGGCCGCTTTCCGGCTCTACGCTTGGCTCGAGAAGCTCTGGTCACCGGCGGGTATGCCCCGATCGTCCTGAATGCGGCGAACGAGGCGGCCGTTGCAGCTTTTCTGGCCCGCCGGATTCGCTTCCTCGACATCGCGCGGATCGTCGAGGACGTGATGTCAGGGTGGAAGGGCCTCGCGGAACCGGTCGAGGGCCTGCAGCAGGTCGAGGCGGCCGATCTCGAGGCCCGCAGGTTGGCGGAAGAACTCTGCCGGACTCGGGTGCAGAATGGTTGAAGTGTCGTGAGAAGTGAGGTCGAGTAGGGCATGCAGAGCATGGTCAGCCTGTTTACGACGTATCTGCCGTACTTCGTCCTCGTATTGACACTGCTCGTGTTCGTCCACGAATACGGTCACTATTGGGTCGGCCGTCGCTTCGGCATCCATGCGGAAGTCTTTTCGATCGGCTTTGGGCCCGAGATCTTCGGCTGGACCGACCGCAACGGCACCCGATGGAAGATCTCGGCCATCCCGCTCGGTGGCTACGTCAAGTTTCTCGGGGACAGCGACGCCACCAGCGCCACGCCGACCGACGAGCCTTTGTCGCCTGGTGACCGCCGGCGGGCATTCTTCAGCCAGCCGCTCTATGCTCGCGCCGCCGTTGTGCTGGGTGGCCCGGTCGCCAATCTTCTGTTCGCGTTCGTGCTGCTGACCGGCGTCTACTTCTTCGCAGGCGAGCCCTACACGCCGGCGACCGTCGCCGTGCAGGCCGACGGCCCGGCTGCCCGCGCAGGCCTGCGCTCGGGTGACGAAATCGTGCGTCTCGCCGACAAGCGCGTCGACCGCTACGAGGATATCCAGGAATCCCAGTTCCTCTACTGGGCCAAGCCGATGCCGGTCGAGTATCGCCGCGGCAACCAACTCCTACACGGCGAGATCCAGCCGCAGTACTGCGAGCGCACCGACCGCTACAACAACACCCTGCGCTACGGCGATCTCGGGATCGACCAGTATATCCGGCCGGTCGTCGGCGGCTTCACGGCCAACAGCCCGGCCGAGGCAGCGGGCCTGAAGGTCGGCGATCTCCTGGTTGCGATCGATGGAAAGCCCGTCGACTATTTTTCCCGGATTCCTGAACTGATCGGCAGTCGCGGCGGCGACCCCGTGACCGTCAAGTACGAGCGCGACGGCCGGTTCGGAGAGACGACCGTCGTCCCGATCGTGGACAAGGTGGTCGATTGCGCCGGCAAGGAACAGATCGTCGGCCGTCTGCGCATACGTCCCGCAGCCGTCACGGAACTCCGTGACCATGGCGTGATCGGGGCCATGGGCGCGGGCGTGCGCGCCGTCTGGGGGATGACGTCGATGTTCTACACGTCGATGGGCCAGATCCTGACGGCCGCCCGCCCTGTGGATGAACTGGGGGGGCCGATCCGTATCGCCAAGGCGGCGGGAGAGGCCTCATACGCGGGATGGGCGGGAATCCTCAATCTTGTGATCGCCCTGTCCGTGGTTCTCGGCATTTTCAACCTCTTGCCGGTCCCCATGCTCGATGGCGGTCATCTCGCGATGTACGCTTACGAGGCGGTGCGCGGCAAGCCGCTCAGCCTGCGCGCGCAGGAGGTCGGGTTGAAGCTCGGGTTCGCGCTCGTGATCGGCATGGCGCTGATCGCAACGTTCAATGACATCAAGCTTTTGCTGCGCTGAGTTGATGCGCTGGCGCGACTTCGGAACGGGGGACAAAAGGGGTGGCCTACGCCCCTTGGCCGGTCTAGAAAGCTGCGTTCGCGTCTTTGACCATCGGCAGGGCTGACTGGCGCCGGGGGGAAGTTTGATCGTTCGTTGGGCCGTACTGGCCATCTTTGCAATCCTGGCCTTCACCGCCCCTGCACACGCGCAGCGCGGCGCTGCTGTCGGCGGTGCGATCTCCGGGATTCAGATCCAGGGTAATGTCCGTGCCGAGCCGGAGACGATCCGGTCGTATCTGCAGCTCAAGGTCGGCGAACCGTTCGATGCCGCCGCGGCCGACCGTTCCCTCAAAGCACTGTTCGCGACGGGTTTGTTCTCGGACGTCGTGATCGAGATGCAGGGTGCGACCCTGATCGTGAAGGTCACTGAAAACCCGATCATCAATCGCGTCGCCTTCGAGGGAAACAAGAAGATCGACGACGACAAGCTGCGGGATGAAGTGCAGTCGCAGCCGCGACAGGTATTCACCCGCGCGCGCGCCCAGGCGGACGTCGACCGCATCCTGACCATCTATCGGCGCAGCGGCCGCTACAACGCTTCGGTCGAGCCGAAGATCATCAGGCTGGAGCAGGGCCGCGTCGACGTCGTCTTCGAGATCAACGAAGGCGATGTCACGGGCGTGAAGCGCATCAGCTTCGTCGGCAACGAGGCGTTCGGCGACGGCACGCTCCGAGGCAAGATCCGCACGACCGAGAGCGCCTGGTGGCGGTTCCTCACCTCCGACGACCGGTTCGATCCCGACCGGCTGAACCTCGACCGTGAGCTTCTCCGCAAGTTCTACCTGTCCGAAGGCTACGCCGATTTCCGAGTGGTCTCCGCCGTCGCCGAACTCGCGCCCAATCGCGAAGGCTTCTTCATCACCTTCACGATCAGCGAGGGCGATCGGTACAAGTTTGGCAAAGTCGACGTCACCAGCCGCTTCCAGGGGCTCAATGTCGACGTGCTGAAGTCCTTCCTCACCATCGCCGAAGGCGACTGGTACGACGCCGACGAGGTCGAAAAGTCGGTCTCGAACATTTCCGAGGCTGTCGGCTCGCTCGGCTACGCCTTTGTGGACGTGCGCCCGAACATCCGGCGCAACCGGGACAACAACACCGTCGACGTGACCTTCGACGTCCAGGAAGGACCGCGCGTCTACGTCGAGCGCATCAACATTTCCGGCAACACGCGCACGCTCGACAAGGTCATCCGGCGTGAGTTCCGCCTCGCCGAAGGTGATGCCTTCAGCACCGCCAAGGTGCGTCGCAGCCAGCAGCGCCTCCGCAATCTCGGCTTCTTCGAGAAAGTCGACGTGGCCGCGGCGCCGGGCTCGGCACCCGACAAGACGAACCTGGAAGTTCAGGTGGTCGAGCAGAGCACAGGTGAAATCTCGCTGGGCGCCGGCTATTCGACCACCGCAGGCGTGGTCGGCGACATTTCGATCAAGGAACGCAACCTGCTCGGCAAGGGTCAGGAAGGGCGCCTCGGCCTGTCCATCGGCACCCTGAGCACCTCGATCGACCTGGGATTCACCGAACCCTATTTCCTCGATCGGCAGCTTTCGGCCGGTTTCGATATTTTCCGGACGTCGAACGATCGCCAGAACATCGCGAGCTACAGCGACCGGAGCGTCGGCTTCGCGCTGCGCGCCGGCTGGGCCTACTCGGAGGATATTCGCCAGCTGGTTCGCTACACGCTACGCCAGACCGACATCTACAACGTCCAGTACTGGGCGTCCCCGATCATCCAGCAGAACCAGGGTACGCAGGTCGTCTCCGAACTGTCCGAGACGCTGATCTGGGACACCCGTGACCAGCGCCTGAACGCCACCAAGGGCTGGATGGTGCGCAATTCGATCGCGGCGGCGGGTCTCATCGGGACCGAGCAGTACATTCGCACGACCGCGGACGCGGTCTATTACAAGTCGCTCTTCGAGGATGTGGTGCTGTCGGTCGGCGGATCGGCGGGCCTGGTCTTTCCGTTCAGCAACTCCTACATCCGCCTGAACAACCTGTTCTTCATCGGCGGCGATACGCTGCGCGGCTTCGCCGTCGGCGGTATCGGCCCTCGCGACGCCAATACGACCGATTCGCTGGGCGGTCAGTTCTACTATACGGGCACGACCGAGCTTTCCTACCCGCTGCCGATGGTTCCCAAGGAAGTGGGACTGCTCGGCAAGGCATTCGTCGACGTCGGCTCGCTCTGGGGCGTCCAGGCCCAGAGCTATGGTCTGGCCTCGGTGCTGACCAGCCAGCTCATGCGTGTCTCGACCGGTGTCGGCGTCCAGTGGATTTCGCCTTTCGGACCGATCCGGATCGACTATGCGATACCTCTGCAATATGAGTCGTGGGACAAGCAGCAGGCCATTCGCTTCAGCTTTGGCACGCGCTTCTGAGCGGGGAGGCCACGACCAATGAACGTCCAGATCGAGAACAGCAGCCCGGCCGCGGCGACCTCCGTCGACATCAAGCGGATCCTCGAGATGATTCCGCACCGCTACCCGATGCTGATGGTCGATCGCGTGATCGACATGCAGCTCGACCAGAGCGCGGTGGGCATCAAGAACGTCACCATCAACGAGCCGTTCTTCCAGGGGCATTTCCCCTCCGAACCGGTGATGCCCGGTGTCCTCGTCGTCGAGGCCATGGCCCAGACCGCCTGTGTCCTCGTCGTCTCGACCTTCGGGTCGCAGTCTGAAGGCAAGTTGGTCTACTTCATGTCGATCGACGGCGTGAGGTTCCGCCGCCCGGTCGTGCCGGGTGACCGTCTTGAGCTGCACGTGACGAAGATGCAGAGCCGGGCCAATGTCTGGAAGTTTTCAGGCAAGGCGATCGTCGATGGCAAGGTTGCGGCGGAGGCGACGTTCGCCGCCATGATCCGCGACCGGTGAACCGCCGAAGAGCAGGGAGGGGATGATGCCCGATACCCAGTCCAATTTCCGCATGCTGCATACGATGATCCGGGTCCTGGATCTCGACAAGTCGCTGGCCTTCTACACCGGCGCCCTCGGCATGAAGTTGCTGCGCAAGCGCGACGTGCCTGACGGCAAGTACAGCCTGGCCTTCGTGGGCTACGGCGACGAGCCCGAGCATTGCGTCGTCGAGCTGACCCACAATTGGGACCAGGAGAAGCCCTACGAGATCGGCACCGGCTTCGGCCATCTCGCGATCGGCGTGCCCGACGTCTACAAGCTTTGCGAGGACGTCACCAAGGCGGGCGGCAAGGTCACGCGCCCGGCCGGTCCGGTGAAATTCGGAACCACCGTCATCGCCTTCGTCGAAGATCCCGATGGCTACAAGATCGAGCTGATCGAGCGGAAGGGCTGATAGGCCTGAGCGAAGCCCAGCCCGAGGAGCGACAGGACATTGCCTTTGGCGATGTCCGAGAGCGTCGAAGGCAGACCCCACGAGTTTCGGGTGATCTCGAACTCACGCAAAAGGCCCGCATCGCGGGCCTTATCTCGTTCGGAACTGCAATTGCTAGAAGAACCGCCAGTTCGCGGCCACCAAGGCCAGTAGCGCGCCCGCGAAGCCTGCAACGAGCAGCCATGTCCGCACGCCGCGGGGGCGGAAATTGTCATTCGCCGGACGACCCACCCGGACGATGCGCGGCTGGGCCTTCGGTATCTGGGTGGCCGCCCAGGATGTTTCCCCCTGGCGCGGCCCGAACGATGATCTTGCCATGTGCTTCTCGCTTCCCTCCCGGACAGCGATTTCAGCCCCGCATGTGAAGTGGCTTGTACGGGCGCTCTGTCTGGCCGTTGTAGAGCTGACGCGGACGGCCGATCTTCTGGTCCGGATCCTCGATCATCTCGTTCCACTGGGAAATCCAGCCGACCGTACGAGCCACCGCGAAGAGAACGGTGAACATCGAGGTCGGGATGCCGATCGCCCGGAAAATAATGCCGGAGTAGAAATCGACGTTCGGATAGAGCTTCTTGGAGACGAAATAGTCGTCCTTGAGGGCGATCTGCTCCATTTCCATCGCGAGTTCGAGAAGCGGATCGTGGGTGATGCCCAGCGAGGTCAGGACCTCGTGGCAGGTCTGGCGCATGACCTTGGCGCGCGGATCGTAGTTCTTGTAGACGCGGTGACCGAAGCCCATCAGGCGGGTGTGGTCGGCCTTGTCCTTCACGCGCGACAGGAAGCCCGGGATGTTCTGCTTGCCGCCGATCTCGTGCAGCATGTTGATGACGGCCTCGTTGGCGCCGCCATGGCTCGGACCCCACAGCGAGGCGATGCCGGCCGCGATGCAGGCGAAGGGGTTGGCACCCGAGGAGCCCGCGAGGCGAACGGTCGAGGTCGAGGCGTTCTGCTCGTGGTCCGCGTGCAGCATGAGGATGCGGTCCATCGCCTTCTCGACGATCGGATTGACCTCGTACTCCTCGGCCGGAACCGAGAACATCATGCGCAGGAAGTTGGCGGCGTAAGAGAGGTCGTTGCGCGGATAAACGAACGGCTGACCGACCGAGTACTTGTATGCCATCGCCGCGATGGTCGGCATCTTGGCGACCAGGCGATACGAGGCGACCATCCGCTGGTGCGGATCGTGGATGTCGAGCGAGTCGTGATAGAAGGCGGAGAGGGCGCCGACGACACCGCAGCAGATCGCCATCGGGTGGGCATCGCGGCGGAAGCCGCGGTAGAACTGGCTCAGCTGCTCATGAACCATCGTGTGGTTCGTGATGTCCTTCACGAACTTGTCCTTCTGCGCCTTGTTTGGCAGCTCGCCCTTCATCAGGAGATAGGCGACCTCCATGAAGTCGCTCTGCTCGGCGAGTTCGGCAATGTTGTACCCGCGATGGAGCAGCAGGCCTTCGTCACCGTCGATGTAGGTGATCTTCGAACCGCACGAGCCGGTCGAGGTGAAGCCCGGATCGTAGGTGAACATGCCGGACTCGCCGTAGAACTTGCGAACGTCCACCAGGCGCGGTCCGAGGGTGCCGTGGATGATCGGCATCTCGTAGGTTTTGCCGGTTTCGTTGTCGGTCAGCGTCGCGGTCGATTTGGCCATCGGGTGAACTCTTTTCCAGGCTCGATTCAAGCAAGGCGCGCGCACCCGCCGGGGTGCCGTTCGCCGGTTCGGCGGCACCCTAACAAGCCCCTAAAGAAGGCGCAATTGAACAGCCGCGCTGCTATTTCGCGGGACGTAGAAAACGCAGGATCCGGCCGTCGACCGCGGCCAGCGAGAGGCCGATCAGGACCATCCCGGCGAAGTGACGTGACGCCAGCCGCTCGCCGAGCACCAGTGCGCCGAGCAGGATCGCGGTGACCGGTATCATGAATGTTACCAGCAGCAGGTTCGTCGCCCCGGCAGCCGCAAGAATGCGGAAATACAGGATGTATGCGAGGGCGGTGGAAAGCAGGGCAAGACCAGTAAGCGCTGCCCATGTCGTCGCGCCGGGCAGTACCGGGAGAAGCCACGGCCGATCGACGATCAGCATGATCGGCAGAATCAACAAAGTGCTGGCGGTGAGCTGTCCCGACGCCGCCTGCAACGGCGAAACCGCCATTGCCCGAAACCGGCGTCCATAGACGCCGGCCAAAGCATAGGAGAAGGCAGCGCCCAGGCAGGCGAGCTGGCCCATGCTTCCCAACCGATCGCCGATCAGCAGATCCGGACCGACCAAGACGGCCACGCCGGCGACACCGACCAGCAGGGCGGCCAGTCTGGCGGCGTTCATTTTTTCGTCCCGGGTCGCGAGATGGGCGACGACCAGGGTGAACAGGGGCGTCGTGGCGTTCAGGATGGAGACGAGGCCCGAGGCGATCTGCGTCTGGCCCCAGAAGATCAGGCTGAAGGGGACCAGGTTGTTCAGCAACCCCATGATCATGAAGGCGGCCCAGGGCGTTTCGCGCCGGAAGATGCTCTGACCGGTCAGCCAGAGCGACAGATTCAGTGCGAATGCTGCAAGGGCGACGCGACCGAAGACCACCGTTAGCGGGCGCAACTCGCCAACGGCCACTTTGGCGAAAAAGAACGAGCCGCCCCACAGGACGGACAGCGACAGCAACCAGAACCAGACGCGCGCGCTCATGGGTGGAACGTGACGGCATCGCGCGGTCCGATCTATCCGGTTGCGGACGCCAATCTGCCTCGCCGCGCGGCAGTGCTATCCCTAACTCTGGACCTGCACCTTTGCCCAAGTATCCCGCAACTCGATCGTCCGGTTGAACACCAGAGCAGTCGACCGACTCGCGAGGTCCGGGCAGAAATAGCCCAGCCGCTCGAACTGCACCGCTTGGCCTTCAGGTATCTCCGCCAAGGAGGGCTCCAGCAGCGCGCCCGACAGGACTTCGAGCGAGCCCGGGTTCAGGTCGGCATCGAGATCGCCACCGGCGCCCGGGGCAGGGCGGTTGAAGAGCGTGCTGTACAAGCGGACTTCGGCCGGACGGGCATCTTGGCCGGATACCCAGTGGAGGGTCGCCTTTACCTTTCGACCGTCCGCCGCGTTCCCGCCGCGGCTCGCGGGATCGTAGGTGCAGCGCAGTTCGACCACGTTGCCGTCGGCGTCCTTGATCACCTCGCGGCAGGTGACGAGATAGGCGTAGCGCAGCCTCACTTCCCGCCCCACTGCCAGTCGGAAGAATTTGTTCGACGGGTTCTCCATGAAGTCGTCGCGCTCGACGAAGACTTCCCGGCCGAAGCGAAGGGTACGCGTGCCGGCGGCCGGATCCCCCGGATGGTT
>CAZPOS010000137.1:0-14091 GCA_964588065.1 uncultured Reyranella sp.
CTTGGACATCACCTTCAGCAGCCCCTCGTCCAGCGCCTTCTTGAAGTTGGCGAGACACTGGCCGAGCGACAGCTTGCCGAACAGACCGCGCGCGTGGCGGGCCGCGATCGTCTCCTCGGCGAGATAGGGGTTAACCGTCGTCGCGCCGACGCCGATGATGACGGCGACATAGTGCACGTCGAGGCATTCGCCCGAGCGCACGTTCAGCGAGGTGAAGGTGCGCAGCGACTGGCGCACCAGGTAGGAGTGCACGGCCCCGGCCGCCAGGATCATCGGCAGCGCCGCGCGGTCGGGGCCGATGTTGGCGTCGGTCAGCACGATGTGCAGGCAGCCGCTGCGCACGGCGTCCTCGGCCTCCTTGCAGATGCGCTCGAAGGACTGGCGCATCGCGTCGAGTCCGCCCTTCGGGTCGAAGGTGCAGTCGATGCGGGCCGCCGTGTCGCCCATGTACTTGCGCATCGCCTCGAACTCGGCGTTGAGCACGATCGGCGACTGCAGCGACAGCATCTCGCTCTGGTCGGGCGTCTCGTCGAGAATGTTGCCGAGATTGCCCAGCCGGGTGCGGATCGTCATCACGTTGCGCTCGCGCAACGAATCGATCGGCGGGTTGGTGACCTGGCTGAAGTTCTGCCTGAAGTAGTGATGCATGCCGCGATAGGTATCGCTCAGCACCGCGAGCGGCGCGTCGTCGCCCATCGAGCCGACCGCCTCCTTGCCGTCCTCGACCATGGGATGAAGGATGGCCTCGAGGTCCTCGATCGACCAGCCGGCCGCAAACTGGCGGCGGCGCAGCTCGTCGGCGGCGAAATGCTCGGCCGCCGGCGCATCCTGGCGGATCAGCGAATCGAGCTCGACCGTGCGCGTCGTCCAGCTCGCATAGTCGTGCGTCGCGGCGAGCATGTCCTTCAGCTCGCGGTCCTTGTAGACCTTGGGCTGGTCCATATCGACGGCCAGCATCTCGCCGGGACCGAGGCGGCCCTTTTCGACGATCCTGGCCTCGTCCTGCGGCACCATGCCGGCCTCGGAGCCGGCGATCAGCAGGTCGGTCGACGTCATGACGTAGCGCATCGGGCGCAGGCCGTTGCGGTCGAGCCCGACCAGCGCCCACTTGCCGGCGACGGCGGCGATGGCGGCCGGCCCGTCCCACGGCTCCATGACGCCGTTGACGTAGTTGTACATGGCGCGATGAGCGGCCGGCACGTTGGGATTCGTGGCCGAGGCCTCGGGAATCATCATCGTCTTGACCATCGGCAGGTTGCGATGGCCGCGCACCAGCAGCTCGAAGACGTTGTCCAGCGCCGACGAATCGGAGGCGCCGGGCTGCACGATGGGCTTCAGGTCCTCGATGAAGCGGCCGAAATTCTCGTGCTCGAGCCGCGCCTCGTGGCTCTTCATCCAGTTGACGTTGCCCAGGATGGTGTTGATCTCGCCGTTATGGGCGAGCACGCGGAAGGGCTGCGCCAGCTTCCATTGCGGGAAGGTGTTGGTCGAATAGCGCTGATGGAAGATCGCGAAGCGCGAGACGAAGCGCTCGTCGAGCAGGTCGGGGTAGAAGGCGCTGAGATGCTCGGCGAGGAACATGCCCTTGTAGACGACCGAGCGGCAGCTGAGCGAGCAGACGTAGAACTCGGCGATGTTCTCGGCCAGCGCCGCCTTCTCCATGCGCCGGCGCAGGATGTAGAGCTGCTTCTCGAATTCGCGGTTGTCGAGCTTCGCGTCACCGCGGCCGATCAGGATCTGCTCGATCTCGGGCCGCGTCTCGTTGGCCTTGGCGCCGATGACCGAGATGTCGACCGGCACCTGACGCCAGCCCAGGATGGTGTGTCCGAAGCGCAGGACCTCGGTCTCGACGATGGTGCGGCAGCGTTCCTGAGCACCGAGGTCGGTGCGCGGCAGGAACACCATGCCGACCGCGATGCGGCCGACCTGCGGGACCTCACCGCTCGAATCGCGGACATATTCCTTGAAGAAGTCCTGCGGGATCTCGACGTGGATGCCTGCGCCGTCGCCGGTCTTGCCGTCGGCGTCGACCGCGCCGCGGTGCCACACGGCCTTCAGCGCATCGATGCCCGCCGCGACCACGTCGCGGCGTCGCTTGCCATCCAGCGCGACCACGAGACCGACGCCGCAAGAATCGAGTTCCGCGGCGGGGTTGTAGCCATAGGCGGCGGTGAGCTTCTCGGTCCCGCTCTTGTAGTCGCGGACGAACTGCTCGGCATCGAAGGGACGTGTGGTCATGGCACTATATCCTTACCGTGGCTTTCCCCCTCCGGCCTTCGGCCACCTCCCCCGTCAGACGGGGGAGGCAGGGAGGGGGTCGGCAGCGCGACGGGTCTTTCGGTCAGAAGGTCATGTGTCGGAGAACAGCTTGCCGGCCTCGGCCCAGTTCTCTTTCTTGATGTCGGTCAGGATGATCTGCACGGCGTCGGGCGTGCAGCCCAGCGCGCGGCAGGTGCCCTCGGTCAGCTCCTTCGCCAGCGCACGGCGCTGCTCGAGGGTGCGGCCCTCGAACATCTGAACGTTGATCATCGGCATCTTCTTCTCCCTGGGTCAGAACGTGTGATCGATCGCGACATGGCCGGGCCGGGCCTTCACCCTCGCCATCCAGGCCACGATGTTCGGATAGCGCGACAAGTCGAACCCGCCCTCGTCGGCGACATGCGTGTAGGCATACAGCGCGATGTCGGCGAGGCCGTAGCGCTCGTCGACGAAGAAGGTGCGCGTCGCCAGATGCTTCTCCATCACGTCGAGCGCTGCATAACCCTTCTTCATGATGTCGGGCAGGTTGGCTTCCTGCTGCGGCGAGAGCTTGTCGAGGAAGTGCTTCCAGAAGCGCGCCACGGCGATATAGGGCTCGTGGCTGTACTGCTCGAAGAACATCCACTGCAGCGTCTGGGCCCGCCCCAGCCGGTCCGAAGGCGCGAATGCCGTGCCCTCGGCCAGGTACCAGAGGATCGCGCCCGACTCGAAGAGGAACGTGCCGTCCTCGAGCTCGAGCGTCGGGATGCGACCGTTCGGGTTCTTCGCCAGGAACTCCGGCGTGCGCGTCTCGCCCTTCAGGATGTCGCGTTCGATCCGCTCGAACGGCAGGCCGAGCTGCGAGAGCAGCAGCCACACCTTGTAGCCGTTGCCCGACCCGGTGAAGTCGTAGACCTTCAGCATCGTCTATTCCGCTGCGATGCGCTGGGCGGCCAGCGCCTTCGTCGTCAGGTAGGAATGGATGCGCTCGGCGGCGTCGCGGCCGTCGCGCACCGCCCACACGACGAGTGAGGCGCCGCGCACGATGTCGCCGGCGGCAAAGACGCCGTCGAGGCTGGTCATCATGCTCTTCCAGTCGATCTTCAGCGTGTTCCAGCCGGTGACGCCGAGATCCGGCGCGCTCATGGCCGCCGGCAGGTCCTCGGGATCGAAGCCCAGCGCCATCAGCACGAGGTCGGCCTCGATGTTGACGTGGCTGTTGGGAATCTCCTGCGGCGTCTGGCGGCCCGAAGCGTCCGGCATGCCGAGATGGATGCGCACGGTGCGGACATGGCTCACCGTCTCCTGGCCGAGGAAGGCCTGCGGCGCGGCCAGCCAGACGAACTCGACGCCTTCCTCCTCGGCGTGCTTCACCTCGCGCTGCGAGCCCGGCATGTTGGCGCGGTCGCGACGATAGAGGCACTTCACCGACTTCGCGCCCTGGCGCACGGCGGTGCGCACGCAATCCATCGCGGTGTCGCCGCCGCCGATCACCACGACGTTCTTGCCCTCCGCGTTCAGCACGCCGGTTTCGAATCCGGGGACGATGTCGCCCAGCCCCTGTCGGTTGGAGGCGGTGAGATAGTCCAGTGCCGGCGCGATGCCGGGCAGCCCGACGCCGGGGGCGGCGATGTCACGCGCCTTGTAGACGCCGGTGGCGATCAGCACGGCGCTGTGACGGGCGCGCAGCTCGTCGAGCGAGACGTCGCGCCCGACCTCGCAGTTCAGGTGGAAGGTGACCTTAGAGTCGCGCAGCAGCGTCTCGCGGCGCTGCACGATCTCCTTCTCGAGCTTGAAGTTGGGGATGCCGTAGATCAGCAGCCCGCCGACCCGGTCGTAGCGATCGTAGACCGCGACCTGATAGCCCTTGCGCCGAAGCTGCTCGGCCGCCGCGAGGCCGGCCGGACCGGCGCCCACGATACCGACGCTCTCGGGCCGCTCGCGCCGCGGCTGGATCGGCTTAACCCAGCCGCGCTGCCAGGCCGTGTCGGTGATGTACTTCTCGACCGAGCCGATCGTGACCGATTCGAATCCCTTCTCGATGACGCAGTTGCCTTCGCAGAGACGGTCCTGCGGGCAGATGCGGCCGCAGATCTCCGGGAAGTTGTTGGTTGCGGAGGAGAGTTCATAGGCTTCTTCGAGCCGGCCCTCGGCGGTGAGCTTCAGCCAGTCGGGGATGTTGTTGTGCAGTGGGCAATGGATCTGACAGAAGGGCACGCCGCATTGTGAGCAGCGCGCCGCCTGCTCGGCGGCCTTGTCCTGGGCGAAGCCCTGATAGATCTCGTCGAAGTCGCGACGGCGTTCGGCTGCCGGCCGCTTGTCGGGCATGGCTTGCGGCGTTCCGACGAACTTCAGCATCCTCTCGGCCATCCCCGGCCTCCTCGGACAAACTTATGAAATTTAATTACGCAAGAAGCGCGCCGATCGCGCCTTTGCTGCGTTGTTGGACCCCTTAAATCATGTCGCGAAACGTTAGTCAATATTATTGACCTAATGATCGCTCGATTGACAGATGTTGCTGCCGAATTACAGATTGCGCCGGTAATGTTAGATGAAATGATACCGAAATGCGACTAATGGCTCTGGGCGAGCATAGGCGCCATCGATGACGCCTTTATTTGATGTCAGGCCGGGGCGTGCTGGTTGTAGCGGCCGCCGATGCGGTAGCGGTCGAGGTACATCGGCAGGATGGCCTCGGCCGCGGTCGGCGCGATGCCGAGCTGGGCCAGTCCGGGGGCACCGGGGCGGGCGACGTTGTCGGCCACCAGCAGGTCGACCTGGTCGTGGGTCAGCGGCGGCACCGGCAGGAATTCCGCGAAGAAGCCCGCGATCTTCATGCAGCCGGCCGGGACGCCCACGATCCGCTTCTGGCGGTCGATCTCGCGCAGCACCAAGGCCGCGATCTCACGATAGGTGTAGACGCGCGGGCCCCCCAGCTCGAACACGGTCCTGACCGTCTCGGGACGCGCCAGCACCGCCACGGCCGCAGCGCCGACATCGCCGACATAAACCGGCTGGACCTTCGCCGAGCCGTCGCCGACCACGGGCACGAACGGCGCCTGGGCCGCAATCTGGGCCATGCGGTTGAACATCGCGTCCTCGGGCCCGAAGACCACGCTCGGGCGCAGGATCGTGGCATCCGGAAAGCCCGCGACGATCGCATCCTCGGCATCGACCTTGGAGCGGATGTACTTGTTGGTCGAATTACGCTGGTCGGCGCCGATGCCGGAGATGTGCACCAGACGCTGCGCGCCGGCCGCCTTGGCAGCGTCGGCGATCGCCCGGGCGCCCGCGACGTGGACGGCCTCGTAGCGCTGCCGGCCGCGCTGGAAGGCGATGCCGGAAGCGTTGATCACGGCCTGGCTGCCGGACACGGCGGCCGCGACCGAGGCGGGGATGCGCAGGTTGGTGCGCAGGATCGTGATCTGTCCGACATCGCCCGCGGTCTTGATCCGCTCCGCGAGCTCGATGCGCCGGCAGGCCACGCGGACCTGGTATCCGGCCTGCGCCAGTGCCCGCACGATGGCGCGGCCGACGAAGCCGCTGCCGCCAAAAACCGTGACCTGCTTGATGCTCATGGATGCTGCCTATAGCCCAAACCCATGAAGGTTCAAGGGCGAAGCGCGACGGCACCTGGCGCCGGAGCCTCCTCCGTGGTTGACATCGGCGCGGCACGGCCCTAACTCAGCGCCCGCACTAGACCGCATGCCGTGCCCAGGTGGCGGAATTGGTAGACGCACTAGTTTCAGGTACTAGCGCCGCGAGGCGTGGAAGTTCGAGTCTTCTCCTGGGCACCATGCAGGTCAGTCGGAGCACCCTGTAAATGGCGATCAGCCTTCACCGCGGCGATCTTCCCGCGGATCTGTCGTTCGGCCCGGTGGTGGCCATCGATACCGAGACCATGGGTCTCAATCCCCACCGCGACCGGCTCTGCCTGGTCCAACTTTCCGCCGGCGACGGCAACGCCCATCTGGTCCAGATCCCGCGCGGCGCGCCGAAGGGCGCGGCCAAGGCGCCTCGGCTCGCGGCGCTGATCGCCGATCCGAACGTCCTCAAGCTCTTTCATTTCGGTCGCTTCGACATCGCCGTGCTCGAGCATTCGCTGGGCGTGCGCTGCGAGCCGGTCTACTGCACCAAGATCGCGGCCAAGCTGGTGCGCACCTTCACCGATCGCTTCGGGCTGAAGGAACTGTGCCGGGAGCTCCTGGGCGTCGATCTCTCCAAGCAACAGCAGACCTCGGACTGGGGCGCCGACAGCCTCACGGACGAGCAGCTTGCCTACGCGGCTTCAGACGTGCTGCATCTGCATGCGCTCAAGGCCAAGCTGGACGTGCTTCTGGAGCGCGAAGGGCGTCGCGAATTGGCCGACGCCGCCTTCGCTTTCTTGCCCACGCGGGCGCGTCTCGACATCGCCGGTTGGCCCGAAACAGATATCTTCGCGCACTGAGAGAAAACCGGTGCTGACAATGGCACGGTTTTTGCGTTAGACTATCCATCGGGGAGGTCCAGCGACCTTCAGGGGTGGGGTGTCATGCGTATCGGTCCGAGCCTAATCCTTGCGTCACGCCAGACCCTGGCAATGACGCCGCAGCTCCAGCAGGCGATCAAGCTGCTGCAATTTTCGCACCTGGAGCTGGCGGCATTCATTCAACAGGAACTGGAAAAGAACCCGCTTCTCTCGGAGGGGGCCTCCGACGACGGGCCGGCCGCGGAATACGAAGCCCCGGTTCTCGAATCCGCTGGAGATACGGCGGATGCCTTGGCGGCGGCGGCACCAGCCCTCGCCGATGCCGACGACCGCTGGTCCCGCGAACATGCCGACCGCGGCGGCGACGCCGCGGCCAGTCGGACCGGCCAGCGCGAGGATGCGCCCGATGCGCTCGATTTCGTGGCCGAGCGCCCACGGTCGATGGCGGTCCATGTCCTGGAGCAGCTCGAGATCCTGTTCCAGGATCCGGCGGAGCGCCGCATTGCCCTGAAGATTGCCGAGGGTCTCGACGAGGCCGGCTATTGTCGCATCGAGCCGGCCGTCGTGGCCGAGGCCGTCGCGACCGACATCGGTGTCGTGGAGAAGATCTGGGCGCGCCTGCGCCAGATGGAGCCGGCCGGTCTGTTCGCGCGCACCGTCGCCGAATGTCTGGCCGCGCAGCTGGCCGAGCGCAATCGCCTCGACCCCGCGATGAAGGCTCTGCTCGACAATCTCGATCTCGTCGCCGCCGGCGAACTGGGCCAGCTCCGCCGCCGCTGCGGCGTCGACGACGAGGACCTGCGGGACATGCTGGCCGAGCTGCGCACGCTCGACCCGCGTCCCGGCCAGGCCTTCGACTTCGAGCCGATCCAGCCGGTCCAGCCGGACCTGTATCTCACGCCGGCGAAGGATCCCGAGACCGGCGAAGAAGGCTGGCACATCGAACTGAACACCGATGCGCTGCCCAAGGTGCTGGTCGACCGCAACTACCACGCGACGCTGATGAAGGGCGCGCGCGGCAAGCCGGACCGCGACTTCGTCGCCGAGCGCTTCCAGTCGGCCAACTGGCTGGTGAAGACGCTGGAACAGCGCGCCACCACGATCCTGAAGGTCGCGCGCGAAATCGTGCGGCAGCAGGACGGGTTCTTTCGCCATGGCGTCAGCGCGCTGAAGCCGCTGGTGCTGCGCGACATCGCGATCGCGACCGAGCTGCACGAGAGCACGGTGAGTCGCGTGACCTCGAACAAGTACATCAACACGCCGCGCGGCATCTTCGAGCTGAAGTACTTCTTCACCTCGGCGCTGCCGGCGCGCACGCCGGGCGTGGTCGTTTCCTCCGAGGCGGTACGCTCGCGCATCAAGCTTCTCGTGGGCGGCGAGAACGCCCACCAGCCGCTCAGCGACGACCGCATCGTCGACCTGCTGAAGGGCGAGGGCATCGAGATCGCGCGCCGCACGGTCGCCAAGTACCGCGAGGCCATGCGTATCCCGTCCTCGGCGGAGCGCCGCCGTCTCGGTCGCCTGGGCATGAGCCGCCAGTTGCCGTCGGTCGTGTCCAACGCCGCCCTCGCCGCCCAGGCGATGACGGGCTCGGCCGACTGACGGGCGCGCGGCGGGGCCAGCGTGCTTCCGAACCACGGCTTGACCCGGTCGGGGGAGGCGCCTATAGGGGCGCACCGCTCGCCGGGCCGCCAAAGTTCGCGCTCGCTAACCCATTGGTGACATTGTGGAAATCGCCGATTTGCTGACCGGTCCGGATGCCGTTCTGGCTAGCGCCAAGGCAACCGGAAAGAAAGCGTTGCTGGCAGAGCTGGCCAGCCGTGCGTCTGGTCTCTTCAGCGTCGACGAGCGCAAGCTGTTCGATCGCCTGCTCGAACGGGAGCGTTTGGGATCGACCGGCATCGGTGGCGGAATCGCCATTCCGCACGGCCGCCTGTCGACCATGACGAAGCCCCTGGGCCTGTTCGCCCGCATGTCCCAGCCGGTCGATTTCGATGCAATCGACGAACGTCCGGTGGACATCGTCTTTCTGCTGGTCACGCCCGAGGGGGCCGGCGCGGATCATCTCAAGGCCCTCGCGCGGGTGTCGCGCCTGCTGCGCGACCGCAGCCTCGTCGAGAAGCTGCGGGCGACCGACAATGCCGAGGCGCTCTACGCGCTGCTGATCGAGACGGTCCAGGCGCAGAGCGCGGCCTGAACCCTCGGTCCTTCAGGTCTTCGACATACTCCTCAGTGGACGAGCGCGGGCTCGAGCTCGTGCTGGCGGATCAGCGCTTGGGCGATCTCGACCGAGGGCGCTGACGCCATCGGTTTGCCGTCGGCGGAGAAGATGCCGATGGCGTGAGCGCCGTCCGGAAGGCTGATCTCCTTCACATAGGCAATGTGCTCGGCGCCCAGGCTCAGGAACGCCTCGTCGGCGAGAGGGGTGAACATCACAACATCGTTTTCCATGGCTACCTCCTTGGCAGCGTCAACGCGGCCCGCCTCAGCGGCTGCGACGCGCGGTGATATCGATCGTCTGGTCCGCACCGCCGGTCGGGCCGCCGGCATCGATGCGGATGGTTCGAATGCGGGGTTCGAGGACCGGTCGCACCAGGTCGATGGACAAAAGTCCGTTGTCGAGACGGGCGCCCGTTACCTCGATCCCGTCGGCCAGCATGAAGGCTCGCTGGAACTGGCGGGCGGCGATGCCACGATGGAGATAGACCCTGTCGCCTTCATCGGCCTGCCGGCCGCGGACGGTGAGCTGATTCTCGACGAGTTCGATAGTCAGCCCGTCGCTGGTGAACCCGGCGACCGCCAGCGTGATCCGCAGGCCGTTCTCGCCGATACGCTCGATATTGTACGGCGGATAGCCCTCGGCGTTCTTGGCCAGCCGGTCGAGCGTGCGCTCGAGCTGATCGAAACCCAGCAACAAGGGCGAATTGAACATCGATACGCGACTCATAAGACCCCCCTCCCATGGAGCGAGTGGCAGGGAACCCCATGCGGGCCTTCCCTTGGAATGAATTTGGGATGCAGGAGCCGGCGTTCAAGGCCCACCGGGCCATCGCCACAGGGCTCGGGCTGGGCTAAAATATCCCAAATCCCTCCACAGCCCGGCTGCTCGAGTCTCCCGGGCCAAAGAACGAAAAGATGACCTTGGTCGCTGACACACGACGGCACGGGGAACCTCTGGTCTCCGGCGCCCGCCCGATCCGCTCTGTCCCGACCCGCCCGTCCGCCGCGGCAAAGGGCGAACGTCACGGCTTCGGCCGCTGGCTCCTCGGCTCGTCGCTCTATTCGCTGACCCTGGGCTACGCGACGCCCCGCAGCTTCTTCGCCGTCGCCGCCGATGCCTGGCCGGGCGATCCGGTGGCCGGCCAGCGACTTCTGCAGACCGGCGAGTTCGCGGCCAGCGGCAGCGTGGGAACGGTCCTGCCCGAGTCCGACGATCCGCCGTGGCAGCGCGCCGGGGCCGCCCCCCTCTGGCTCGATGCATTGAACGGGTTCGGCTGGCTGCGCGACCTGCGCGACAACGGCGATCCGCACGGCGCGCTGCTCGCGGCCAAGCTGGTCGACGACTGGACCAACCGCGAATGGCGTTGGTCGCCGGTGACCTGGAAGCGCGACGTGCTGGCGGCGCGCATGGTCGCCTGGATTCGCCACTACGAATGGATGGCGGCGGCGGCCGATTCCGGCTTCGCGGCCCGCTTCGTCTTCTCGCTGGGCCGCCAGAGGGTGCACCTGCGCCGTGTCGCGCGCCGCGGCATGGTCGGCCACGAGGCGGTCGCCGTGTACAAGGCGCTTATCTTCGCCGATCTCGCCTTCATCCGAGACGGCAAGCATTTCGAAAAGAGCCTCGACCAGTCGCTGGCGCGGCTCTCGAAGTTCGTGAAGCGCTACGTGCTGCACGACGGCATCGTGTCCGAACGCGCGCCCCATCTTCAGCTCACGGTGCTGCGGCATCTTATCGACGTGCGGGCCGCTCTGGCGTCGGCCGAGCGGCGCGCGCCGGCCGAGCTGGTCGCCGCCATCGACCGCATGGCGCCGATGCTCCGCTTCTTCCGCCACGGCGATGGCGGGCTGGCGCTGTTCAACGGTACGTGGGAAGGCGACCGTCGGCTGATCGACCTCGTTCTCGCGCGCACGGGTTCGGGCGAAGTCGCACCGGCGATGGCGCTCGCCAGCGGTTTCCAGCGGCTGGCCGCCGGCACCTCGCTGGTGATCGCCGATGCCGGCAGTCCGCCGGGCCGCGGCATGGACGGCATCGCCCATGCCGGCACGCTCAGCTTCGAGATGAGCGCCGCGCACGAGCGGCTGATCGTGAACTGCGGGACCTATCCCGGTGCGCCGCGCGACTGGCAGCATTTCATGCGTTTCACGGCCGCGCATTCGACGGCGGTGGTCGACGACGTGAATTCGACCGAGATCACCAACCATGGCGCCCTGGAGTATCGCGCCGGCAACGTGCTGATCGATCGGGCCGACGATGCCGGCGCCCAGTGGCTCGACATGTGCCACGACGGCTACCGCTCGCTCTACGGCATCATCCATCGCCGGCGCCTGTGGCTGTCGCCCGACGGCGGCGATCTGCGCGGCGAGGATTCGTTCCTGGGCTACGAGGGCCGACCGGTCACCGTGCCGGACCGGCGCTACATCGTGCGCTTCCACCTGCATCCGACGGTGAAGGCGACCCTGGCGCAGAGCGGTCAGGCCGTGCTGATGCGGCTGCCCAGCGGCCGCGGCTGGCGGCTGCGCGCGACCGGTGCCGGCATCGGCCTGGCCGAGAGCATCTATCTCGGCGAAGAGGGCCGCGTGCGTCGCACCGAGCAGATCGTCCTGGTCGGCCAGGTCCCGCCGGAGGGCACCACCGTGAAGTGGGCCCTCACGCGCATGGAAGGCTGACGGCTACGGCTTGAGGAAGCCGACCGCGCGGTAGACCTCGTCGAGGATCGGCGCGGCGACGGCGCGGGCGCGCTGGGCGCCGTTGCGCAGCACGCCGTCGACATGGCCGGGGTCCTTCATCAGCCGCTGCATCTCCGCGCCGATCGGGCCGAGCTTGGTCACGGCCAGTTCCGTCAGCGCCGTCTTGAACTCGGAGAACTGCTTGCCGGCGAACTGGGTCACCACGGCATCCTTCTCCTGGTCGGCGAGGGCGGCGTAGATGCCGAGCAGGTTGTCGGCGTCCGGCCGCTTCTCGGCATCCTCCAGCGTGTCGGGCATCGGCAGCGGATCGGTCTTGGCGCGGCGGATCTTCTGGGCGATCGAATCGGCATCGTCGGTAAGGTTGATGCGCGAATAGTCCGACGGATCGGACTTGCTCATCTTCTTGGTGCCGTCGCGCAGGCTCATGACCCGGGTCGCCGCCCCGAAGATCAGCGGCTCTGTGATCGGGAAGAAGTCGGGCTGGCTGAAATCGTTGTTGAACTTGATGGCGATGTCGCGCGTCAGCTCGAGATGCTGCTTCTGGTCCTCACCGACCGGCACGTGCGTGGCCTTGTAGATCAGGATGTCGGCCGCCATCAGCGCCGGATAGGCGAACAGGCCCAGCGACACGTTTTCGCGGTCCTTGCCGGCCTTCTCCTTGAACTGCGTCATGCGGCTCATCCAGCCCATGCGCGCCACGCAGTTGAAGATCCAGGCGAGCTGCGCGTGCTCGGGCACCATCGACTGGTTGAACACGATCTGCTTCGTGCCGTCGACGCCGGCCGCGAGAAAGGCCGAGGCGATCTCGCGCGTCTGCGCGGCAAGCTGGGCCGGCTCCTGCCAGACGGTGATCGCGTGCTGGTCGACCACGCAATACAGGCATTCGTAGTCGTTCTGCAGGCGCGCGAAGTTGCGGATCGCGCCGAGATAGTTGCCGAGATGCAGGTTGCCGGTGGGCTGCACGCCCGAAAGGATGCGGCCCTTGAGGCCGCGCGCCTCGTAGGCGGCGAGATGCGGATTGGGCGCGCCGGTCGCGGCGGTCGTCGTCTCGGTCATGGATGTGGACTCCGAATAAGGTCGATGGCGCGGGGTTTGGACCTCCGCGCACCCCGCCGGTGGAAGGCCAGGGGCGGGCGGGTATCGCGCAGTCCCGAGACGTAATCAAGGCATCAGCGCGGCTTGAAACAGCCCGAGAAGCCTTCCCGGCAATCGACCTGATACTCGAGCTCATGCAGTCGAGCCTTCGCAATGGTCGCGGAACACAGAGCACGGGTCAGGCGCACGATGCTCCCGCCTTCGTTCGCCAAGGCCACGAAGGCACAGTAGCTGGTTTGATATTCGCGCCAGGCCTCCTGCGATCGGCCGAGCGCTTCCGCGGCGGGCGAGGTGCCGAGTCTTTTCATGAGGAGTTCATATGCTTGCGCGACCTTGGCGTTGGTCGTTTGCGCGTCACGCGTATGGCATTCGACCATCTCCTTGTAGTCCTGCACCTGATTGCAGTCCTTGGCAGGTGGGTCCGCGGCGAGGGAGGCGGTCGCAAAGAGGGCGGAGATGGCGGCGGCCAGAGCGGCGCGCAGGCTCGTGGCCTTCTTCCAAGCGATCATATTGCATCCTCGATTGCCCGTGCCGGTTGACGACGCCGGCTCGAGCTGTTGCCATTGAATTGCACGCATCTTGCAGCATAGCAGGAGCGCCGGGGTAGCTTCGACGATCGCGATGGAGGCATCGATGAACGAGCGTGGCTTGCGGAGTCTCGTCGACAAGGTGAAAGCCGGCCGCCTGTCGCGCCGCGGCTTCATCCGGCGCCTGACGGCGGCGGGCCTGACCGCGCCGATGGCGACCCAGCTGCTGGCGCTCTCGGGCCTGGCGATGGCGCAGTCCAAACCGGTCTATAAGCCCACGAAGCGCGGGGGCGGCGGGCTGCTCAAGGTAATGTGGTGGCAGGGGCCGACGCTCCTCAATCCGCACTTCGCGGTCGGCACCAAGGACCAGGACGCGTCGCGGATCTTCTACGAGCCGCTGGCGGCCTGGGATCGTGACGGCAATCTGAGGCCCAAACTCGCGGCCTCGATCCCCAACCGCTCGGACGGCACGCTGGCGGCCGACGGCCTCTCCGTCGTGTGGAAGCTGAAGCAAGGCGTGCGCTGGCACGACGGCAAGCCCTTCACCGCCGACGACGTCGTCTTCACCTGGGAGTATTCGAGCGACCCGGCCACGGCGACGGTGTCGAACGGCTCCTATCGCGACGTCACGGTCGAGAAGGTCGACGACCATGCCGTGCGCGTGAGGTTCAAGCAGCCGACCCCGTTCTGGGCCGACACGTTCGTCGGCTGGGCCGGTTGCATCATCCCGAAGCACCTGTTCGGCGACTACAGGGGCGCGAAGTCGCGCGAGGCGCCGACCAACCTGAGGCCGGTCGGCACCGGCCCCTACAGGTTCAAGGACTTCAAGCCGGGCGACCTCGTCGCCGGCGAGAT
>CAZPOS010000138.1:0-13950 GCA_964588065.1 uncultured Reyranella sp.
CTGCACCGTTTGGCCAGTCTTTGCGAAAAGACCTAGTGGCCATGGGACTGCCGCCGCGCCGACGTCGTGGCCTGGCTGGAGCGGCAGGAACGCCGTCTGGAAGGCAGCTGAGACGCAAGCGGCGCGCAACTTTTCAGCCTTTGCGAAGTCCATACGAGCACAAACGGTGACCATCGCTGCGACCGTTTGAATCGCCTTGCGAGCCTTGCCTTGCCGGTCTAAACCCGGCTGCACCTTGGATGCCGGACCTCGGAATGGCGCCGATATTTCAAGATTTCGCCGTAATTACAGAGACTTAACTCAATGCTGTCGCGCGTCATCGGTCTATTTTCGGCGGACATGGGCATCGACCTCGGTACGGCGAACACGCTGGTCTACGTCAAGGGTCGGGGCATCGTTCTGAACGAGCCGTCGGTCGTGGCGCTCACCACCCAGAGCGGCAAGCGCC
Organism: uncultured Reyranella sp.; assembly: GCA_964588065.1. Lineage (GTDB taxonomy): Bacteria > Pseudomonadota > Alphaproteobacteria > Reyranellales > Reyranellaceae > Reyranella. Next base: position 449 of record CAZPOS010000138.1, read on the forward strand.
AGGTGTTGGCCGTCGGTGAGGAGGCCAAGATGATGCTGGGTCGTACGCCCGGCAACATCCAGGCGATCCGGCCGCTGCGCGACGGCGTCATCGCCGACTTCGAAGTCGCCGAGGCGATGATCAAGCACTTCATCTCGAAGGTGCACAATCGGCGCAGCTTCGCCCATCCGCAGATCGTGGTCTGCGTGCCCTCCGGCTCCACCGCCGTCGAGCGCCGCGCCATCCAGGAATCGGCCGAGAGCGCCGGCGCCCGCAAGGTCTGGCTGATCGAGGAGCCGATGGCCGCCGCGATCGGCGCCGGCCTGCCGGTGACCGAGCCGACCGGCTCGATGGTCGTCGACATCGGCGGCGGCACCACCGAGGTGGCCGTGCTGTCGCTGGGCGGCATCGTCTATCCGCGCTCGGTGCGCGTCGGCGGCGACAAGATGGACGAGGCGATCATCGCCTACATCCGCCGCAATCATAACCTGCTGGTCGGCGAGAGCTCGGCCGAGCGCATCAAGAAGACCATCGCCTCCGCCTGCCCGCCGGACGACGGCGAGGGCCGTACGATGGAGATCAAGGGCCGCGACCTGATGAACGGCGTCCCGAAGGAGCTGGTCATCACCGAGCGGCAGATCGCCGAGAGCCTGCAGGAACCGGTCAGCGCCATCGTCGAGGCGGTGAAGGTCGCGCTGGAGAACACCGCACCTGAACTGGCCGCCGACATCGTCGACAAGGGCATCGTGCTCACCGGCGGCGGGGCGCTGCTGGCGAACATGGACACCGTGCTGCGCCAGGCGACGGGCCTGCCGGTCTCGGTGGCCGAAGACCCGCTGCTCTGCGTCGCCCTTGGCACGGGCCATGCTGTCGAGAACATCGTACGACTGCGCGGCGTCCTTTCGTCGATGTACTAACAGGCCGCGCCGCCGCCCTCTTGGGTTAGAATGGGCAGGACATGGCGATCCGGGACGACTTCGAGGTAGTCGCGAGCCAGGTGCGCACGGTGGTGCAGCGCTTCGCCCTCGGCCTGCTCGTGATCGTGACGTTCGGCGTCATGCTGGTCGGCAAGGCCGACACCGTCCTGGTCGAGCATGCCCGCGTCCTCGCGCTCGACATGGTGAGTCCGGTGCTGGAGGCGATCGCCCGGCCGGTCGCCTACGCCAACCGCGCTATCGCCGACCTGCGTGAGTTCGCCTCGCTGCGCGAGGAGAATGCGCGGCTGCGCGAAGAGAATGCTCGCCTGCTCGCGTGGCAGACCGCGGCCCGCCGGCTGGAGAACGAGAACGAGGGGCTGCGCAGCCTCGCCAAGTTCCGCGAAGGGCCCGAAGCCTCCTTCATCACCGCCCGGCTCGTGGGCGACAGCGTCAACGCCTATATGCGCGGCGCGCTCCTGAACGTCGGCCGTCGGGTCGGCGTCGCGACCGGCCAGGCGGTCGTCACCGGCGAGGGGCTGGCCGGGCGCATCGCCGAGGTCGGTGAGAACAGCTCGCGCGTCCTGTTCGTGACCGACGTCAATTCCCGTCTGCCGGTGCTGGTCGAGCGCACCCGCGAGCGGGCAATCCTGGCCGGTGACAATTCGCCCCGGCTGCGTCTCACCCTGCTGCCCAGCATCGCCGGCGTGCAGACCGGCGACCGCATCATCACCTCGGGTCATGGGGGCAGCTTCCCGGTCGGCATCCCGGTGGGCGAGGTCGTCGAAACCAGCGACGGCAGCGTGCGCGTCCGGCCGTTCACCGATTTCTCGCGCCTCGAGTTCGTCCGGGTCGTCGACTACGGCGTGACCGGCCTGGTCGGTACCGGCGCCCCGGCGCCGGCAGCGCCGCCGGCCGGCGTGCGGGTCCGCTGACATGCGCACCGACAGCACGCTCGCCATTCTCGACCGCTGGGGCCGTGCGGCGCTCCCGGGGACGGTGCTGCTGTTCTTCGTGCTGCTGACCCTGGCGCCGCTGCGCGCGCCCTATCTGTCGGACGCGCTGCCGCTGCTGCCGGTCCTGGTCGTGTTCCAGTTCAGCCTGGCCACGCCGGAGCGGCTGCCGGGGATGCTGCTGCTGGTCATGGGCGTCCTGCTCGACCTGCTGCTGGGCGGCCCGGGCGCGCCGGTCGGCATCAGTGCGCTGGGCTTCATCCTGGTCCGCGCCGCCGTGATCTCCAATCGCCGCTATCTCGTGGGCGTTCCGTTCCTGTTCCAGTGGATCGGCTTCTGCATTCTGTGCTGGGGCTACGTGGCGCTCGTCTGGGCCTTCACCACCCTGTGGACGTGGGCCCCCATCGATCCCATCCCCGCGATGTTGCAGTATATCGTGATGATCGTGATCTACCCGCTGCTGGCCCCGCTGCTCGCCCGTGTGCGTGCCCGCGACCCGCTGAACGTGCCCGAGCTGTCGCGCGGCTCGGCGCGCCCCGGTGAGACCACGACATGAAGCATTTCCGAAAAGGCGACGGCGAGCGCAGCGGTCTGTTCACGCGCCGCGCGCTGGTGCTGGGCGGGGCGCAGGCCGTCCTGCTGACCGCGCTGGCCGGCCGGCTCTACCAGCTGCAGGTCGTCGAGACCGATCGGTTCTCCTCGATGGCCGAGGAGAACCGCGTCAGCATGCGCCTGCTGCCGCCGTCGCGCGGGCTGATCTTCGATCGCGCCGGCGGGCCGTTGGCGGTCAACCGCAACAACTTCCGCGCCATGGCCGCGTCGGATCGCGGGCGCGGCGTCGATGTCCTCGTCGAGCGGCTCGACCAGATCCTGGTCCTGGGCGACACCGAAAAGGCGCGCCTGCTGCGCGAGCTGCGCCGCAACCGCAATGCGCAGCCCGTCGTGGTGCGCGAGAATCTCGGCTGGGAAGAGGTCGCGCGTCTCGAATTCAACGCGCCCGACCTGCCGGGCGTGTTCATCGATCTCGGCCAGTCGCGGGACTATCCCGAAGGTGAGCTGATGAGCCACATCGTGGGCTATACCGGCCGCGTCGCCGACGAGGATCTCGCCGGTCGCGACGACCCGGTGCTCCAGCTCGCGACCATGCGGTTCGGCAAGAAGGGCGTCGAGCGCTCGCTCGAGGACGAGCTGCGCGGCCGGGCCGGCGCCGTCCAGGTCGAGGTCAACGCCGTGGGACGGGTGGTGCGCGAACTCGACCGCACCGAGGGCCAGCCCGGCGCCAACGCGCTGCTCACCATCGATCTCGACATCCAGCGCTTCGCCGCCGAGAAGATGAAGGAGCACCAGAGCGGTTCCGTTGTGGTGCTCGACGTCATCACCGGCGACGTGATCGCCATGGTGTCGACGCCCGGCTTCGATCCCTCGACTTTCGCCCGCGGCATCACCCAGACGGAATGGCGCGAGCTGCTCGACGATCCGCAGAGGCCGCTGCACAACAAGGCGATCGCCGGCGTCTATCCGCCGGGCTCGACCTACAAGATGGTCACGGCCCTGGCCGCGCTCGAGGCCAAGGTGATCGATCCGTGGACGCGCCTGCCGTGTCCCGGCTACCTCGAACTGGGCAAGATCAAGTTCCATTGCTGGCTGAAGGGCGGCCACGGCTCGACCAACGTCTCCGAGGCGATCGCCATGTCGTGCGACTGCTTCTTCTACGAGGCGGCCCGGCGGGCGGGCATCGATCGCGTGAGCGACATGGCCCAGCGGCTGGGCTTCGGCAAAGTGAGCGAACTCGGCCTGCCCGGCGAATCGGCGGCGAACCAGCCGACCCGCACCTGGAAGCAGGAGAAGATCGGCAAGGCCTGGCAGCACGGCGACACGTTCAACCTCGGCATCGGCCAGGGCTACATGACGGCGACGCCGCTGCAGCTCGCCATCATGACCGCGCGCCTTGCCAACGGCGGCTACGAGGTCCAGCCCAACCTGCTGCTGGCCAAGGCCACGTCGCGCGAGGAGTTGGTGCCGCCGGCGCCACGCACCAAGCCGACCGCGCCGTCCCTGCGCCTCAATCCGCAGCATCTCGCGGTGATCCGCCAGGGCATGTCGGACGTGGTCAATACCGGCCATGGCACGGCCAATGCACTGCGGGCCAAGCAGCCCGAATTCACCTTCGCCGGCAAGACCGGAACCGCCCAGGTCAAGCGCATCACCGAGCGCGAGCGCGAGATGGGCATCACCCAGGCCTCGCTGCCCTGGCATCTGCGCCACCATGCGCTGTTCGTCTGCTACGGACCGGTCGACAATCCGCGCTATGCCTGCGCCGTGATCGTCGAGCACGGCCAGGCGGGCGGCGCCACCGCGGGCCCGATCGGCCGCGACGTGCTGATCGAGACGATGAAGCGCGACCCGTCGCGCCGCACCGACCGCTTCAAGAAGATGGCGTCGCGATGAGCCTCGCCTCGATGGGCGGCCCGGCGTCGCTGGACGCCCCGGCGCCGATCGGCTTCGCCGAGAAGATCTGGCGCATCAACTGGGGCCTCGTGCTGGTGCTGACGGCGATCGCCGGTGTGGGCGTGCTGGCGCTCTATTCGGCGGCCGGCGGCCGCTTCGAGCCCTGGGCGGCGCGCCACGCCGTACGCTACGGCTCGGCCCTGGCGCTGATGCTGGTGGTGGCGCTGGTCCACCCCAAGGTCTGGCTGACCCTCGCCTGGCCGATCTACATCGTGTCCGTGCTGATGCTGGTGGCAGTCGACGTGATCGGCAAGATCGGCATGGGGGCCCAGCGCTGGCTGGTCCTCGGCCCGATCCAGATCCAGCCCTCGGAGATCGCCAAGGTGGCGGTGATCCTAGTGATCGCCCGCTATTACCACGGGCTGCGGCGGGAGCAGGCCGGCCAGTTCCTCTACACGCTGCCGCCGCTCGCCATGATCCTGGTCGTGGTCGGCCTGGTGATGGTCCAGCCCGACCTCGGCACCGCCATGATGGTGCTGATGGGCGGTGGCGCCCTCCTGTTCGTGGCCGGCGTGCGGATCTGGATGTTCCTGGCCGCCGGCATCAGCGCCGTGGCCTGCCTGCCGATTGCCTGGTCGCTGATGCACGAGTACCAGAAGAAGCGGGTGCTCACCTTCCTCGATCCCGACCGCGACCCGCTGGGTGCCGGCTATCACATCACCCAGTCCAAGATCGCCATCGGGTCGGGCGGCATGTTCGGCAAGGGCTTCCTGAAGGGCACGCAGTCGTCGCTGAACTTCCTGCCCGAGAAGCAGACCGACTTCATCTTCACGACCTTCGTGGAAGAATGGGGCATGGCCGGCGCCCTCGTGCTGCTCGGCCTGTTCGCGCTGGTGGTGGTTTGGGGCTTCTCGATCGCCTTCCGCAGCCAGCATCATTTCGGCCGCCTGCTGGCACTCGGCGTCACGGCGATGCTGTTCCTCTACATGTTCATCAACACCGCCATGGTGATGGGCATGCTGCCGGTCGTCGGCGTGCCGCTTCCGTTGGTCAGCAACGGCGGCACCGCGCTGCTGTCGGTGATGTTCGCATGCGGCCTGCTGATCGGGGTCAACGTCTACCGCGATGCGCAACTGCCGCGCACCCGATAGGCGCTCCTGAAAATTCTCTCGAACGAGGCTATCGACAAGGCGGAACAGCCTTGGTATAGCCGCCGCCTTCCGGGCAATGACCCTGCTAGGCAGTGGGGGCGCATAGCTCAGTTGGTAGAGCAGCTGACTCTTAATCAGCTTGTCCCAGGTTCGAGCCCTGGTGCGCCCACCAATGCCCGTGAAACCCTTCCAAACCGGTCGTGGATCCCAGTGCCTCTAGAACAGCGGCAGGGGACCTGATGCCGCCCGTCTCGCTTCCGCCGCAGGAACGCCGAGCGCCCGCAGGATGGATTCGGTCACCCGGACCGCATGGCCCTTGCGGGCGGTCCCGAGTGCGATGTTGCGCATTCCTTCCATGGTGGCGCCGATCACCAGGTCGAGCGCCGCCGCCGCATCGTCGACCGTGAACTCGCCGGAGCGCAGTCCCTTGCGCAGCTCCGTGGTCACGAAGCCGGTGACGGTCCTGCGGAAGCCGGGATCGATCGAGGCGACGTCGAGGATCAGCAGCGCCCAGCGCGGCGTGGTCTCGGCCAGCCCGAGATAGCGCCGGCAGCCGGCCGCCATCTGCTCCGTGGCGGTCTTGAGTTGGGCCCGGCCTGGGGCGCTGCGGGCGCGGATCGTCTCGGCCAGTTCGATGGCGACGGCGCTCACCAGATCGGCCTTGCTGCGGAAATGATTGTACACGGTGCCGATGGTCACGCCGGCGGCGGCGGCGATCTCCGGCAGGGAGGTGCCGCCAACGCCGCGCCGCGAGAACGCCTCGATCGCCGAGGCGATCAGCAGGCGTCGCGTGCGCTCCCGTTTCGGAAGCCGCGTTCCCGGCGGTGCCGGCTGCAGGAGGTCGGGGAGGGGCTCCAGCTTCATTGAATTAATGTCACTTGTCGTCCAATTTTGGATGGGTCATACAATTCCGGGGGAGTTCCTTTCAGTATCGGGCGTAACCATGACATCTCACAAGGAACACAAGCCGGATCCGGCCCGCCGGGCTCTCCTCGCCGCCGCGACGGGCGCCGCCGCCGCTTCGCTTCTGGGCCCCGCCCTGGCCGGTGTCGCGAGGGCGCAGGGCCAACCGGCGGCGCCGGCCGTGGTTCCCGCCTCGGGCAGCCGCAGTGCCCGCCCCAACATCCTCTTCGTCTTCACGGACCAGGAGCGCTATCACGCGAAGTGGCCGCAGGGTCTGTCGCTGCCCGGGCATGACCGGCTGCAGAGCCGGGGCGTCACCTTCACGAATCACCAGTGCCCGGCGACGATGTGCACCTCGTCGCGCTCGGTGATGATGACGGGGCTGCAGACTCCGGACAACGGCATGTTCGAGAATCTCGACGTGCCGTGGATGCGCGACCTGCCGCTTGCGCACCCCACCCTCGGGCACATGCTGCGCAAGGCCGGCTACTACACGGCCTACAAGGGCAAGTGGCATCTCAGCAAGGCGACCGACACGCGCGAGATCGGCTCGTTCATGACGGCGGAGATGGAGAAGTACGGCTTCGCCGACAATTTCTCGCCGGGCGACCTGATCGGCCACACGCTGGGCGGCTACGGCTACGACCATCTCACCGCCGGCAGCGCCATCAACTGGCTGCGCACCTCGGGCCGGCCGCTCTCGGACCAGGGCAAGCCGTGGTGCATGACGGTGAGCTTCGTCAATCCGCACGACGTCATGTACTTCAACACCGACGCGCCCGGCGAGAGCGTGCAGGACAGCGGCAAGCTGCGCCTGCACGCCGCCCGTGCGCCGGAGCACGCGCTCTACCGGAACAACTGGGACGTTCCGGTGCCCGCGACCCTGCGCCAGCCGTTCGATGCGCCGGGACGGCCTGCGGCGCACCGCGAATTCGATCGCGTCTGGGACTACATCCTGGGCGACATCCCGCTTGAGGATGTGCGCTGGAGGCGGTTCAACGATTACTACATCAACTGCATCCGCAACGTGGACCGGTCGATGGAGGCGCTGTTCGCCGAACTCGATTCGCTGGGTCTGGCCGACTCCACGATCATCGTCTTCACCGCCGACCATGGCGAGATGGCCGGCGCGCATGGGCTGCGCGGCAAGGGACCGTTCGCCTATCGCGAGACCAACCACCTGCCGTTCCAGATCGTCCATCCCGACGTGAAGGGCGGGCAGTCCTGCCAGGCGCTTTCCAGCCACATCGACATCGTGCCGACGCTCCTGTCGATGGCCGGCGTGAAGCCGGGCCAGGTGGGCGAACTCGCGGGCCGGGAGCTGCCGGGCCGCGACCTGTCCGCCGCGCTCGCCAATCCCGGCAGCCAGGCGGTCGACGCGGTGCGGCCGGCGACGCTATTCACCTACAGCGGCCTCGCCAGCAACGACGCCGCCGTCTTCGACTTCGCCGCCAAGGCGGTCATGGCGGGCAAGGATCCGAAGGCGGAGTCCAAGCGCGAAGGCTTCAAGCCCGACCTGCGCAAGCGCGGCCATGTGCGGTCCACGTTCGACGGCCGCTACCGGTTCACGCGCTACTTCTCGCCGCTCGACCACAACAGCCCGAAGACCCTCGACGAGCTGTTCAAGTGGAACGATGTCGAGCTGTTCGACCTGTCGACCGACCCGATGGAGGTGAACAACCTCGCGGTCGACCGTGCCGCCCATGCGAACCTGCTGACGACCATGAACGGCAAGCTCGAGGCGGTCATCAAGGTCGAGATCGGCAAGGATGACGGCCGCGAGCTACCGAACATCGCCGGCATCGATTGGGGCGTCGACAAGATCGATCTCTAGACGATCGTCGACACGGGAAAGGCCCTGCGTGGGAAGCGGGGTTTTTCTCTCTGCCAATTCCCCCGGCGGACTTGCTACAAGGGGCCTCCGGAGACCCTATGCGTATCGTCCAGCTCGTCCTCGCCTTCACGCTCGTGTGTTTCGGCGCCCAGGCGCAGACCGCGGTGCCGGACTTCTTCGCCTTCGTGCTCCTGGGCGAAGGCAGCGACGGCCAGCCGGTGCCGATGGTCCGCAGCGTCGCCGAACGCACGATGGCCTGTCCGATGCTGCGCACGGCGGGAGGAGCCACGATCCCGATGGTGCCGCGGCGTCGCCCGCCGGGCGGACAGTTCGACGAGGTGACGGTCTGCGAGGCGCGCTATCCGGTGGCCGAGGCCGCGAGCGTCTTCCTGGGCACTCGTCGCGTCGACCTGCCGAAGGTCTCGCTCGACACCCCACGCCGGGTCGTCCTGATCGGCGACAGCGGCTGCCGCGGGCCCGCCAAGGACAAACCGCAGGATTGCGATGGCGACGGCTTCGCCAAGGTCTGGCCGTTCGGCGTGCTGTCCGACGAGGAAGCCGACAAGCGCCCCGACCTGATCGTGCATGTCGGCGACTACAACTATCGTGGCACCGAGCGTGGCCTGGTGCTGCCGCCCAGCCTCACGGGCTATGCGGCCCCGCTCAGCGTCAACGTCTACGATACCGGCGACCTCGATGACGAGGACATCGCCAGCCTGCCGATCGGGGCGGCCTATTGGAGCCAGAACATCGAAGGCAGTCCGAACCCGGACAGGTGGAGCAACTGGCGTGACGACTTCTTCCGCCCGGCCGCCAAGCTCCTCGTCGCCGCTCCGTGGCTGATGAGCCGAGGCAACCACGAGCTCTGCAGCCGCGGCGGCCCCGGCTGGTTCTACCTGCTCGATGCCGGGTCGCCTCTGCTCGGTCCGGGACACCGGCAGGTGGAGTGCCCGCCGCAGCTGCCGCCGGACTGGCAGCCCGGCGCCTGGCCCAAGCCGCCGGCGCAGCCTTTCGAGGGCATGCCCTTTCCGACCCACACCTCGGCGCCGTTCCGCCTGAAGCTCGGGCGCCTCAACATCATCGCCGTCGATTCGGCCAATGCCGCCGACGCGGTGCTGTTCAATCTGGAAACCTACATCACGCAGTATCGTGACGTGGCGCGGATGCTGGCGGAGGACCCGACGCCGACCTGGGTGGTGACCCACCGGCCGATCTGGGCGGTGGTTAAGCGCGACAAGGGCGGACCGATCGGCCTCACGCCGTACGGCTTCATCAACGAGACCCAGCGCGAGGCCGTCCATCGTGTGTTCGGTCGCGGCCTGCCGTCCCACGTGACCGCCGTCATCGCGGGGCATATGCATCGCTTCCAGGCGATCGGCTTCGAGGGGGCGCATCCGCCCCATCTGGCGGTCGGCACCGGCGGCATGGAGCTGTCGCACGTGCAGCCGCCGCCTTCGCCGGAGAATCCCAAGGCGCCGATCCGCGTGGACGGACTCGACAGGGGGCCGGCCTGGGTCGTCGGCCTGCGCGACTTCGCGGCGATGATCGTGCGCCCCGTGGAAGACGGGACCTGGACCAGCATCCTCTACGGCACCGAGGGCGAGACCCTGGCGATCTGCGATTCGCGCTGGCCGGGCCCCGGCCGCCAGCGCTCGGTCTGCGAACTCCAGTAGCGCTCAGCGGCGTTCGAGGTTGGCGGCGCTCTCGCGCTGGTAGAACAGCAGGTCGAGTTCGGGGGCGGCCTTGCCGAGGCTCGTCAGGATCATATGGGCGTGTCCGCGATGATGGGTCTGGTGGTTGAACCAGTGATCCAGCGCCGGCATCAGCTCCTGTACGAATTCCTCGCGACTCGAGACGCGCCGGTAGCGGATGACACCGGCGAGCGCGGCCTCGTCGAGACCGCCGATCCACGCCACGATGCGCCGATCTTCGACCACCCGCGCCGCCCGCAAGTCGGTGAACGCTTCATGCACGATCGCATCGAGGCGGTCCGGTGCATCGCCTGTGCCGGTGAAGCGTTTCATCCAGATGCGATCCGTTGCCAGCAGATGATTGAGCGTGCCGTGCATCGACTTGAAGAAGGCGCCGCGATCGGCGCGATACTCGGCATCGCTGAGGGTGGCGGCGGCTTCATAGAGCCGGCGGTTGGCCCAGGCATTGTAGCCGGCGAAGGTGTGGTAGTGCTTCTTCATGCCGGCATCCTGCACCGGTCCCGTTCGCCTTCAAGATTGATCGGTTCTTTCAACCTGTCGTGCCTGCGGCAGCCAGGAGTATCCAGATGACCAAACGAATCGGCATCCTCACCAGCGGCGGCGACTGTGCCGGCCTCAACGCCACGATTCGCGCGGTGGCGCTGCGGGCGCATCACGGCCATGGCTGGACGACCGTCGGCCTGCGCTACGGCACGCTGGGGCTGCTGGAGCGTCCGGTGGAGGCCGTGACCCTCGATCCCGACCGGCTGAGCGCCGCTCTGGCGCGCCAGGGCGGCACGTTCCTCGGCAGCACCAATCGCGGCAACCCGTTTGCCTTTCCCATGCCCGACGGCAGTCGCAAGGACCGCTCGGGCGAGATGATCGAGGGGCTGAAGCAACTCGGCCTCGACGGGCTGATCGGGGTCGGGGGCGACGGCAGCCTCGCCATCCTGCGCAAGCTCCTAGGGCCTTCGGGGATTCCCTTCGTCGGCATCCCCAAGACCATCGACAACGATGTCGGCCGCACCGAGCGTGCCATCGGCTATTCGACCGCGGTCGCCATCGCCACCGAGGCGCTCGACCGCCTGCAGCCGACCGGCGCCAGCCACGAGCGCACGATGGTCCTGGAAGTGATGGGGCGCGATGCCGGCCACATCGCCATCGCCGCCGCCATCGCCGGCGGTGCCGACGTCGTTCTCATTCCCGAAGTCCCCTGGCGGCTGGAGAACGTCGTCCGCCACATCGCCGGGCTGCGCACCGTGGGCCGCACCTCGGCGCTGGTCGTGGTGGCGGAGGCGGCCGGCCAGTCGGACGAGGCGGTGGATCCCGCCGCCGACGCGCCCGATCACGGCGTCGGCGACTGGCTGGCGAAGCGGCTGGCCAAGGCCACCGGCGCCGAAGCCCGCGCCACGGTCCTTGGCCACGTGCAGCGCGGCGCCATGCCGACGGCCGAGGACCGGCTGCTCGCCTCGGCGCTGGGCGTCCGGGCGGTCGACCTGCTGGCCGAGGGGAAGGGCGACCACATGGTGGCCTGGTGGAACCGCCAGGTGATCGACGTGCCGCTGTCCCAGGTGGTCGGCCGGTCGCGCACCGTCGACGCCGACGGCACCCTCATCCGCACCGCCCGGGCGCTCGGGATATGCCTGGGCGACGCCGTCCAGCCGGCCGCCGAATGAGCCGGAGTCCGGGCAGATAGTCGAAACAAACGAAATAAACGAAACATTCGAAACGAGAGTCGCACCCCCGTCCCGATTGGCCGGTCGCGACGACCGTCGGCGCTCCAAAAAGCCTTCTAAAACAACCCGTTAGGCCAGATCGCTGCGCGACAGCCAGAAAACCTCGCCCTCGCTCAGCTCGGTGTCGAGCCAGATGAAGGGCAGCCGCGGATAGGCGGCTTCGAGCGGGGGGCGGCCGCGGCCGATCTCGCAGACCAGGCCGCCGCTCTTCGTCAGATGCGCGGGCGCTTCCGCGAGGATGCGATGGACGATCTCCAGCCCGTCGTCGCCCGCCGCCAGCGCCAGGCGCGGCTCGTGCCGGAACTCCGGCGGCAGCTTCGCCATGCCGCCGGCATCGACATAGGGCGGGTTGCTGATGATCAGGTCGTAGCGCTGGCCCTGCAGCGGCTTGAAGAGATCGCCGCGATGCAACGTGATGCGGTCGCCCAGGCGATGCGTCGCGACGTTGCGGCGGGCCAGCGCCAGTGCGCCGGCGGAGAGGTCGACGGCATCGATCTTCGCGCGCGGGAAGGCGAGCGCCGCCAGGATGGCGAGGCAGCCCGAGCCGCAGCAGAGATCGAGGATGCGGCGCGGCTTCGCCGTCGGCAGCGCGCCGCCGGCCAGCAGGTCGCCGATGAAGGAGCGCGGGATCAGGGCCCGGCGGTCGATGTGGAACCGCACGCCGTGCATGTAGGCGGCTTCCAGCAGATAGGGGGCCGGCATGCGCAGCCCGATCCGCGCCTCGATCAGGGTCATGAGCCGCGCCTTCTCGGGCTCGGTCGGCACGAGGTCGAGCCACGGATCGATGCGGGCGATCGGCAGGCGCAGTGCTTCGAGCACCATGAAGGCCGCCTCGTCGACCGCGTTCGTCGTGCCGTGCCCGTAGGCCAGCCGTGCGGCGCGGAAGCGAGCAACCGCGAAGTGGAAGAAGTCACCCAGGGTGACGAGAGAGGGTTTGGTCGCGCGTGCCATGCGGGCCTACATTACCGGATATGAATCGCCGTGCGCTTCTTTTCGCCGGACTCGCTGTCGCGGCGACTGCCGGTGTTCCGGCACAGGCCGCCCCGGCCGAGGTCAGGGTGATCCTGATCGGCGGTCCCGACTGTCCGCCCTGCGTCCGCTGGAAGCGCGAGTATCTCGATGCCTGGATCGCGTCGCCGGAGTTTCGCAAGGTCGTCTGGGAGCAGGTCGAGGCGGCGCGCTTCCGCGAGGTCTATCAGGATCGCTACTGGCCCGGGGACCTCGCGCCAGTCCTCGCCCAGGTCCCGCGCAAGAGTGGCGCGCCGCGTTTCCTGATCGTGCAGGCGGGCCGGATCGTTTCGAACCATCTCGGCGTCAGCAAATGGGCCAGCACGCTCGACGATCTCCGCAAACTCCTGGGATAGGCAACATGGCAGGCGCACTCGACGGTCTGGTCGTCCTCGACCTCACGACCCATCTCTCCGGTCCCTTCTGCGGCATGCAACTCGCCGACATGGGCGCCGACGTCATCAAGATCGAGAGCCCTCAGGGCGATTCGATGCGCGGCGCTCCGCCGTTCATCGAGGGCGAGTCGGCGCCCTTCATGCTGTGGAACCGCAACAAGCGCGGCCTCAGGCTCGACCTCAAGAACGAGGCAGATCTCGAGGTGTTCTGGGAACTGGTCGACGGCGCCGACGTGGTGCTGGAGAATTTCCGGCCCGGCGTCATGAAGCGGCTGGGTCTCGGCTGGGACGAATTGCACGCGCGCAACAAGCGGCTCGTGCTGGGCTCGATCTCCGGCTTCGGCCAGACCGGTCCCTATGCCGGACGCGGCGGCTTCGACCTGATGATCCAGGCCATGTCGGGCCTGATGTCCGTGACGGGCCCCAAGGACGGCCCGCCCTATCGCATTCCGCTTGCGATCTCGGACGTCGGCGCCGGCCTCTATCTCAC
>CAZPOS010000139.1:0-13832 GCA_964588065.1 uncultured Reyranella sp.
GCATTGTTGGCCGCCTCGGGCGCCGCGACGCCTTCGACCGCGCCCTTGCCGAACTGGCTGGGGGTCTTGGAGAGCTTCTTCTCGAGCGTATAGGACGAGAAGGCGCCGAGGGTCGGGCCACCGCCCGGGAGCACGCCGAGCAGCGAGCCCAGGATGGTCCCTCGCAGGATCGCCGGCGTGGCGCGGCGGATCTCCTCGCGCGTGGGCCATAGCGACCCGACCTTGATCGCCCCGGATCTCTCCAGGTGTTTCTCCAGATTGACCACGATCTCGGCGATGCCGAACAGGCCCATGGCGATCGGCGCGAAGTCGATGCCGTCGCTCAGCTCCGGAATGTCGAAGGTGAAGCGCTGGGCGCCGGTATTGACGTCGGTGCCGACCAGGCCGAACAGCAGGCCGAGGAACACCATCGCGATCGCCTTGGTGATCGACCCGCTGGCGAGGACGACAGCCGCCACCAGGCCGAGCGCCATCAGCGAGCAGTAGTCTGCCGGGCCGAATTTCTGCGCCATGCGCGTCAACGGTTCGGCGAAGATGACGATGATGATGGTGCCGACCGTGCCGGCGAAGAACGACCCGACGGCGGAGATCGAGAGCGCCGCACCGGCGCGTCCCCTCCTCGCCATCTGGTAGCCGTCGAGACAGGTGACCACAGAGGAGGCTTCACCCGGCAGGTTCACCAGGATCGAGGTCGTCGAGCCGCCGTACTGCGCGCCGTAGTAGATGCCGGCCAGCATGATCAGCGAGGCCGTGGGCGGCAGGTGGAAGGTGATGGGCAGCAGCATGGCGATGGTCGCCACGGGGCCGATACCGGGCAGGACGCCGATCAGCGTGCCCACCATGCAGCCCAGCAGGGCGTAGGTCAGGTTCTGGAGCGTGAAGGCGACACTGAGGCCGAGGAACAGGTTGTCGAGGAGCTCCATGTCACCAAATCCCCTGCACGACGGCGATGTTCATACCCAGACCGACCTTGAACACGAGCGTACAGAGGACGGAGAGCACGACGATGTTGCCGATCACTTCGGTGAGCTTGAATTCTTCACCGGCCAGCGAGGCGATCATGACGAGGACGATCAGTGCCGGGATCAGGCCGGCGCGCTCGAACAGCAGCGCGAAGCAGACGATGCCGATGGTGACCAGGGTGATCGGCTTCCACTTCGGCTTCTCGACCGGTTCGCTGCCGCTCACCACGGCGACGATGCAGATCAGCACACCGAGTGCAAGCATGATGAAAGACAGCATGCGGGGCACGTATCCCGGCCCCATGCGGACGGGCGTCCCCACGGCAAGATGCTGGCCGACATAGAGAGCGCCCAGACCAAAGGCGACGAACATCAACCCGGACAGAAAGTCCTTGGTCAGTAGCCGATTCACGGTGTTTCGCTCCCCCAAACATTTACGCTGTGTTGCGACGGCGTAATCGCGAAACACAGGCTGGGACCGTACTGCCCGATCCTTACGCCAAGCTGACGCCGGGGCCGATCGGCCCCGCTATTCGGAATGAAGGGCCATTCAGGCAGCCGGTCCGCATTTGACGCGACGTCCTGGAGATGTGCGCAATGTGCCTGTGAATTGCCGAATGACAGGGAGAGCTTCGTGAGCGACAGGACCTATGGCTTCGAGACACTGGCGCTGCATGCGGGTGCCGCGCCCGATCCGACCACGGGCGCACGCGCCCAGCCGATCTACCAGACGACGGCCTATGTCTTCGAAGACGCCGACCACGCCGCGGCGCTGTTCAATTTGCAGACCGTGGGGTTCATCTATTCGCGGTTGACCAATCCCACGAATGCCGCCCTGGAGACCCGGCTGGCGACGCTGGAAGGCGGCCGCGGCTGCACCGTCGCCTCCTCCGGCCACGCCGCGCAGGTCCTCGCCCTCTTCCCGCTGATGAGCCCCGGCGCCGAGATCGTCGCGGCCTCCCGCCTCTACGGCGGCTCCCTGCAGCAGATGAAGAACACCTATCCGAAGTTCGGCTGGACCGCGAAGATCGTCGACGCCGACTCGCCCGACAATTTCAAGCGGGCGATCACCGACAATACCAAGGCCTTCTTCATCGAGAGCCTCGCCAACCCGGGCGGCGTCATCAGCGACATCGAGGCGATCGCCCGCATCGCCGAGGACGCCGGCGTGCCCTTGCTGGTCGACAACACGCTGGCCACGCCGTGGCTCTGCAAGCCGATCGACCATGGCGCCACGCTGGTCGTGCATTCCACGACCAAGTTCCTGAGCGGCACGGGCACCTCGATGGGCGGCGCCGTCGTCGACTCGGGCAAGTTCGACTGGTCGCGCGGCGGCAAATTCCCGAGCCTCGCCGGCCCGGAACCCGCCTATCACGGGCTGAACTTCTACGAGACCTTCGGCGACATGGCCTACACGTTCCACAGTCATGCCGTCGGCCTGCGCGACCTCGGGCCCACTCAGGCACCCTTCAATGCCTGGCTCACCATGCTCGGCATGGAGACGCTGGGGCTGCGCATGGAGCGCCACTGCGCCAACGCGCTGGCCGTCGCACAGCACCTCGAGTCGCACCCGGCGGTGGCGTGGGTGAACTATGCCGGCCTGCCGTCCAACAAGTACAACGCACTGGCGAGGAAGTACCTGCCCAAGGGTGCGGGCTCGGTCTTCACCTTCGGCGTGAAAGGCGGCTACGACGTGGGCGTCAAGGTCGTCGACAGCGTCGAACTCTTCTCCCATCTCGCCAATATCGGCGACGCCAAGAGCCTGATCATCCATCCTGCCTCGACGACGCACCGCCAGCTTTCCGAGGAGCAGCGGGTGGCGGCCGGCGCCGGCCCGGACGTGCTGCGCCTGTCGATCGGCATCGAAACGGTTGCAGACATCATCGCCGATCTGGATCAGGCTCTGGCCAAGGCGACAAGCCAATGACCGATCGCGCCGGGTAGATCCCAGAGCAGCGGGACGAAAAGCGAGGATGGAAATGCTGAGCAAGGCAGACAACGAGTTGCTGACCCGTGCCGGTACCGGCACGGCCATGGGCGAACTCCTGCGCCGCTTCTGGATGCCGGCGCTGCTCTCCGAGGAGTTGCCCGAGCGCGACGGGCCACCGAAGAAGATCCGCATCCTCGGTGAAGACCTGCTGGCCTTTCGTCAGACAGATGGAAGGGTCGGGATCGTCGAGCCGCACTGTCCGCATCGTGGTGCCAACCTGTACTTCGGCCGGAACGAGGAGTGCGGCCTTCGCTGCGCCTATCACGGCTGGAAGTTCGACATAGACGGCAACTGTGTCGACCTGCCGACCTACCCGACACGCGAATGGGCCGACATGGTCTGGATCTACATGGGCCCGCGCGAGACGATGCCGGACCTGCCGAAGCTCGAGTTGGGACTCGTTCCGGCGGCGCACCGCTTCGTTTCCAAGAAATGGCAGGACTGCAACTGGGTCCAGAGCCTGGAAGGCGCGATCGACACCGCCCACTTCTCGTTCCTGCACGCCATCCCGACGAAGGACGAGGCCGCGCGGCTCGATATCCTGCGCAAGACCTCGGCGATCGGCCAGGAGGGCGGCCTCGCCGATCGCAGCCGCTGGGTGACCGAGGATCCGCGGCCGAAGTTCAGGATCGAGGCCCACGATGCCGGGCTGGTGATCGCCGCCGGTCGCAAGACCGACACGACGGACATCTACTGGCGCATCGCCCAGTATCTCGCGCCCAACCATGCGCTGGTGCCGGTGGCGTTCCCCGGCGAGGTCTACCACGGCCAGACCTGGGTGCCGGTCGACGACACGAGCTGCTGGATCTACACCTACAGCTGGGTGCCGGACCGGCCCCTCACCAACGCCGAACGCAGCAAATATGCGTCGGGGCTCAGCCTGCACGCCGAGACCGACGAGCACTACGTGCCCAAACGCAATATACGAAACGACTACCTGATCGATCGCGAGCTGCAGAAGACGCTGAGCTACACCGGCGTGAGCGGCGTCTCCGACCAGGACGCGGCGATCCAGGACAGCCAGGGTGCCATCCAGGACCGCACCCGCGAGCATCTGGGGCCGACGGACGTGGGCATCATCGAATTCCGCAAGCTGGTGATGGCAGCGGCCCGCGCCCTCCAACAGGGCGCGCCGCCGCGCGCGGCCGCTGCATCTGCACGCTACGCCGTGCGGGCGGGTGGCTGGATCGCCGCGGCGGAGAAGGATCTGACGACGGTGATGACCGAGCGCTTCAATCACCGGCACGGCTATGTGGGCGGCGAATACGGCCTCTCGGAATAGAGGGTTAGACCGGCGCAGGGTGCTGGACTATCGTCCGCGGCGATATCGGCTTGGGGAGACTCTGAAGTGACCATCAAGATTTACGGACCGACGGCCTCGCGCGCGGCGCGCGCCCTCTGGATTGCACACGAGCTCGACATTCCGTACGAGCACATCGCGGTCGAGATGAAGGATCTGAAGAATCCCGATTATCTCAAGGTCAATCCGAACGGCAAGGTGCCGGCGCTGGTGGACGGCGAGTTCAAGCTCTTCGAATCGATGGCGATCAACCTCTATCTCGCCGCAAAGCACGGCAAGAACGGCTTCATGCCGGCGAGCCTCGAGGACCAGGCGCTGTGCAACCAGTGGAGCTTCTGGGGCATGACCGAGCTCGAGAAGCCGTTGCTCACGATCCTGATCGACATGTTCATGACCGCGCCCGACAAGCGCAAGCCCGAGGCTGTGGCCGAAGCCCAGAAGGCGCTGCCGAAGCCGCTCGCGGTACTCAATGCCGCCTTGGAAGGGCGCGAGTATCTGCTCGGCTCGACCTTCACGGTCGCCGACCTGAACCTCGCCTCGATCATGAGCTGGGCCAAGCCGATCAAGGTCGACTTCAGCCAGGTCCCCCATGTCAGCGCCTGGCTCGACCGCTGCCTGTCGCGCCCCTCCTTCAAGGCGGCGCGCGGCTCGAAGTAACCGCCGGCCTCCTACTCCGCGGGCGCGACCCGCGGTGCCGGCAGCGATGCATCGCGCTCGCTGCCGGGCAGCAGCAGGGCCACCAGGGTGATCACGACCGAGGTGGCCGCGAGGCCGAGGAACAGCAGTTCGAGGCTTCCCGTCGTCTCGCGCACCCAGGCGATCAGCAGGATGGCCAGAGGCCCCGCCCCGAACGCCACGACGAACTTCGCCCCGAAGCCCAGCCCGTGATAGCGGCTGGGCGTATATCGGGCGATCAGGATGTTCTCGATCGGTCCCGCCGCCGCGCTCAGCACCGCCGAGCCGATGGCGCCCAACAGCGCCACGTAACCGTTGCCCACCGCCAGGGCGAGCATGGCGACGACCTGCAGCGCCGAGGCCACGACATAGGTGGCCTTCAGCGGATAGCGGTCGATGATGCGCCGGCCCATCGCATATTGTGCAAGCCCCGACACGACATAGATCATCGAGGTGGCGAGTCCGACCCACAGCACGATCTGCGTGGCGACGCCCCACGAGGCCAGTCCGTCACGAAGCGTCGAAATCTCGGGCGCGAGCTTCACCTCGAAGACCATCGCGGCGCCGAACATCACCGCCTGCCAGATGACGCCTTCCAGGGCCATGGTGACCGAGAGCACCGAGAAGACCCGCCAGAAGTCGCGGCGTCCCACCTGCGTGCCCTTGGCCTGCGGCATCGGCCGGTCGCCGACCTTGCCCTGCCGGATCTGGACCCAGAGGACCAAACCGACGATCAGGCAGACGATGCCGGGAACGATGAAGGCGGCGCGCCACGAGGCCAGCGTGATCAGCACCCCCGGGACGATGCCATACAGCGCGAGGCCCGCACTGCCCCACAGGCCGTTCACGCCCATCGCATGGCCCTGCTCTCGCGCCGTGCGGATCACCCATCCGATGCCGACCGAATGGTAGAAGGCGCCGAAGGTGCCGATGCCGCAGAGGGCGAGCGACAGCGCCAGCGTGTCGCCGGCCGGGACAAGACCGCAGGCGATCGACGACAGGCCGAGGCCGAGGAACATCACGACCATCATGGCCGGGGCGCCGAACTTGTCGGAAGCCCAGCCCGCCGGCAGCGACACCACCCCCAGCAGGATCGTGGCCGGCGCATAGAGACGCAGCAGGTCCTCGGCCGGGAGGTTCCACGACACTGCAAGCGTGAGCACGATCACGGCATAGAACGCCGTCATCATGTGCATCAGTGCGTGGCCGATGGAGGAGAAGAGCAGGACGCGCCGGCCGGGATCGATCATGCAGCCTGTATCCTTTGTCGCTCTCTTCCCCGCAAGCGCAGCTTGCGGCAATGCTGCCATTCGCGCTAAAGCCCCCGTGCCGCGGGCCAACAGTCCGGCGGCATCGGTCGGGGCGTAGCGCAGCCTGGTAGCGCATCAGTCTGGGGGACTGGGGGTCGCAGGTTCAAATCCTGTCGCCCCGACCATTTATCTCCCCTGCCATACATCGTCATGAAGACGGGGCGGTCGTGCTGCTGGCGTTCGGTGATCCCGGTCCTGTGCCGGGGCCACGGCGTGGAGTACATCCTCAAGGGTCTTGCCACCGCCGCGGCTCGCGTCACGGCGCCGCCTCGGTCTGACGTTGGCAATGCCCGTCAGGTCATGACGAGCGTGGCGAGTGGGCGGCGCGCCGCAACAGCGTTATGGCGCGGACGCGACTTGCCGCCCCAGTTCCGTAAGCTTGCAGACGAGCCAGTCCGGTTTCAGAGGATTCTTGAACCAGGGCTGAGCCCACCCGGCATTCAGACACTTTTTGACGATGGAAAGATCAACCTCCTGTCCGTCAAGATCGAACAGAGGCAGCTTGCCACCAGGCTGGGCCAGGCCCCGCCGCAGGTAGAGCAATTCGCTTATCGTTGGAAGATTGTCCCCCAACGCATTGTCGTTAAATGAATTTAACTCGAATGAGCGCGCGTGATGGCGCGCGAAATCGCGGTTAACAAGCACGGTCACGTCCCCCTTTGACGATTCCGTTGAAGGCCCCTCGTCGGGCACGATATGCCTGCCCGGACAAAAACCAAATAAAATCAGAGACTTGATACACTTTCTTACAAAGACCACCGGATCTGGTGGTCTTTGGACGCCGCCCCTGCCAGCCCTAGAGCGCCGCCCCCCGGCGGTGCTCCAGGCCTCACAAGGCCCTAATTCTGCGTCTTGAGGGTGCTGCGCAGCTGCGTCAGCGCCTGCTCGAGGTCTTCCAGGACGGATTCGATCTCGCGCCGCTTGTGGAGGTCGAGTACCGCCGCACGCGGGGTGGTGGTGGATGGCTGAGGCCCGGTGCGCGGAAGCGGCTGCCGGGTCCCGCCCGCCATGGCCTCGGCCCGCGCCGAGACGATGCGCAGGCTCTCGAGCGCGCTTTCCGCCGCCAGATCGAGACGCTGCGCCGGCAGGCGCCCACGACCTTCCTTGAGGAGGCGTTGAACCCCCTTGATCGTGTATCCGTCTTCGTAGAGCAGCGTGCGGATGCGGCGCAGGAGATCGATGTCTTCCGGCCGGTAGTAGCGACGGCCCCCGCCCCGCTTCAGCGGTCGCACCTGGGAGAACTTGCTCTCCCAGAACCGCAGCACGTGCTGCGGCACGTCGAGCTCGGTCGCGACCTCGCTGATCGTTCGAAACGCCTGCGCCGACTTCTCGACCCGTCTTTCGACGGTCTGAACCGAAACGGCCATCTCTGATCCCCTCGTGTTCCCAACTACCCCTTGTTCTCGCCGGGCGCCCCGTTGATCAGTGTTTTCAGGACATTCGACGCTCGAAAGACGAGGACTCGCCGCGGCAGGATGGGAACTTCCTGCCCGGTCTTCGGGTTGCGGCCGACCCTTTGCCCCTTGTCGCGAACCGTGAAACTCCCGAACGAGGAGATCTTCACCGATTCGCCGCGCGCCAACGCTTCCACCACCTCGGAGAGAATCGTCTCCACGAGATCGCTGGATTCATTGCGAGACAGGCCCACCTCCTGGAACACTGACTCGCTCAAATCGGCACGCGTGATAGTCCGGCCGTCCACTCCGGTACCTCTTCTTCCCCCAGTTAATCCTTACTCTAAGGTGGGAAAGCGGTCAATATCAGTGGGATAGCGGCAGGACTTGAATCGCCGCGCGTTCACGTTCCGTTGGCATTCGAGGCGCCTACCAGCGAACGAGGCTGGCCCCCCATGACAGGCCGCCGCCGATCCCCTCAAGCAGCAGCAGGTCGCCCTTCTTGATGCGGCCGTCCTTGACCGCGACGTCGAGCGCCAGCGGGATGGAGGCAGCGGACGTATTGGCATGCTTGTCGACGGTGACGACCACCCTCTCCGGCGGCAGGCCGAGCTTGCGGCCGGTGCCGTCGATGATGCGCTTGTTGGCCTGGTGCGGCACGAGCCAGTCGATGTCCTTGGCCTCGAGCCCCGCCTTCGCGAGCACCTCGCCCACGACGGCGGCCATGTTGACGACGGCGTGCTTGAAGACCTCCTTGCCCTCCATGCGGAGGAAGCCGGTGGTGCGGGTCGATGACGGGCCTCCATCGACGTAGAGGATGTCGTGATGGCGGCCGTCGGAATGCAGCGCATTGGCGAGGATCCCACGGTCGGCTGGCGTGCCTGCGCCCTGTTCTCCCCGGAGCACGATCGCGCCGGCGCCGTCGCCGAACAGCACGCAGGTGCCGCGATCGTCCCAATCGAGGATGCGCGAAAAAGTCTCCGCGCCGATCACCAGGGCGGTCGTGGCGAGGCCATTCTTGATCAGACTGTCCGCCACCGAGACGCCGTAGACGAAGCCCGCACACACGGCTTGGACGTCGAACGCCGCGCCCCTTGTCATGCCCAGGGCGGCCTGCACACGCGTGGCCGTGGCGGGAAAGGTCTGGTCGGGCGTCGCCGTCGCCAGCACGATAAGATCAAGGTCCGACGCTTTGATGCCGGCATGGTCGAGCGCCCGCTGCGAGGCCTTGATCGCGAGATGGGAGGTGAACTCCCCCTCGGCCGCGATGTGGCGCTGGCAGATTCCCGTACGCTGGCGGATCCACTCGTCGTTGGTCTCGACCGTCTTGGACAATTCTTCGTTGGTGACGACCCGCTCGGGGAGATACGAACCGCAGCCTTGGACGACAGAACGAATCACGCAGTTCCTCCGCTGGCCTGCAGCGATGCGGCTGGCGTTTCGGCCGTCGAGCGGATCTCGCTCAGCCGGGCCAGGCCCTCGACAAGCTTGTTCTTGTATTCGTATCGCACGAGATCGACCGCCACGCCGATCGCATAAGCGAAGCCCAGCGCGTCCGTGCCGCCGTGGCTCTTCACGCAGACGCCGTCGAGGCCGAGGAATACGCCGCCGTTGTAACGGCGCGGATCGACCCGTTTGCGCAGCTTCCTCCACGCACCGGATGCAAAGAGATAGCCGATCTTGGCAAAGGTCGAGGTCCGGAAGGCGTCGCCGACGAACTGGAAGGTCAGCTTCGCGGTGCCCTCGATCGCCTTCAGTGCGACATTGCCGGTGAAGCCGTCGGTGACCACGACGTCGGTCACGCCGGCCCCGATGTCGTTGCCTTCGATGAAGCCGTGGAAGTTGACCGGCGAGCCCGGGCGGCGCAGCAGCGCCGCCGCCTGCCGTAGTTCCTCGTGGCCCTTCAGTTCCTCGGACCCGACATTGAGCAGGCCGACCTTCGGCGAATCGAGTCCCAGCAGCGCCTGGGCGAACACACTGCCCATGACCGCGAACTGCGCCAGATTGTCGGCGTCGCATTCGAGGTTCGCGCCGAGATCAAGCATCACCGTCTCGCCGCGCGAGGTCGGCATGAACGACGCCAGCGCCGGCCGATCGGCGCCCTCGAGCATGCGCATGGCAAACATCGAGATGGCCAGCAAGGCACCGGTATTGCCGGCGGATACGACCGTGTCGGCACGACCCTGCGCCGCGGCCTCGACCGCCATCCACATGCTCGACTTGCGTCGGCGGCGCAGTGCAAAGGACGGCTTGTCGTCCGCCTTTACCGCATCCTCCGACGGCACGATCTCGAGCACCTGCGCAAGCCCCTTGCGCTTGTCGACGAGCGCCTTCAGGCGCGCCTCGTCGCCGAACAGGAGGAAGGACGTTCCGGGATAGCGCTCGCGGGCGATGTCCGCGCCGTTCACAATGACGTCGGGCGCATGATCGCCGCCCATGCCGTCGAGGGCGAGTACGATCTTGTTCGTACCCACCGTCACGCTCCGCCTGTCGACTGCCAGCGCATTGCCGGCGGCGTGCTGCTGACTACTTCTCGGCCGACGCGGCGTCGGCCAGGACCGGCATGTCCTCGCGGTAGTAGCCGCAATGCGAGCAAACCATGTGCGGGCGCTTCAGCTCGCCACAGTTCTTGCATTCCACATACGCCATGGTCGGCAGCGCGTGGTGCGAACGACGCATGTTGCGACGGGACTTCGAAACCTTTTTCTTGGGAACTGCCATGACGATCTCCAGAACGAGGGCCGCTCCCGCCTAAGTCTCCAGGCAGGGCATGCCCCCAGAAATGCTGCAGCCGCGCTCTATAGGCGCGGCGGGCGGCTCTCTCTAGCCAAATCGTCTCGACGCCGCAACAAATTACCGGCCGCGACGCGGCTTGTCCTTCAGCGCCGCCAGACCGGCGAACGGATGCCGGCGTTGTTCGGGCGCGGCGCGACGTGCGCCATCCTTCGGCTTCGGGAGAACGTCTTCCAGCTTGATACCCGGCCGCCTCGGATAGGGATCGGCCGTCAGCGACAACTGTTCGGCGACGATTTCGCCGACATCGAGCATGTTTCCTTCCAGCGGCTCGGGCGCATCCCCATGTGCGTTCAGGAGCGCCTCACCGCTCTCGGGATCGCTGTCTTCGGTCACGTTCTCGGCGAAAACCAGACGGAAGGGGTCGTCCAACTCCTGCGTCACGGGATCGAGACTGAGGATGCAGGCCTGAACGATACGGCCCTTGAGACGCCCCTCCACCACGATCTGTCCGCCCGGTTTGCGATCCACCGAGACGCGCGCCGAGAAGGCGGGAAGGCCAAGGAAGCCGAAGCGCTTGGCCAATGCCGTCCGCTCGCCCTCCGTGGTCGAGATTTCGAGGGCTGTGCCGTTGTTTCCCAGCTTCTCGAGATCGACCATCCTCTCGATCTCTGATTTTAATTTTTTTTCAGTACCTTGCGCCATTTTTCTAAATCACTTCATTAGGTCGTTGCGGGCCGTCGCCTCAAGCGTGCGGGCATAGGCCCTGACATACGCTTCGAGATGAACGACCTCGTCGCCATTCGCCGGCGACCTACCGCCATACGCGTTCCGGCGCAATACGTCGGCCAAGGGGGTCTCGCCCCCGTTCAGCGCCTCGCGATAGGCCAGCGCGCGGCCATGGAGCCCCTCGGCCATGATCTTGATGCGCCGCCCGACCCCCAGATCCTGGATGCCGATCTCGCGCAAGGTCAGATCGAGATGCTTGAACATGGCGTCGAAGAAGGCCTGCGCAAGATCGTCCCCATCGGGTTCGCGCCGCAATCGGTCGATCATCAGCGCCGCATGGAGCGCGAGCGAATCGAAGCGGCCGTCGAGGGTATCGGGGATACCGCAATCCACGAAAAGCTCGGGCGCGCGCGCCTGCTCGGCCACCCGACGGTA
Organism: uncultured Reyranella sp.; assembly: GCA_964588065.1. GTDB lineage: Bacteria > Pseudomonadota > Alphaproteobacteria > Reyranellales > Reyranellaceae > Reyranella. The sequence goes on from CAZPOS010000139.1 coordinate 11,529, forward strand.
GGCGGCCATGGCGAATTCGTCCTCTGGCTTACGGCGACGGAACACGACCGGCCTCCTCCCCAACTCCTTGGCGGCCCAGCGGTTGACCCGGGCCCTTCATCGCGACATCTTGAGGCCCCTCTTCCCCCAAAGCCAAGAAGCAGTCCATGCGTCGCACCGCCCCGCTCGCCCTTGCCAGCGTCCTCGCCCTCTCGGCCGTCGTTACACTCGGCGGCTGCGAGAACACCGTCGACCTGCGTGGCTTCGCCGCGACGCCCGGGTCGGTCGAAAAGCTCGAAGTCGGCGCCCAGAGCCGTGAGGACGTGGTCCGCCTGATCGGCTCGCCCTCGGCCGTCGCCACCTTCAATCCGAACGTCTGGTACTATATCAGCGAAACTCAGGAATACTGGGCCTATACCAAGCCCAAGATCAGCGCCCAGCGCGTGATCCAGGTCACGTTCAACGAATCCGGCCGAATCGAGGCGATCAAGAACTACGATCTAAAGGACGCCCAGAACATCCAGATGGTGTCCCGCATCACGCCGACCTCGGGTAAGGAACTCACGATCCTCGAGCAGGTACTGGGTAACGTCGGTCGCTTCAGCGGTCCCAAGGGCCAGGCCACCAACCCCGGCGCGCCTACCAGCGGCGGCGGGATCTGACGGCGCAACCGCTCTCCTGCCCATTGGGCGCCCAAAGCAAAAGCCCCGGTCCTTCGACCGGGGCTTTCCTTTCAGGCTCTAGCGCGTCTGCTCAGTGCGCCAGGACGGCCAGCAGCAGCAGCGCCACGATGTTCGTAATCTTGATCATCGGGTTCACGGCCGGGCCCGACGTATCCTTGTACGGGTCGCCGACGGTATCGCCGGTCACCGCCGCCTTGTGGGCGTCGGATCCTTTGCCGCCAAAATGGCCTTCCTCGATATACTTCTTGGCATTGTCCCAGGCGCCGCCGCCCGCAGTCATCGAGATGGCGACGAAGATGCCCGTGACGATGACGCCGAGCAGCATCGCGCCGACCGCGGCGAACGCGTCCGACCGGTTGGCGATGGCCGCGATCACGATGTAGAGCATGATCGGCGACAGAACAGGCAGCAGCGACGGAATCATCATCTCCTTGATCGCCGCCTTGGTCAGCATGTCGACGGCACGGCCGTAATCCGGTCGGTCCGTGCCTGCCATGATGCCGGGCTTCTCCCGGAACTGGCGGCGCACTTCCTCGACCACCGCCTGGGCAGCGCGCCCGACGGCCAGCATCGACATGCCGCCGAACAGGTACGGCAGCAACCCGCCGACCAGCAGGCCGACCACGACGTACGGGTTCTTCAGCGAGAAATCGACCGCCTGAACGCCCAGTTTGCCTGCGGCGATGAAGTAGTCGAGGTCTGAGGTGTAGGCCGCGAACAGCACCAGCGCACCGAGGCCGGCCGAGGCGATGGCGTAGCCCTTGGTGACGGCCTTGGTGGTATTGCCGACCGCGTCGAGCGCGTCGGTGTTCTTGCGCACTTCCTTCGGCAGGCCGGCCATTTCGGCAATGCCACCGGCATTGTCGGTGACGGGGCCGTAGGCATCGAGCGCCACGACCATGCCCGCAAGCGCCAGCATGGCGGTCGTGGCGATGGCGATGCCGAACAGGCCCGCGAGGATGTAGCAGATCACGATGCCGCCGCAGATCAGCAGCGCCGGGCCCGCCGTGGCTTCCATCGACATCGCGAGACCGGCGATGACATTGGTCCCGTGGCCAGTGACGGAAGCCTGCGCCACCGCCTTAACCGGACGATAGTCGGTGCCGGTATAGTACTCGGTGATCCAGACGATCAGGCCGGTAATGGCCAGGCCCACCAGCGAACACCAGAACAGCGACATGCCGGTGAACGACCGGCCGCCGACCGTCATCACCGTGCCCATCCCGACCAGGCGGTCGGTGGCGAAGTAGATGGCCGGGATCGACAGCACGGCGGCAGCGATCACGCCCTTGTACATCGCCCACATGATGTTGCCGTCCGAGCCGAGGCGGACGAAATAGGTGCCGATGATCGAGGTGATGATGCAGGCCGCGCCGATAACCAGCGGGTAGGCCATCAGCTTGGAGACCAGAATCGGGTCCGCCGCGAAGAAGATCGAGGCCAGGACCATCGTGGCGACAGTCGTCACCGCGTAGGTTTCGAACAGGTCGGCCGCCATGCCGGCGCAGTCGCCGACATTGTCGCCCACGTTGTCGGCGATGGTCGCCGGGTTGCGGGGATCATCCTCCGGGATGCCCGCTTCGACCTTGCCGACCATGTCGCCGCCGACGTCGGCGCCCTTGGTGAAGATGCCGCCGCCGAG
>CAZPOS010000140.1:0-13773 GCA_964588065.1 uncultured Reyranella sp.
GCGTGCCCACCGACATGGTGGTGGCGACGACCAGCGTGCCGGCCGTGTTGGGCAGGATGTGGCGGAACATGATGCGGCCGGGCCGTGCGCCCAGCGCCACGGCCGCGCGGGTGAAGTCGCGGGCCTTGAGCGACAGCGTTTCGGCACGGACGAGCCGCGCAACGGTCGTCCAGCCGGTCAGGGCCACGATCACCACGATGCGATAGAGCGAGAACATCTCCGACTGGGCGATCTCCGCCGGCACGCCCAGCTTCCGTGGATCGACCGCGGCCAGCACGATCAGCAGCGGCAGCAGCGGCAGCGAGATGACGCCGTCGGTGAGCCGCATCAGGAAGGCGTCGAGGCGGCCGCCGAGATAGCCAGCCAGGACGCCGATGACGGCGCCGAAAATGGCGGACAGGACCGCGCCGGAGATGCCGACCAGCAGCGAGACGCGGCCGCCGTCGAGCAGCCGCTGGAAGAGGTCGCGCCCAAGATCGTCGGTGCCGAGCCAGTGCTCGGCCGAGGGCCCCTCGAAGCGGCGGAAGAGGTCGGTCTGGGTCGGGTCGATGCCGCGCAGGTCGGCGATCAGGGGCGCGGCGAGGGCCAGCACGAGCATGACCGAGAGAAAGACGAGGGAAATCCAGGCCAGCCGGTGGCGCAGCATGCGGCGCGAGGCCGTCGGATGAAGCGCGGTCACCGTCACGAGCGCGCGTCCGCCAGCGAGACCCGCGGGTCGACCCAGGCATAGGCGAGGTCGGCCAGCAGGTTGCCTCCGATGGTGGCGGCGGTCGCCACCAGCAGGCCGACAAGGGCCAGATTGTAGTCGTTCTCGAGAATCGCCTGGTAGATCGCCTTGCCCATGCCGGGCCAGGCGAACATCGTCTCGGTGATCAGCGCGCCCGAGACGAGACCGCCGAAGGAGAGGGCGAGGATCGTCAACACCGGGGATAGCGCATTGGCGAAAGCGTGCCGCCACAGGACGATGCGTTCCGAAGCGCCCTTGGCCCGGGCCGTGCGCACATAGTCCTGGCGCAGCGCTTCGATCATCGCGCCGCGCATGAAGCGTGTGTAGCCGCCGAGCTGGACGAGGGCGAGGGTCAGCACCGGCAGGGCGAGGTGGCGCAACTGGTCGGCGAGAGCAGTCGTCCACGGCGTGTCCGACCGGATGTCGGCCATGCCGCCGGCCGGCAGCCAGCCGAGCTTGACGGAGAACAGCGTGATCAGCAGCAGCGCCAGCCAGAAGGGCGGGGCGGAGATGCCGCCGAAGCAGAGGAGGTTGATCAGGTAGTCGGCCCGACTGCGCGGATGGGCGGCGGCCCACATGCCGAGCGGCAGGGCGATCGCCACCGAGAGGACGAAGGCGATGCCGGCGAGGAGCAGCGTGTTGAGAAGGCGCGGCCACAGGACGGTCAGGACGGGTTGGCCGAAGGAGCGAGAATGGCCGAAATTTCCCTGCAGCGCCTGCAGCAGCCAGGCGACGTATCGCTCGAACAGAGGCTTGTCGAGACCGTAGGCCGCGCGCAGGCGGGCGGCATCGGCGCTGGTCATGGTGGGGTCGCCCGAGATCATCATGTCGATCGGATCGCCCGGCATCAGGCCGATCAGCAGGTAGACCACCAGGCTCATCAGCAGGAGCGTGACGACGGTCTGGACGGCGCGCGCGATGAAGTAGCGGCTCACCGGGTCTCCCAGCGCCACTGTTCGACCCACAGGGTCGAGCTGTTGAGCGTGCCGGTCGGGGTCACGCCCTTCAGCGGCTTGGGAATGACGAAGGGGTCGACGCGGAAGAAGAGTGGCAGGGAGGGCAGGTCCTCGGCTGCCAGTTTCTGGATCTCGGCGAACAGGTCTCGTCGCCTGGCGACGTCAAGTTCGCGCTCGGCGGCGTCCAGCGCCTTGTCCATCTCTGGATTGGCATAGCCCGGATAGTTCTGGCCGCTCCAGCCGTTGGCGGCCGAGGGGATTTCCTTGGAATGAAGCGACGAGCGTGGCACGCCCTCGGGGCGCTGCACCCAGGCATACATTCCCAGCCCGCTGTAGGTCCGCTTGCCCATCGCATCGAAGAAGATGCGCGGCGGCTCGGCCTTGAGGCGGACTTCGATGCCGACCTGACGCAGCTGGCTCTGGATCACCTGCGCCACCAGTTCGCGCACCCGGTTGCCGGCGGTGGTTCCGAGCTCGATCGACAGCTTCTCGCCGGCCGCGTTGTGGCGGACATTGTTGCGGAGCATCGAGAATCCGGCCTCCTCCAGCAGCTTGCGCGCGGCGGCCGGGTCATAGCCATACTGGCGGGCAGCCGGGCTGAACATCGGATCGAGCTCGCTGATCTGCCCGTGGGCGATCGGCTGCTTGCCCTCGAATAGCTTCTCCGAGATGGCCCTGCGATCGATGGCCAGCAGCAGGGCCTGGCGCACGCGTCGGTCGGCCAGCAGCTTGTTGTCGAGGTTGACGTCGATATGCTCCCAAATCAGGGCCGGCTTGTAGACGACATCGTACTTGTCCTTGTGGCGCTTCTCGAATGCGATGGCCTGGTCGAGCGACAGGCCGAGCTCGCCCAGCACGTAGTCGACGCTGCCGGAGAGGAGGTTGGCCTCCAGCGCCGCGGTGTTCTCGATGATGCGCACCGTGATGCGCTTGAAATGCGGTTTCTCGCCGGTCCAGGTCGGGTTCTGCTCCAGCACGACACGGCTGCCGGGCACGATCTCGGTGAGCCGAAACGGGCCGAAGGCAAGAGCGGGATTGGTCGACTGCGTATCGTAGGCGGTTCTGTTGCGATATTCGGCCGGATTGGCGTCGAAGATAGGTTTCTCGATATGCGCCGGCAGCAGCTGCAGGCCGATGCTGTTGTAGTCGAAGGTGACGCGGTCGATCGTCATGGTGAAGCGCCGGTCGTCCTTCACGTCGAGCTTGATGATCCGCTTGTAACCCTCTGAAGAGGCAACGCCGGAAAGCGGATGCTGGCCGACTTCCAGGGTGAAGGCGACGTCTTTCGCAGAGACCGGCGTCCCGTCGCCCCAGCGCATGTCGCGCAGCTCGACGTCGATCTCCATGCCCTTCTTGCCATCGGCAAGATCGATCACCCGGGCTTTGCCGTTTTCGATGGTCGGCAATTCGGTGCAGACGAGGCAGACCAGCTTCCAATCGGCATCGTAGGCCGTGACCGGGCGCGCCGTCATGTTGGCGATCAGCGACTTGGCCAGCATGGAACTGATGATCGGGTTCCAGGTGCCCGGCATCTGAGTCATGGCCACGACGAGTTCGTCCTTGGCCTGCGCCGTGACGGCGGCGGGCGGAGCGAAGCCGGCGAATGAGAGGAAGAGCGCGAGGATGCGGCGGATCATGTCCGCCGTACCGTAGCAAAGAGCCGGCTAGCGGCCCAGCGGCCGCGACGGCGGACGGCCGCCATGGCTGGCCGACCACTTCTCCGGCGCCTCGAGGAAGGCGCGGGTCTCGGTCAGGCCCGCCTCGCTGAAGTATTTGTGCTTTTCCGCGGCTTCCAGCGCGTCCCACCAGGTCGCCAATGCGTGCAGCTTCACGCCGGCCGCGGCCAGCATCTCGATGCTCTGCGGGAAGATGCCGTAGTGGAAGACCACGAAGCAGTCGGTGACCTTGGCTTCGGCCTTCTTCAGCGCCTCGATGAACACCAGCTTGCTGCCGCCGTCTGTCGCGAGGTCCTCGACGAGCAGCACGCGCTTGCCGGGCTTGAGCTCGCCCTCGATCTGAGCCATGCGCCCGAAGCCCTTGGGCTGCTTGCGCACGTAGATCATCGGCTTCTTGGAAAGGGCGGCCAGGAAGGCGGCAAAGGGGATGCCTGCGGTTTCGCCGCCAGCCACCACGTCGATCTTGTTCCAGCCGATCGCCTTTTCGATCGCCTTGTGGGCGTGAGCCATGATCTTGGCCCGCGCTTCCGGGAAGGAGATGATCTTGCGGCAGTCGATATAGACCGGGCTCGCCCGCCCCGAGGTGAAGATGTACGGGTTTTCCGGGCGGCAGTGGATGGCCTCGATCTCCAGCAGGAGGCGGGCGGTGTCCCGGGCTTCCGGCGTGCCGCTGGCGCGATCCGAATTCGCTTTTGAAGTCAACTTCTTGGCGGCCTTGGCTGCGGGCGCAGTTTCAGTCGACTTAGCCTTCTTCTTCGTCGCCATGCTGCTCTTTTCCCCCACGCCGCTTGCGACAAAATGACGGCCGTGTGTTTAGCCTCCAGTCAACGGACCGGCAAGGGCGCTACGTCAATCTGGCGAGAAGAAGGCGAAAATTCAGTCGGTTTCAGGGGAAAACCTATGCCGGGTGACCGCGACGGGAAGGCGCCAGCCGCGATAGATCGACATCAGCCGGAGGAACAGGCAGAGGCCCGCACCCGCGAGGGCCGTGGGAAGCATGGGCCAACCTGCCCAGAAGCCCAATGAGATCGTGCCGGCACCCGCGAGGGCAGCTACGGCATAGAGTTCGGAGCGCAGGACTGTGGGGACCTGGAGTGTGAGGAGGTCGCGGGCCACGCCACCCCCGATGCAGGTCACCGTGCCCAGCATGGCCGCCATCAACGGGCTCAGCCCGTAGAGCAGGGCCTTCTCCGTGCCGGTGACGGCGAACAGGCAGAGGCCTGCGGCATCGAACAGGAGGACCGGCGTGCGCAGCCGCTCGATCAGGTCCGACGCGAAGAAGCCCAGCACTCCCGCCGCGGCGGTCGCCGCGAGGTAGCGCCAGTCAACGATGGCGGCAGGCGGCACGGCTCCGATCAGGAGGTCGCGCGCCAGGCCGCCGGCGACCCCGGCCAGCCAGGCGACGACGAGCACGCCGAACAGGTCCAGCTGCTTGCGCACGCCCCGGGTCGCGCCGCTGATGGCGAACACGAAAGTGGCGGCCAGATCCATGGCGTCGAACAACATTCGGCGACTCTACAGCGATTGCCCTCCGCCGCCGAGTTGCCAGAGTGGTACATGGGAGCGGCCATGACCGAGCCCGTCGTCCCCTCCAGCGCCTTTCGCCGCTTCGTCCATGCCCGTACGCGGCTGCTGCTCGCGTTCGCTGCGGGTCTTGTCCTGTTCGTGCTGCTGCCACAGGACATGCGGTTCGCGACCAGGACCCTGCTCGCCTGGGACCTCACGGCCCTGGCCTACATCGTTATGACCCTGACCATGATCGCCCGGTCCACGGTCGAGACCTGCTACGCCCGCGCGGCCTACTACGACGAGGGGGACTGGGTCATTCTCCTGGTGGTGGTCGTGAGCGCCAGTGCGAGCTTTGCGACGATTTTTTCCGAACTTGCCGTGCTGAAGACGCCGCACGGTTCGCTCTGGCATGCGCTGGCGCTCACCGGTGCAACCGTGGCGCTATCCTGGACGTTCACGCACCTCGTGTTCACCCTGCACTACGCCAACATCTACTATCAGCCGGACGATGACGGGCCGGGCGGGCTGGAATTCCCGGGTGACCGTCCGCCCGACTACTGGGACTTCGTCTACTATTCCTTCGTGATCGGCTGCGCCGCGCAGACCGGCGACGTCGGGACCGTTTCACCGGCAATGCGACGCGTGACACTCGTCCACGGCATCGTTTCCTTTGTATTCAATACGGCGATCCTCGCCCTCACCATCAACGTCGGAGCGAGCCTCCTGTCATGAGCACGAAACGAAGCGATCTCGGCACCGGCAGGGACCTGCTGGCGCTGGCCCTGCTGGTCGGCATCTGCCTCGGCATTGGCGGCCTGGGCGGTGCCGTGACGGCCTCCAGCGTGAACGACTGGTATCCGACGCTCAACAAGCCGTCGTTCAATCCGCCGAACTGGGTGTTTGGTCCGGTCTGGACGACCCTTTACGCGATGATGGGCATCGCCGCCTGGCGGGTCTGGCGTGCCGCCGATCGCGACACCGCCCGTGGTCCGCTCGCGCTCTTCGCCCTGCAGCTGGCGGTCAACCTGGGCTGGAGCATTGCCTTCTTCGGTCTCCGAGACCCCGGACTCGCCGTGGCCGTGATTCTCGTCCTCGACCTTCTGGTGCTCGCGACGGCGCTCATGTTCCGGCGGATCGACGGTCTCGCGGCATTGCTGTTGGTTCCGTACTTGGCCTGGATCGCCTTCGCGACGCTCCTGAACGTGGCCGTGTGGCGCCTGAACTAATGCTCGTGCGGATGGTCGGACGGTTTGTCGTGCTTGCTGATGTCGCCGCCGTCGTCGGCCTTCAGCTCCATGAACACGACGGATGAGGCGATCGTCATGACCCCGAGGATCAGGAAGGCGCGCTGGACGCCGTAGATCATCGCGCCGGCGTGGGAGTGCATCTCCGCCGGCACGAACATCGCCGCGATCAGCGAGGCGCCGGCCACGCCGAAGCTTATCGAAAGTTGCTGGCCGGTCGATGCGATCGTGCTGGCGCCGCTGGTCTGCGACCCGGAAACGTCGGCATAAACCAGCGTGTTCATGCTGGTGTACTGCATCGACGTGAACAGGCCGAGCACGAAGGCCTGCAGCACGATGCGCCAGATCGGCGTTTCGGCGCCCACGGTCGCGAAGGACATGATGAGCAGGCCGACAACGATCGTGTTGAAGACGAGCACGTTGCGATAGCCGAAGCGCGCCAGGATCGCTGGCATGAAGCTCTTGAGCCCGATCGAGGCGATGGCCTGCGGCAATACCAGCAGACCCGACTGGATCGGCGAGAAGCCCAGCCCGATCTGGTAGAGCAGCGGAAAGAGGAAGGGGATGCCGCCCAGGCCCAGGCGGGTGAAGAAGCCGCCATTTACGGCCGCCCGGAAGGTGCGGATCCTGAACAGGCCGAGATTGAGCAGCGGGAAGTCGGTCAGCATGGCGCGGACGCCGTAGCCCGCCAGCATGGCTGCCGAGACCGCCAGCAGGACGACGATCTCCTGGCCCGACAGCGTGTTGTCGCCGAACACCTCGAGCACATAGGAGAGGAGGGCGATGCCGCCGCCGAACAGCACCAGCCCCAGCATGTCGAGCGGATGGGTCTTCTGCTCGCGATAGTCGGGCAGGTAGCGCCCGACGAAGTACAGGCCGACGAGCCCCACCGGGATGTTGACGAAGAAGACCACGCTCCAATGCAGCCAGTGGACGATCGCACCGCCCGCCACCGGCCCGATCATCGGGCCGATCAGGCTGGGAATGGCCACGAAGCTCATGGCCCTGACCAGGTCGGCCTTGCCGTATGTGCGCGCGAGGGTCATGCGGCCCACCGGCATCATCATGGCTCCGCCCACACCCTGCAGCACGCGGCAGGCGACCAGCATTTCGATGCTCGTAGCGAGGCCGCAGAGCAGCGATCCGAGGCAGAAGATTCCGATCGCGGCCATGAAGACGCGTCGTGTCCCGAAGCGGTCGGCCATCCAGCCGCTCACCGGAATGAAGACGGCGAGGCTCAGCGTGTAGCTCGCCAGCACCGACTTCACGTTGAGCGGGGTCACGTCCATCGCCTGGGCGATCGCCGGCACGGCGGTGTTCAGGATGGTCGTGTCGAGCGATTGCATGAAGAACGCCACGGCGACCAACCAGGGTAGCAGCCGCTTGATGCTGTCGTCGGGCAGGGCGGAGGAAGGCGCGCTCATGTCTGTTTCGATCTCAGTCTGGCCCCGGACAGGCTGCGGACGCAATGCACCGATTCGTATAGTGTCCGGCAGGAGGCCGGCATGTATCGGATATTCGTTTCAGGAATCGTTCTGCTCTGGGCGGGCGCCGCGGAGGCGCAGCCCCAACTGGCGAATCCGGCGTCCGTCAATTGCGTGAAGCAGGGCGGCACGCTGTCGATCGACCGAAGGCCCGACGGCGGCGAGTTCGGCGTCTGCGTCTTTGCGGACAACCGGCAATGCGAGGAATGGGCATTGTTTCGAGGGGAGTGCCCGAAGGACGGGGTCAGGGTGACGGGATTCGCCACCGCGGCGGGGCGCTACTGCGCGATCACCGGCGGACGTTACTCGGTCGTCTCGGCCCTCGGCGCCATGCCGGAGCGGGGAGAGTGCACCCTCTCAGGCGGCAAGGTCTGCGACCCCGACTCGTATTTTGGCGGAAGTTGCTCCGGACCCTAGTCGAGGCCGGTAAGCACGCAACGCCCGTGGGCGTCGTCGTGAGGGGCGCGGCTCACCGCTATACGGTGAACCGCGCCGCCACGGACTAGCGAGTCGGCGTGGTGTAGGTCGTGGTCGTCGTGGTGGGGCTGTAGGGATTCGACGAGACCGTCGTGGTCCGCTGGGTCGTCGTCGTCGAGGCCGGTACCTCGACGACCCGTTCGCTGCTGACGGAGCAGCCCGCGACGGCGGTTCCGACCAACGCGACGAGAACGATTGACTTGATCATGACCGCTCCTTTGCCTGAATGATGCAACCCAACGGCCGCGCGGCGCAGCGGTTGCTGCGGCGGGCCGCGCGGCGCCGCTCAGCGGTGATGCGTTGCAAGCGGGCCACACTCGCCGCTAGGGTGGAGCATGTTCTCCGACCAAAGTCCCGATTTCGACGCGATCATCGCCGGGGCCGGCATGTCCGGCCTCTTCCAGCTCTACCGGCTCCGCGAACTGGGGCTGAAAGTCCGAGTCTTCGAGTCTGGTACGGGAGTCGGCGGCACCTGGTACTGGAACCGCTATCCCGGGGCACGCTTCGATTCCGAAAGCTATTCCTACGGCTATTCATTCTCGCAGGAGCTGCTGGACGAATGGGACTGGACGGAGCATTTCTCTCCGCAGCCGGAGACGCTTCGCTACCTCAACCATGTCGCCGACAAATTCGATCTGCGTCGCGACATCCAGTTCCGCAGCAAAGTCGTGTCCGCGCACTGGCACGAGGAGAGCCGGAGCTGGGAGGTGACGCTGGAAGACGGCAGCCGCTGCACCGCCCGGTTCCTGATCACGGCCATCGGTCCCCTCTCGGCGTTCACGATGCCGCGCATCGATGGCGTCGACAGTTTCGCGGGCCAGAGCTGCCACACGGCTCGATGGCCCCATGAGGCGGTGAGTTTCGAAGGCAAGCGGGTCGCCGTGATCGGCACCGGCGCGACCGGCGTGCAGACGATCCAGGAAGTCGCCAAGACGGCCAGGAGCCTCACCGTGTTCCAGCGCACGCCCAACTGGTGCGCGCCGCTGCACAACCGCAAGATCGATGCTGCCGAGATGGCGCGCATTCGCGCCGACTATCCGGAGATCTTCCAGCGCTGTCAGGAGACCTTCGCCTGCTTCCTGCACACCGCCGAGCCGCGCGGCACGTTCGATGTGACCCCGGCCGAGCGCGAGGCCTTCTTCGAGAAGCTCTATGGCGAGCCCGGGTTCGGGATCTGGGTGGGAAATTTCAATGACATCCTGACCAACAGGGACGCCAACGCGCTGATTTCGGACTTCGTCGCGCGCAAGATCAGAAGCCGGGTCAAGGACCCCGCGGTCGCCGAGAAGCTCATCCCGAAGAATCATGGATTTGGAACCCGCCGCGTGCCGCTCGAGACCCGCTATTACGAGGTCTACAATCAGCCCAATGTCGAGCTCGTCGATCTGACGGAGACGCCGATCGAACGGGTTACGCCGACCGGCATCCGGACGACTGCGCGCGACTACGCGTTCGACATGATCATCTATGCCACGGGTTTCGACGCCCTGACCGGCGCCTTCGATCGCATCGACATCCGCGGAGTCGGCGGCGAGAAGCTCAAGGACAAGTGGGCGGAGGGTGCCGAAACCTTCGTCGGCATGTCGGTCGAGGGTTTCCCCAACATGCTGATGCTCCTCGGTCCGCACACGGCGCTGGGCAACATCCCGCGCAGCATCGAATACAATGTCGAATGGGTGACGGATTTGTTGCGCTTCATGCGCGACCACGGCCTGACCAGGATCGATGCGCGGCCGGAGGGGGTACAGGCCTGGATGAAGTCGGTCCATGAGGCGTCGGCCGGCCTCCTGTCCAACGAGGTCAACTCGTGGTTCACTGGCGTGAACACCAACGTCGAGGGTAAGCAGACCCGGCGCATCGCACGCTACAGCGGCAGCGCCCCGGCCTACCGTGCCCGCTGCGACGAAGTCGCGGCGGCGGGCTACCGTGAGATGGATCTGCGATAGTCAGCGCCTGAGCCAGCGCGCCACCTTGGCTCTCACCCGGGGCGAGGCGAAGGGCAGCGCCAGCCAGGCCAGGAGCAGGTACTCCATGTGCATGTCCGGCCGCAGGAACGGGATCATCCCGAGCCCGATGAGCGCCATCACCAGGTGACGGTGGATGCGGCGAGCCGGCATCCAGGGAGCGAGCGCCCGGTTCACCTGTTCGATTTGTTCCTTGTCCATGGCCGTGCGTAGAAGTCGTTCCTCGATCGCCCCGAGTCTGCCGGACGAGTTCCCTGACCGCCAGCCCGACATCAAGGTTCGAAAACTTACAGAAGTAGTGTAGAAGGCGGAAATTGCTGCCTCCGCGGTAGCCGGCTCATGGAAGGACCTGATCGTGAACGCTCTTCGCACTCTCGCACTGGCGTTGACGCTTGCCCTTGGGCTGGCCGTTTCGGGGCAGGCTCAGCCGGCGGCCACTCCGCCTGCGGGCCTCTCGCAGGAGCAGTTCAACTCGCTGGTCGATGCGATCAGCAATTCCGTCTCCGAGAAACTGAAGGCCGAAGGCGCCCATGCACCGGCGCCCGCCGCGGCCCCCGCCGAATCGAAGGCCAAGGGCAAGGCGCCGCCGCCGCCCAAGATTGTAAGGGTCGAACCGAAGACGGGCCCTGATCCGTTTGCCGCCCTGATCGACGGGACGGTCAAAGTGGTCCATGCGCTGCCCTCGCTCGGCGCCGAACTTGCCCGGATCCCCAGCCTTCTCGACCAGCAGACGGCCGGTGGGCGGGGGGCCTCGACCTTCCTGCTGCTTCTCTGCGCCGTCGGCGTGGTCGCCGTCGCAGCCGAGGCCATCCTGAGGCTTCTGCTCCACCGCTTCAGGACACGGCTGGCGGCGAATGCCGGGCCCGAACATGGGGTTCGGTCGATCGCCCATCTCGTCGGGCTCGCTCTCCTGGATGGGCTGGGCGTGCTGGCCGTCTGGCTGATCTGCAATGCGGCCACCGGTGCCTGGTTCACGGGGACGACCGGGCAGGATCGCCTGGCCGCGGCCGTCCTGGCGGGAATCTTCTCGTGGCGCCTGTACGTTCTCCTGTTCCGCGTCATTCTGCAGCCCGAGCTGCCGACGGCGCGCCTCTGCGCCGTCGACGATCGCGAGGCGAAGGCGATGTACCTGCGCATCGCCACGGTGATGCTGGTCATCGTGCTCATGCGAATCCTCGGTCAGGTCCTTGTCGCGATTCGCACGCCAGCGGATGCTCTCGCGGCCTTCCAGGTCGTGGGCGGTTTTCTCTATCTCGCGGTCTTCCTGTGGCTCGCCTACCGGTCGCGTGTCGCGGCCCAGCAATGGTTCGGCGGGCTGCGCGAGCTTGCCCCGGTTATCGGCGCGCTCGGCCGTCGGTGGATCCCGATCGCTCCGCTGTTCTTCATCGCGTTGGGCGTGACGCTCATCTACGGAGCCGTGTCCGGTTCCGTGCATGTCGGCTCCGCGATGGTCCTGACGCTGAACCTGGTCGTCGGCGTGCTGGTCTTCGAGACCTTGATGCAGGCCTTCGTCCGTCGTCTCGACTCGCAGCTCGCGGGTCGGACGCCGGCCAGCTCGACGCCGAAGCTGCCCGACGTGGTGGCGCGTTGCATTCGCGTCGCCGTTCTGATCGGCGTGATCGTGCTGATCGCCGAGAGCTGGGTCGTCCAGGTCCTGCACCTCGTCAGCGAGAACGAATGGGAGCAGCTCACAAGTTCCTCCCGGACCGCCGGCGTCACCCTGTTCGTGGCCTTCGTCGCCTGGGAGCTTTTCAAGTACATGACCGAGCCCTATATGGGCCCGAAGACGAAGGATGCCGCCCAGGCGATCGCCGATGGTGACGCGGCTGCGGGGCCGGCCTCGCGGCTCAGCACCATGATGCCGCTGATGCGTCGCACCGCGGCCGTGCTGATCATTCTCGTCGCGGTCATGGTCGCGTTGCAGGACTTCGGCATCAACATCACGCCGCTGATCGCCGGTGCCTCGGTGTTCGGCATCGCCATTTCCTTCGGCAGCCAGACGCTGGTGAAGGACATCGTCTCGGGTCTCTTCTACCTGTCCGACGATGCCTTCCGGGTGGGTGAATACATCGATTGCGGCAAGGCCAAGGGCACGGTCGAGGGCTTCACCCTGCGCTCGATCAAGCTGCGACACCAGAACGGTCAGGTTCATACGATCCCGTTCGGCCAGCTTGGCCAGATCACCAATTTCAGCCGCGACTGGATCACCACGAAGTTCAATCTGCGCTTCGCCCGCGACACCGACATCGAGAAGCTGCGCAAGGCCTCGAAGAAGATCGGTGCGGACATGATGGAGATGCCGGCGCTCGCCAGCCAGATCCTGGCCCCGTTCAAGATGCAGGGCGTGGCGGATATCACCGGCAATGCCATCGTCGTGCGGTTCAAGTTCACGGCGCGACCTGGAAATCCGGCGGCGATCCAGCGCGAGGCCATGAAGCGCATGTTCAGCACCTTCCCGGCAATGGGCTTCGAATTCGCCAAGGACGGCGCCAATGTCGTGGTGCATACGGGGACGGCGTCCAACGATCTTGGCGGCGAGGGGATGCCGACTCCGCCGGCCCCGGCTCCAGCTCAGGCCCCATCGTCGACGCCCGCGACTGTGCCGGCGGCCGCGGGCTGACGAAGCTTTGATCTGCGCCGTAACCGGGAGCCGGTTGCAGCTTCCGGGTAGATGGGGCAAATGCGCCTCCCGAAACTCTCGAGAGGACATCGATGGCGACCGACGAAGCGCGTCCCAGACCCGTGCGTGACCCAAGCAGCCTGCGACCCATTCCACGGTTCATCTTCGCGTCACGGTGGCTCCAGCTCCCGCTATACCTGGGCCTGATCGTAGCGCAGGTGGTCTACGTTTTCCTGTTTCTCAAGGAACTCTGGCACCTCGTCGTCGAAAGTCCCAGCGTGACCGAGCTGCAGGCCATGCTGATCGTGCTGGGCCTGATCGACGTGGTCATGATCTCCAACCTGCTGATCATGGTGATCGTGGGCGGCTACGAGACCTTCGTGTCCCGTATGGAGCTGAACCGCCATCCGGACCAGCCGGAATGGCTCAGTCACGTCAACGCGAGCGTGCTCAAGATCAAGCTCGCCATGGCGATCATCGGCATATCGTCGATCCACCTGCTGCGGACCTTCATCGAGGCCGGCAGCCTCGGCAAGCCCAATGCAACCTACACCGAAGCCGGCATCATGTGGCAGGCGATCATCCACGCCCTTTTCATTCTGTCGGCCGTGGGCATTGCCGTCGTCGACCGCATATCCCAGCCGCCCGGCCGCCATCACTGAGGACCGGGGCCTATCCGCCGGATGTCCTCCCGCCGGAACAGGCCGGCGGGAGGAGGTCCGTACTTACTGGACCGCGCCGCCCGCCCAGGGCGACATGACCTCGTTCATGCCGGTCAGCTCGCCCGTCTTCGGATCGCGAACGATGCAGGAGGGATTGGCGAATCCCAGCGGCGAGACGGGGTTGTCGACCTCGACCATCGGCAGCTTTGCTGCGATCGCTTTCTTCACGTCATCGGGCAGGTCGCGGTTCACCCGGATCGGCCCTACACCCGAAATGTCCACCCTCGGCTGATGGAAGGCGGCCTCGACGTCCATGTCACGGTCGATCAGCATCAGCGAGAGCTGGGAGACGGCCGGGACGATGCGCCGTCCGCCGGATGCGCCGATGCAGAACCAGGGCTGGCCGTCCTTGACGACGACGACCGGGCAGATGTTGCAAAGCGGCTTCTTGCCG
>CAZPOS010000141.1:0-9802 GCA_964588065.1 uncultured Reyranella sp.
CAATTACCTGGGCGCCCCCTCGAACCTGTTCTACGACTTCAACGAGTTCGGCCTCGTCGCCGGATACGATTTCGGCGTCGCCCAGCTCAGCGCCGCCGTCCGCTACAGCCCCAACTTCTTCGCCAACTCCGGCAACGCCTGGTACAAGTGGGCGTCTTTGACGGTTCCGATGCCCTTCCTGCACGTCAACGAAAACGTTGCGTTCAAGGCTTTCGGCACCATCGGCAACCAGTATGTCGAGCGCTTCACCAACTACGGCATCCCGAACAACAACTACTGGGACTGGCAGCTCGGGCTCGTCATCTCGGTCTACGGCTTCGATCTCTCCGCCGCCTATACCGGAACCAACCTCAGCGTTCAGGACTGCCTCGGCACCCAGAACTGCGCCAGCCGCGTGATCGTCGGCATCTCGAAGACGTTCTGATCCACAAACGATCGACCTTGGTCGATCGATCCAAGCAGCCATAGAGGGTTGCCGCCCTGCGGGGCGGCTGCCATCTATGGTGAATGGATAGCCGCTTCCCCGAGTCAGCGCCCGCTGGCGCCTCCTTCGACCTTGCGGTCGTTGGCGCCGGCCTGAACGGCAGCCTTCTTGCCCTCGCCGCCGGCGAGTCGGGCCTGTCGACGGCCCTGATCGACCGCGTTCCGCTGGCGTCGCTCGCGGAAGCCGGGTTCGATGGACGGACCACGGCCCTCGCCTACACCAGCCAGCGCCTGTTCGCGGCCCTCGGTCTTTGGGACGACGTGGCGCCCCATGCCGAGCCGATCCGCGACATCCGCATCTCCGACGCCGGGCACGACGGTCGCGCGAGCCCGTTCTTCCTGCATTTCGATCATCGCGAGGCCGCCGAGGACCCCGAGGCGGCCGCTCCCATGGGATGGATCGTGGAGAACCGGTTCCTGCGCGCGGCCCTGCTGCGCCGGCTCGCCGCTTGCCCCAGGGTCGAACTCGTGTCCCCCGACGAGGTGGTCGAGAGCCAGCGCGATCCGGCGCGCGCCGGGCTGCTGCTGAAGAGCGGCCGGCGCCTCGCCACCCGCCTGATCGCCTCGGCCGAGGGGCGTCTCGGCGCGATGCGCGAAGAGGCCGGCATCGGCGCCCGCAGCTGGTCGTACGAGCAGATTGCCATCGTCCTGGTCGCCCACCACGCCGAACCGCATCGCGGTATTGCGCAGGAGAAGTTCCTGCCGGGTGGTCCCTTCGCGATCCTGCCGATGACCGACGGTCCGGGCGGCGAGCACCGCTCGTCGATCGTCTGGACGGAACGCTCCGATCTCGCGCGCCGCCTGCTCGAACTGGATGCACCGCGCTTCCAGGCAGAGTTTGCCCGGCGCTTCGGCGACCATCTCGGGCCGGTCGTGCCGGCAGGACCGCGCTGGTCCTATCCGCTGCGTCTCGTCCACGCCGAACGCTATGTCGACACGCGTCTGGTGCTCGTGGGCGATGCCGCGCACGGTATCCATCCCATCGCGGGCCAAGGCTACAATCTCGGGGTGCGTGATATCGCGGCCCTCGTGGAAGTGCTGGTGGACGCCAAGCGCCTCGGTCTCGACGTCGGCGGCGCAGACACGCTGGAGCGCTACGCGCAATGGCGCCGCGCGGACAATCTCTCGATGGTGGCCGCTACCGACCTCCTCAACCGTCTGTTCTCGAACGACGTCGCGCCGCTTCGCCTGGTGCGCGACGCCGGCCTCGCCGCCGTCAACCGGGTGCCGGCCCTGCGGAAATTCTTCGTCCGGCATGCGATGGGCCTGGTCGGCGACCTGCCCAAGCTGATCCGGGGAGAACGGCCTTAGGTCTGCCGGTCAGTTCGGTGAGACGAGGCTGCGGAAGTCCGGGGAAGCGATCAGCTTCTGCAGCACGTTCTGCACGGCGGGAAAGTAGGCATCGGCGACACGCTTGCAGGCGGTGACGGCGGCAAAGGCGCCATCGAATGCGTAGTGTTCCTGCACGCTGATCGACCTGCCGTTCGACGAGCGCACCGTCAGCCAGATGTCCCAATAGGCGACCGTCGACGAAAAGGCGAGCTTGTCGAGACTCCCGGTGAGGGTCACGCTGCCGGTTTCGGCGTAGACGCCGGCGACCTTCAGCTCATCGACGAGCGCCTTGCGGATATAGGCGGCAAATCCCAACCGGTCGGCGGCCAGAATCGGACCTGCCGCACGGCAGCCGTCGCTGAATTGCTGCGCCTCGCTGAAGGGGCCGACGGCGATCTGGGCGGGGGCCAGGCTCTTCAAGGCAACGATGTTGTCGGCAGACATTCCGTAGCGAGGGGCCGAGTAGGTCTCGCATCCGGTCACGACGAAAGCCAGCGCCACCAACAATAGACCACGCAGACCCATTGATCCCCCCAGCTCCCATGACGCGATCTTCTTCAGCGTCTTTCTATCTGTCGTTTTGGCGGTGCGCTCGCGCGCTGTCAACAAAGCCGGCGCAACTGGACTCTTTGCACGCCGCACCCTATCTCAAAGGCCAATTTCGAGGACCTCTTCATGGCCAACCCGCAGACATCGGCGCAAGTGCCCGTCACCGTGTTGACCGGCTATCTCGGCGCCGGCAAGACCACGCTGCTGAACCGCATCCTGAGCGAGCAGCACGGCAAGAAATACGCCGTGATCGTGAACGAATTCGGCGAGCTGGGCGTCGACAACGACCTCGTGGTGAACGCCGACGAGGAAGTGTTCGAGATGAACAACGGCTGCATCTGCTGCACCGTGCGCGGCGACCTGATCCGCATCATCGAAGGGCTTATGAAGCGCAAGGGCAAGTTCGACGGCATCCTGGTCGAGACGACCGGCCTCGCCGATCCCGGCCCGGTGGCGCAGACCTTCTTCACCGACGAGGACGTCAAGGCAAGGACGCGGCTCGACGCGATCGTCACCGTGATCGACGCAAAACACTTCTTCGGCCAGCTCGAACAGGGCAGCGAAGCCGAGCAGCAGGTGGCCTTCGCCGACGTGATCCTGCTGAACAAGACCGACCTGGTGAGCGCCGACGAGCTCACGAAGGTCGAGGACAGGATTCGCGGCATCAACCGCTATGCCCGCATCTTCCACACGCAGAAGAGCCAGATCGAGCTCGAGGCCATCCTCGACAAGGGCGCGTTCGACCTGGGCCGCATCCTGGAGTTCGAGCCCGACTTCCTGCACAGCGGCCACGACCATAACCACGAGGACGAGGTCCGCAGCCTGTCGATCACCGCCGACCGTCCGGTCGATCCCGACAAGTTCCAGAAATGGATGGGCGCGCTGCTGCAGATCAAGGGCGCCGACATCTTCCGCAGCAAGGGCATCCTCGCCATCGACGGTGCGCCGCGCCGCTACGTCTACCAGGGCGTCCACATGATGATGGACAGCGCCTGGGGCACGCCATGGAAGGACGGCGAGACGCGGTCGAGCAAGCTGGTGTTCATCGGCCGCAACCTCGACGGCGACAACCTGCAGCGCGGCTTCGAAGATTGCCTGAAGTAGGACCGTGAAGATCGATCTCGCCAACCCGGCCTGGCAGCAGACGCTCCCGCCGGCCCGCTCGCTCGCCACCGACGCACCGGTCGCGGCCTGCGCCTTCAACCGCGACGGCACGACGGTCGCCTTCGCACTGGGTGACGGCCAGGTCCGCCGCCTGCCCGCCGACCTGAAGGCCGCGGCACCCGACGCGACGCAGCCGCTGCACAAGGGCGTCGCTCTGGCCCTGGTCGGCGATCCGGCCGGCGACGGCTTCGTGAGTGGCGGCGACGACGGCCGCGTGCTGCGCATCGCCGCCGACGGTTCCGCCACCGAGCTTCTGGCGCAGAAGGGCAAGTGGATCGAGCATCTTGTCGCCCACAGGACGGGCGCGGTCGCCGCGTCGGCGGGCAAGACCATGTTCCTGTTCCGCGATGGCGAGGTCCGCGAGTTCGGTCCCCATCCAAGCACGGTGGCCGGACTGGATTTCAGCAAGGACGGCAGCCGGGTCGCCTGCGCCCATTACGGCGGCATCACCGTGTGGAGCCTGAGCAAGGACGTCACCTTGCCGCCGCGGCGCTTCGCCTGGCAGGGCAGCCACGTGGCCCTGCGCTGGAGCACCGACGGCAAGTTCATCGCCACGGGCACGCAGGAGAACGACATCCACGTCTGGCGCGTCGCGCAGGCCACCGACATGCGCATGCAGGGCTATCCCGCCAAGGTGAAGTCGCTGTCGTGGACCGCCGATGCGCGCTTCCTTTACACCTCGGCGCAACCAGTCTTCACCGCCTGGCCGTTCTCCGGCAAGGGCCCGGAAGGCAAGCCGCCGCTGCAGTTCGGCGACGAGGGCGCCGGCCTCATGACGGTGGTCGCGGCGCATCCGGCCGCCGAGTTCGTGGCCGGTGGCTACGATTCCGGCGAGCTGCAGCTCGGCGACATCCGCACCAAGCGCTCGGTCGTGCTCAAGATGGCCGACGGATCGGCCATCACCTGCCTCGCCTGGTCGCCCGACGGTTTCAAGCTGGCCGTCGGCAACGACCGCGGCGACCTGCTCACGATCGACCTGCGGCGCTGAGTTACCCTCGCCGCACCAGCGTGCGGTGGGAAACGAGGCAGAGGATGCCGGCAATGCCTATCGCGGTCGTCATCGGCGCGATGGTGCCATCGAAAGTCTGCCCGACGATGGCGCCGAAGATGGCTCCCGCGCCGAACGTGCTGACGCCCATAAGAGACGACGCCGTGCCCGCCATGTGCGGATAGCGCTGCATGGCCATCGCCGTCGAATTGGGCGCGATCAGGCTCAGCGTCGCGATCTGGAAGACCAGGCAGACCAGGAACGGCCACAGGCCGATCGTGCCGTACTTCGCCTCGATCCAGCCCATGACCATCGCTGCCGCGCCGGACACGGCAGGGACGATCACCGCGACGCGCAGGATGCGCCCGGCTCCCAGAAGGCGCACGAAGCGCGCATTGAACAGGCTGCCGATGGTCATGAAGACCACCATGCCGCCGAACACCACGCCATAGAAACGCGGCGAGATACCGTAGCGCTCGATGAAGACGAACGGCGATCCCGAGATGTAGGAGAACAGGGCCGCGAACATGAAGGAGGAGGTCAAGGCGTAGCCGACGAAGGTGCGCGTCGTCAGCAGCTCGCCGAACCGCTTCAGGATCTGGGTGAAGACCAACGGCTGGCGATATTCCGGCTTCAGCGTCTCGGGCAGCTGGAACCACGCGACGACGAAGGCGATCACGCCGGCGGAGGCCAGCACCCAGAAGATGGCGCGCCAGCCGGCAAACCACATCACCTGACCGCCGATCACGGGCGCCAGCATCGGCGCGATCGACGTGCAGGCCATCATGAGCGACATGGCGCGCGCGGCATGATCCTTTTCCGCGAGGTCGCGCACCATCGTGCGCGCCAGCACGACACCGCCGCAGGCCGCGAGTCCCTGCAGAAAGCGCAGGCCGATCAGATGGCCGGCCGCCGCAGCAAACGCACAACCGATGCTGGCCAGCACATAGACCACGAGGCCGATCAGGATGACCGGGCGACGACCGAACCGGTCTCCCGCGGGGCCATAGAAGATCTGCCCCGCGCCGAAGGCGATCATGAAGGCCGACAGCGTGAGCTGGATATCGCCGGCCGAGGATTGCAGATCGACGGCGATCACCGGCAAGGCCGGCAGGTACATGTCGATTGAAAGGGGGGTGAAGGCCGACAGGAGCGCCAGCACCCCCAGGAGGAGCGGCGACAGGGTCGGACGAGTCGTGGTGTTCATTGCGCGGTGGCTCTACAGGCATCCATGGCGTCTCGCCATGCTATAAGCGGACCATGACGTCGCTGCCTGCCCTGTCGGAAACGCAGATCCGCCGTTACGCGCGACATATCGTGCTGGCGGAGATCGGCGGCGTCGGCCAGTCGAAGCTGATCGCGGCGAAGGTGCTGGTCGTCGGCGCCGGCGGTCTGGGCGCACCCCTCCTGCAGTATCTCGCCGCCGCCGGTATCGGCACGCTGGGTGTCATCGACCACGACACGGTCGACTTGTCGAACCTGCAGCGGCAGGTGATTCACCGGACATCGGACGTGGGCATTCCCAAGGTGGAAAGCGCGCGGCGCGCGCTGCACGAGATCAATCCCGAGGTAACCGTGCGGGCCCACAACGAGCGCCTGACGGTGGAGAATGCCCGGCGCGTCATCGACGACTACGATCTGGTGGCCGACGGCAGCGACAACTTTGCCACGCGCTATCTGCTGAACGACGTCTGCTACCGCTTGCGCAAGACGCTGGTCTCGGCGGCCATCCTGCGCTTCGACGGCCAGATCTCGACCTACAAGGCATGGCAGGGCGGCGGCCACCCCTGCCTGCGCTGCCTCTTTCCCGCGCCTCCGTCGGAAGACGCGGTGCCCAGTTGCGCGCAGGCCGGCGTGCTAGGAGCGCTGGCCGGCACGCTGGGGGCCCTGCAGGCCACCGAAGTGGTGAAGGAGATCCTGGGCGTCGGCCGCTCGCTCTCTGGCTCGCTGCTGATGTACGACGCTCTCAACGCCTCCTTCGAGACGCTCGAGGTCACCAAGCGGATCGACTGCCCGACCTGCGGCGACGTTGCGGGGACGGGTGCATGAGCGACGCGCCGAATGCAGGGGGTGTCTCCGTCATCCTGCGCTCCGACGATTACGAAAGCGTCCACTACGGCCTCGCCCTCGCCGCCGCGGCCCTGGCCGTGAACAAGCCGGCCGTCCTGTTCTTCACCATGGGCGGCATCCGCGCCCTGCAGGGTTCGCCGCCTGCGCTGCGCGACTGGCACCGTGACGCCGGCAACCGCGCGCGCGGCGTCGGCGACTTCGAGACGCTGCTGCAGGCCTCAGTCGAGCTTGGCGCGCGGCTGATCGTGTGCGAAATGGGCCTGCGGTCGCTCGACATCGATCGTGCGGGCCTGCGCGCCGACGTCCCCTTCACGGTCGCCGGCATCGTCACCTTGCTGGAAGAAACCAAGCCGGGCATGCACCTGGTTTCGCTGTGATAATGCTGGAGACATCATGACAACCGCCCCCTTCGACGTGCTTGGAATCGGCAATGCCATCGTCGACGTCATCTCGCGATCCGACGAGGCGTTTCTCGGCAAGCACGGCCTGGTGAAGGGCAGCATGATGCTGATCGACGAGGCGCGCGCCGAGCAGCTCTATGCCGGGATGGGTCCCGGCATCGAAGTGTCCGGCGGCTCCTGCGGCAACACGATGGCCGGCATCGCCTCGTTCGGCGGCAAGGGCGCCTATATCGGCAAGGTGCGCAACGACCAGCTGGGCGGTGTGTTCGGCCATGACCTCAAGGCCACGGGCGTCTCCTTCGAGACCCCGCCCGCGACGGAAGGCCCGGCCACCGCGCGCTGCCTGATCCTGGTGACACCCGACGCCCAGCGCACGATGAACACCTATCTGGGAGCGTGCACCGGCCTTGGACCGGCCGACATCGACACCAAGCTCGTCGCCTCGGCGCAGGTCACCTATGTCGAGGGCTATCTGTGGGACGCGCCGGCCGCCAAGCAGGCGGTGCTCAAGGCCTTCGACGCCGCCCGCGCCGCAGGCCGCAAGGTTTCGATCACGCTTTCGGATTCCTTCTGCGTGCACCGCTATCGCGACGAGTTCCGCGATCTGATCCGCAACAAGGTCGACATCCTGTTCGGCAACGAAGCGGAAATCAAAGCGCTCTACGAGGTCGAGACCTTCGAGCAGGCCCTCGCCGAGGTGCGCAAGGAGGCCAAGGTCGCCGCCCTCACGCGCAGCGAGAAGGGCTCGGTCGTGATCAAGGGCGATGAAACCCATGAGGTCCCGGCGGCGCCCGTCGCCAAGGTCGTCGACACGACCGGCGCCGGCGATCTCTATGCCGCGGGCTTCCTGTTCGGCCTCACCCACGGCAAGCCGCTGGCCGAATGCGCGCGGCTGGGCGGCATCGCCGCGGCCGAGGTGATCTCCCATGTCGGCGCGCGGCCCGAACAGGCGTTGAAAGGCCTGATTTGAGCGCTGACGCTCCCGCGAAGGGATGGCGGGAGTCGCTCGCGACCTACCGCCATCCGCGCGTCGTCCAGTTCCTGTTCCTCGGCTTCTCGGCCGGGCTGCCCTTCCTGCTGGTCTTCTCGACGCTGTCGGCCTGGCTGCGCGAGTACGGGATCAGCCGTACCGCCATCGGCTTCGTCAGCTGGATCGGCATCACTTACTCGTTCAAGTTCGTCTGGTCGCCGGTCGTCGATCGCGTGCCGCTGCCGCTGCTGACCCGCTGGCTGGGGCGCCGGCGCGCCTGGATGCTGCTCGCCCAGAGTGGGATCGCGGGCGGCCTGCTCGCCATGGCGTACTGCGACCCGCGCACCGACCTGTGGTGGATGGTCGTGTTCGCGCTGGTCGTCGCCTTCTCCTCGGCCACCCAGGACATCGCCCTCGATGCCTGCCGCATCGAAGCGACCGATGCCAGCCTGCAGGGGGCGACGGCGGCGACCTACCAGCTCGGCTATCGCATCGCCGTCCTGGCCGCCAGCGCGGGCGCCCTCTACGTGGCGCAGTTCGTCTCCTGGACGGCGGCCTACCAGACCATGGCGGCGCTCGGTCTCGTGGGCATCGTGACGACCCTGCTGATCTCGGAACCGGAGCGACGCACCACTGCGGGAACGACCGAGCTCGAAGGCAAGGTCGCGACCTTCGCCGCGGGGCTCGGCACCATGCCCGGCTGGGTCCGCAAGGCACTGATCTTCGTCTACGGCGCCATCGTCTGCCCGTTCGTCGACTTCTTCGCGCGCTTCCGCTGGATGGCCGTCCTGCTGTTGCTGTTCATCGGCCTGTTCAGGCTGTCGGACATCGCCATGGGCGTGATGGCCAACCCGTTCTACATCGACATGGGTTTCAGCAAGGACCAGATCGCCGACGTCTCGAAGATCTTCGGCTTCGTGATGACGATCCTGGGTGCCCTCCTGGGCGGCGCGCTGGTATTCCGCATCGGCGCAGCGCGCCTTCTGGCGCCGGCGGTTTTCCTGATCGCCGCAAGCAACCTCACCTTCTCGTGGCTCGCCTGGGTCGGCCAGCCCGACTTGGCGATCCTCACCATCGCCATCAGCGTCGACAACCTGGTGGGCGGCATGTCGGGTTCGATCTTCATCGCCTTCCTGTCGGGGCTGACCAACACGGCTTACACCGCGACGCAGTACGCGCTGTTCACCTCGATCATGACCCTGCCCGGCAAGCTGCTGGGCGGCTCCTCCGGCTGGGTGGTCGACCGGCTTCAGGAGGAATTCACCGCCACCCACAAGTTCGGCGGCTACGCGATCTTCTTCGTCTATACCGCGCTGCTCGGCCTGCCGGCGCTGGTGCTGGCGGTGATCGTGCGCCGTCACTTCGAAAAAGAAACCCCTCCTTCCTGACGGAAGGAGGGGTCAGTGGCTCGGCTGCGGTGTCGTCTCCGAGCCGGGGAACCGGCCCGTTCCGGGGAGCGGGGCGTGGGGGCCTGCAGGGAACGGGCAAGCTCTGTCTAGGCGCCCGAGGCTACAAAGCCGTTACCGGGCGTGTGGAAAACCCTATGGATCAGCCGGGCGTCGAGTCGAGGGCATAGCCGGCGGCGCGGACCGTGCGGATCACGTCGGCATGGTTGTCGCCGTTCAGCGCGATGCGCAGCCGCCGGATGTGGACGTCGACGGTGCGGGCCTCGACATAGACATCCTTGCCCCAGACCGAATCGAGCAGCTGCTCGCGCGAGAAGACGCGGCCGGGATGCTCCATGAAGTGCCGCAGCAGGCGGAACTCGGTGGGGCCCACCTTCATCGGCTGTCCGCGCCGGGCCACACGGTGCGCCGTGGGATCGAGCGCAAGGTCCCCGACGGT
>CAZPOS010000141.1:9812-13748 GCA_964588065.1 uncultured Reyranella sp.
ATTTCTTGATCTCCTCCAGCGCTTTCTCGGCCTGGTCGGCCGCCTGCTCGGCGCGGCTGCATGCCAGGCCCAGGGCCATCAGTTCGCCGTGAGAATACGGGTTCGCGCGCGCTGCCAGCGAAGCGTGCAGCACGCGATGCGCCACCAGGTCCATGACGATGTCGGCGTAGGACAGTGCCTCGTCGGCCAGCGCCGGCCGGATGCGCCGCAGCACGGCGCGGATGCGCGCGATGAGCTCGGTCGGCGAGAAGGGCTTGGGAACGTAATCATCGGCACCGGCGTCGAGGCCGCGCACACGGTCGCCCTCCTCCCCGCGCGCGGTCAGCATAATGATCGGCACGTTGGCGGTCGAGGTCTGGCGGCGAAGCTGGCGGCAGACTTCGATACCGGACATCAGCGGCAGCATCCAGTCGAGCAGGATGAGGTCGGGAACGTCCTCCTGCACGGAGCGCAGCGCCTCTTCCCCGTCATGGGCGACCGCAACCTTGAAGCCGGACTGTTCGAGGTTGTAGCGCAGCAGCTCGACCAGCGCTGTCTCGTCCTCGACGACCAGCACATGCGGCTTCATCGTGGAAGTATGCGCGTCGCGCCGCGCAGGGCTGGTGGCGACCATCGTCACGGCGTCGGACCCGCCGCGTTGCCCGTCGTGGCGTACATCGCTGCACTGCCCTTCGGCCGGTCCTCTTCGAAACCGTGGCCGGTCGCGCGGAAGCTGACCAGCTCGGCGATGTTGGTCACGTGATCCCCCGCACGCTCGATGTTCTTCGCCATGAACATGAGGTGCGTGCAGGCGGTGATCGTGCGCGGGTCTTCCATCATGTAGGTGAGCAGCTCGCGGAACAGGCCGGTATAGACCTGGTCGATCTCCTCATCGCGCTCCCACACGTCGCGGGCCTTCGCCACGTCACCCTGGGCGAAGGCGTCGAGCACGTCCTTGAGAGCCGTGCGCACCAGCCGGCCCAGCCGGTCGATGCCGGCCACGGCCGAGGTCGGCGCTGCGGTCTGACTGAGCACGATGCTGCGCTTGGCGGTGTTCTTGGCATAGTCCGCGATGCGCTCGAGCGCCGCGGCGATCTTGATCGACGACAGGATGACCCGCAGGTCGACCGCCATCGGCTGACGCAGGGCCAGCAGCCGCACGGTCTGCTCCTGTACCGCATTGTCGAGGGCGTCGACGCGGGCATCCTCGACGATCACCTTCTCGGCGATCTCCGTGTCGCGGTCGCGCAGGGCGCGCAGCGCCTGGGCGAGCTGGCTCTCGGTCAGACCGCCCATCTCGCTGATCGTGGCGCTCAGCCGCTCCAGCTCCTCGTCGAAACGCTTCAGGGTATGTTCGGGCATGGTGGATCCCTTCTTCTCGTTCTCGTCGCCGCTCAGCCGAACCGGCCGGTGATGTAGGCCTGTGTGCGCTTGTCGGTCGGGGTGGTGA
This sequence comes from uncultured Reyranella sp., assembly GCA_964588065.1. Classification (GTDB taxonomy): domain Bacteria; phylum Pseudomonadota; class Alphaproteobacteria; order Reyranellales; family Reyranellaceae; genus Reyranella. Next base: position 11,242 of record CAZPOS010000141.1, read on the forward strand.
ACAGCGTGGCCGTCGCGCCGAACTCGACCAGCTCGCCTAGGTACATGAAGGCGGTGAAGTCGGAGACGCGCGCCGCCTGCTGCATGTTGTGGGTGACGATCACGATCGTGTAGTCCTGCTTCAGCTCGTCGATCAGCTCCTCGATCTTGGCCGTCGAGATCGGATCGAGCGCCGAGCAGGGTTCGTCGAACAGGATGACCTCGGGCTTCACCGCCACGGTGCGGGCGATGCAGAGGCGCTGCTGCTGGCCACCCGACAGGCTCTGGCCGCTGGCGTTGAGCTTGTCCTTGACCTCGTCCCACAGAGCGCCGCGACGCAGCGCGTGCTCGACCCGGCCGTCGAGTTCCGACTTGGGCAGGTTCTCGTAGAGCCGGATGCCGAAGGCGATGTTCTCGTAGATCGACATCGGGAACGGCGTGGGCTTCTGGAACACCATGCCGATGCGCGCGCGCAACAGGTTGATGTCCTGGCCGTCCCTCAGGAGGTTGTCGCCGTCGAACATGACCTCGCCGGTGGCACGCTGGCCGGGATAGAGGTCGTACATGCGGTTCAGGATGCGCAGCAGGGTGGACTTGCCGCAGCCCGAGGGGCCGATGAATGCCGTCGCCTTGTTGGCGTACAGCGACATGGTGATGCCCTTGAGCGCCCGGCTGTCGCCGTAGAAGAACTCGAGGTTCTTGATCGAGATCTTGGGCGAGAGCTTCGAGACGTCGAGCTTGGCGTGGCTCGCGACCGGAACGGCGACGCTCGGGGCGTCGGTGGACTGCATGGACATTACGACTTCCTCGCGGAGGTGAGCGAACGGGCCAGGATGCTGAGCCCCAGGACGGTGACGGTGATCAGGAGCGCGCCGGTCCAGGCGAGCTTCTGCCATTCGGCATAGGGCGACAGGGCGAACTGGAAGATGACGACCGGCAGGCTGGGCATCGGCGCATTCATGTTCATGCTGAAGAACTGGTTGTTCAGGGCGGTGAACAGCAGCGGGGCCGTCTCGCCGCTGATGCGGGCGATCGCCAGAAGGATACCGGTCACGATGCCCGCCTGGGCGGCCCGATAGGCGATGCGGACGATCATGTGGGCGCGCGGCAGACCGATCGAGGCGGCAGCCTCGCGCAGCGTGTCGGGCACCAGGCTCAGCATGTCCTCGGTCGTGCGGACGACGACCGGGATCACGATGACGGCCAGGGCGACCGCGCCGGCCCATCCCGAGAAGTGGCCCATCGGCGCGACCAGGATCTCGTAGACGAACAGGCCGATCACGATCGACGGGGCGCTGAGCAGGATGTCGTTGATGAAGCGCACGACGCTCGAGAGCTTGTCGTGACGGCCGTACTCCGCGAGATAGGTGCCCGCGAGGATACCGATCGGCGTGCCGATCACCACCGCCAGCAAGGTCATGACGATGCTGCCCATGATGGCGTTGAGCAGCCCGCCCGCGGCACCCGGCGGCGGCGTGTTCTCGGTGAACACCGACAGCGAGAGGCCGCCGATGCCCTGGTAGAGCAGGACGCCGAGGATCAGCACCAGCCAGCCCAGGCCGAAGGCCGTGGCGGCCCAGGCCAGGCCCTTGGCGATCGCATTGCGGCGGCGCCGGCCCGCGTAGAGCGGGCTGTCCAGGGCAGCCGTCTTGGAGGTCGTGATGGCCATGGTCTTACTTCCCTCCCTGCCGCTGCAGGCGCATCAGCATGTAGCGGGCGGCCGCCAGCACGCAGAAGGTGATGAAGAAGAGGATGAGGCCGAGTGCGATCAGCGACGAGGTGTAGAGGTCACCGACCGCCTCGGTGAATTCGTTGGCGATCGAGGCGGAGATCGTCGTGCCAGGCGCGAACAGCGAGGCCGAGACATGGTGGGCGTTGCCGATCACGAAGGTGACGGCCATCGTCTCGCCCAGCGCGCGGCCCAATCCCAGCATGAAGCCGCCGATGACGCCGACCCGCGTGAAGGGCAACACGACGTAGCGGAAGACTTCCCATGTCGTGCAGCCGACGCCGTAGGCCGCCTCCTTGAGGACCGGCGGCACCGCGTCGAACACGTCGCGCGAGATCGAAGTGACGAACGGCAGCACCATGATCGCCAGGATGAGACCGGCGGTGAACATGCCGATGCCATAGGGCGGACCAGCGAACAGCGTCGACAGGATCGGCACATTGGCGAAGGTATCGATGAACAGCGGCTGCACGTACTGCTGCAGGAACGGCGCGAAGACGAACAGGCCCCAGATGCCGTAGATGATGCTGGGGATGCCCGCCAGAAGCTCGATGGCGATGCCGATCGGTCGCCGCAGCATCTTCGGGCAGAGCTCGGTCAGGAAGAAGGCGACCATCAGGCCGACCGGCACCGCGATCACCATCGCGATGAACGACGTGACCAGGGTGCCGAAGATCGGCGCCAGGGCGCCGAACCGCTCGGTCACCGGGTTCCACGATTCGTCGAACAGGAAGCCGAAGCCGAAGGTGCTGAGCGCCGGAGCCGCGCCGTAGATGAGGGCGATGATGACGCCGCTCAGC
>CAZPOS010000142.1:0-7866 GCA_964588065.1 uncultured Reyranella sp.
TCGTCGATCAGGTCGAGCCGGCCGCCCGGGCCGGCCGCATAGTTGGCAGCGAAGCGGTCGTGCTTGGCGGCCGGGACGTGGAAGTCCGTGTCGACCATGCCCAGCGGGTCGATGACCTTTTCCTTCAGGTATTTCTCGAAGGGCTGGCCGGAGATCACCTCGACCAGATAGCCCAGCACGTCGGTCGATACCGAGTAGTTCCATGCCTTGCCCGGCTGGGCGATCAGCGGCAGCTGGGCCAGGCGCTCGACCACCTGCTTCAGGCTGGTGTCGGCCGTCTGGAAATCGACGCCGTCCTGCTTGGCGCGATAGGCGGCGTCGACCGGGTTGCTCTCCATGAAGCCGTAGGTCAGGCCCGACGTGTGGGTGAGCAAGTCGCGGAAGTTGATCTCGCGCTCGGCCGGCACGGTCTCGATCTTGCCGCGGCTGCCGCCCACCATCACGCGCGGGTTGGCGAAGGCCGGGATGAACTTCGAGATCGGATCGTCGAGCTGAAACCGGCCCTCCTCGTACAGCATCATGATCGCCACCGAGGTGAGCGGCTTGGTCATGGAATAGATTCGGAAGATCGTGTCGGCGCGCATCGGCGCGTTGCGGGCCACGTCGGATTTGCCGGCGACTTCGGCGAAGGCCAGCTCGCCGTTGCGCATGACGCAGACCACCATCCCGGGCAGCTTTCCGCTGTCGACCCACTGGTGCATCCAGGTGCGCACGCGGTCGAGCCGCGCTGCGGAAAGCCCGACCTGTTCGGGGGTGACGAGCGGCAGCGTGTCCATGGCGATCCTCCCTTGAGCCCCGCTACACTAGCGCAGGACGACAGGGTTCAGACACGCAAAAGACGGGAGGGAGCAATGGCGAGATTGTGTGAAGGGCGGGTGGCGATCGTGACGGGCGGCGCCCGCGGCGTCGGCCGGGAACATTGCCTGATGCTGGCGGAGCATGGCGCCAAGGTGGTCGTGAACGACCTGGGCGGCGACCGGGCCGGGAAGGGCAACGATGTCGGCCCGGCCCAGCAGGTCGTGAACGAGATCAAGGCGATGGGCGGCGAGGCGGTAGCCAACGGCGACGACGTCTCCGACTGGAACGGCGCCAAGCGCATGATCGACCAGGCGGTCGAGGTCTTCGGCAAGCTCGACGCCATCGTGCTCAACGCCGGCATCCTGCGCGACCGCATGCTCGTCAACATGAGCGAGGACGAGTGGGACGCTGTCATCAAGGTGCATCTGAAGGGCACCTTCGCGCCGGCCCGGCACGCCGCCGCCTATTGGCGCGACCAGGCCAAGCTCAAGGGCGGCCCGGTCGATGCGCGCATCATCACCACCACCTCGGTCTCCGGCATCTACGGCAATATCGGCCAGACCAACTACGGCGCGGCCAAGGCCGGCATCGCCTCGTTCACGATCATCGCGGCGCGCGAACTCGCCCGCTATGGCGTCACGGTGAATTCGATCTCGCCCTCGGCCTTCACGCGCATGACCGAGGACCTACGCGAATACACCGAAGAGGACAAGAAGCGCCGCGATCCCAAGTGGATCGCCCCGGTCGCGACCTGGCTGGTGAGCGAGGACAGCCGCGAGGTGACCGGTCGCGTGTTCCAGGCCGGAAACGGCATTTTCGCCGTCGCCGAGGGCTGGCATAAGGGCCCGACCGTCGAGCAGATCATGGATCCGGTGCAGGCCGGCAAGGTGCTGGCCGAGATCGCCCGGAAGGCCCGCAAGAACGCGGGCATGAACGGTCTCGATCTGGACTGAACAAGCAGGGAAGAAGAAGGAACAACACGATGATGAAGATCAATCGCCGCGCGGCGCTGGCGGCGACGGCCGCGGCTGCGCTCGTTCCGGGCGCTGCGCGCGCCCAGGCCTGGCCGAACAAGCCGATCCGCTGGGTCGTGCCCTACACGGCGGGCGGCCTCACCGACGTGACGACCCGGCTGACGCTCGAGAAGATGAACGTCGGCCAGACCTTCGTGGTCGACAACAAGCCCGGCGCCAATTCGCTGATCGGTGCCGAGATCGTCGCGAACGCGGCTCCGGACGGCTACACCTTCCTGACGGTCATTGCCGCGCATGCCGCCAACAAGACGCTCTATGCCGGCAAGCTGAAGTTCGATCCGGTCGCGGGCTTTGCGCCGGTGTCGCTGGTCGGCGTCGCGCCGCTGATCATCTGCGTCACCAACGCGCTTCCGGTGAAGAACGTGGCCGAGCTGATCGCCTATGCGAAGGCCAATCCGGGCAAACTCTCGTTCGGGTCGTCGGGCGTCGGCGCCGCCGCGCACCTCACCAGCGAACTCATGAAGCAGGTGACCGGCATCCAGATGGAGCATGTTCCCTACAAGGGCACGGCGCCAGCATTGGCCGACCTCGCCTCGGGCAACATCCAGCTGCTGATCGACGCGCCGATCGGTGTGATGACCCAGGTGCGTGCCGGCAAGATCCGCGCGCTCGCCATGCTGTCCAAGAACCGCGTGCCGGGCGTCGAGGAAGTGCCGACGATCGTCGAGGCGGGCGGCCCGCTGATCGAATCGTCGACCTGGGTGATGTTCCTCGCGCCGGCGGGGACGCCGAAGGAGATCGTCGACAAGGTCTCGTCCGAAGTCTCCAGGGCCGTGAAGGACGAGGCACTGCGCAAGCGGCTCGCCGAGCAGGCCGTGATCCCCGTCGGGGCGACGCCGGAGGAGACGGGCAAGTTCCTGCAAAGCGAGATCGAGAAGTGGGAGAAGGTGATCACCACCGCCGGCGTCAAACCCGACGCCTGATCCAAAGTCCCAAAGGTGAGGCAGCGGCGTCGGCAAACCCGGCGCCGCCGTCGTTTTGGCGGTCTTCCGCCGCTGCATGTGAGACCTGCGACGACGTGGCCGACCCGACGCAGCAGGGCGAAGCGTGGGCGCCCACGGTCCGCCGCAGGGGGAGCGCAGGTGGGTTTATGCTCGTGTTTTCAGCGATTCGCCGGCTTTCGGGCATGCGCTGATCGCACGGGCGGGAGGAGAAATTCCCACGGGCTGCAAAAGCACAGGCACTTCATTGACAGTCAAAGTGCAGCCGCGGCGCTTTACTCGCTGCCTGCCTTATCGTTTGCTTCCGTCCATGATTTCGACCCTGAGCTTGGCGAACGGCCTGACGCTTCTCTTCGCCGCCCTTTGTCTTTGGACGATGGCGGCTCAGTCGCGCGGTGGCGTGACGACGCTGGGACGCGTGGCCCTGCCCGGGGGCTTCGCGCTGATGGCGACGCTGATGCTGCTCGCGGGGGTCTTCGAGGCGAGCATCCTGTTCGACATCCTCTGGGTCGCGGCTTTCGCGCTCGGATCCATGATCGGCCGCATCCGGGGATGGATGCTGACGGTGCAGACCAACAAGGAAGCAGGGCTCGTGATGCTCCCGGCGACCGTGGACGGTCTCATCGTGGCAGGCATCCTTGCGATGCTGTCGGTGATCGATTTCACATCCGCGATGATCGGGGAGCCGGTGATCGATCCTGGCTACATTGCGGCGGCCAGTGCGCTGTGCGCGGGTTTCCTCGGCTACCGCGTCCTCGTCATCGCGCTGCGCGTCGTCCGTCCGACGCCCAGCAAGGTTTCGAACGCGGTCTGACGGCGCTCGGCGTCACAGGCCCTTCAGCGTCTCCCGTACTTTGGGCTGCGGCCAGGTCCAGCCGCTCGCGCTTTCGAGGGCGCGCATCGCGCGCAGGACGATCTCGTCCGCTCGCGGCGCTCCGATGATCTGTATGCCGACGGGAAGGCCCGCCCTTGTCAGGCCCGCGGGCATGGAGGCCGCGGGCTGCCCGGTCAGATTGCAGGGAAGCGTGTAGGGCGCGCCCTTCGTCCAGCGGGGAAAGGCGTCGGAATTGTAGAGCGTCTCGACCGGCGGCGCGGCCGTCGGCGCCACCGGGGCGAGCAGCAGGTCGTACTTGCGATGCCAGAGTGCGAGATCGCGCGCCAGCCGGCTGCGCGCCTCGAAGGCCCTTGCATAGTCGGCGAGGGTGACGGCCAGGCCCTTCTCCATCAGCGCGCGCAGCCCGGGATCGAGCTTGTCGTGAAGCTGCGTCGGAATCTGCCGGAAGCGGGTGGCGAAGCTGCCGATCCACAGCGGTTCGAAATGCTCCTGCAGCGGCTCGAACATGGGGCCGACGTCTTCGACATGCGCCCCCAGGTCCTCGAAGCGTCTGGCGGCGGCGGCCACGAGGTCGCGCACCTCCGGGTCGGCCTTCACATGACCGAGGTCGAGGCTCAGTCCGATCTTCCAGCCGCGCACGCCGGCATCGAGGCCGACCGTATAGTCCCGCGCCTCGGCCGGCAGGGAGCGCCAGTCGCGCGGGTCGGGACCCGCCGTCAGGTTCAACGCCATCGCCGTGTCGAGGACGGATCGCGCCAGCACGCCCTGGCTGATCACGTCGGCGAACGGGGCATCGGCGGGATACTGCGGAATGCGTCCATAGGAGGGCTTCAGGCCGACCAGGCCGGTGTGACTGGCCGGAATGCGGATCGAGCCGCCGCCATCGTTGCCGTGGTTGAAGGGATTGACCCCCGCCGCCGTGAGCGCCGACGCGCCGCCCGATGATCCACCCGGTGAGTGCGCGAGATTCCACGGATTGCGGGTGGTGCCCTGGAGCGGCGAATCGGTCAGTGCCTTCCAGCCGAATTCGGGCGTCGTCGACTTGCCGAAAATGATCATGCCCGCTGCAAGGAACCTGTCGGTCACGGCAGCGTTGTCGTGCGCCGGAGTCTCATCCGTGGAGTGCGAACCGTAGCGGGTCGGCCATCCCTTGACGTTGGTGGTGTCTTTGATCGTCGTCGGAATACCGTCGAAGGGCGACAATGGTTCGCCCTTTTGCCACCGCGCTTCTGAAGCTTTTGCAGCGGCTTGCGCGACGTTTTTATCGATCGACACGAGTGCATTCAGGTGAGGCTGCATCGCCTCTGCGCGGTTCAACATCGCTTCCACCACCTCCAGGGGGGAAGCGTCGCCACGCGCGTAAAGTTTTGAAAGTTCCGCTGCAGAAAGCCAGTCGAATGCAGACTCAGACATGCGTTTTTTGTCGGTTCTCGACGATGGTTGGATGTTTCAGAGTGCAGGTGTTGCAGCAGTGTCGACTCTGATTTCTCCCAAGTCGAGAGCGTATTGGAGGACGTGATGGAAACCATCGCCGCGCTTGTCGCCGCCGGTGCCGCCTTCGGGGCGAGCTACCTCATCGGCCGCTCGTTGACTGCCTCGTCCCTTCTGGTCGCCCTGGGCGGCCTGCTGTGGGGCGTCGGCTTCGCCGTTCTGTTCTTCGTCGCGACCGTGACGGTGGGACATCTTACGCCCGGTCTGTTCGAGCCGTGGCTTCTGGGTGTTCACTTCATTGCGCTCATCGTGGCGGCGCCGCTTGGTGGTGCTCTCATCGCGGCCCTCACGCATTGGCGCGTCGAGCGTGCCGATGCCGCGCGTCTCCCGTTCTGATCGCCAGCGCTTCCGCAGCGAAACGACCGCCTTTCCCGTAGCGACCTCACGACGCTAAGCTCCCCGAGAACGAGGGGAGGCACCATGGTCGAGGTGAAGCTGGGCGCCGGGACGGCCGTGCGCATCGAGGAAAGCTACGAGCCCAACTTCGAGGCCAGGGCGTTCTTTCCGGATTGGGATCCCGCCGTCGTCGAGCGGCATCGCGACTGGCTGATGCCGGCGCACTATGACGAAGCCTCCGCGTTCCTGAAGCTCAGCGTCCACAGCTGGCTCCTCAAGATCGGCGGCAAGACGATCCTCATCGATACCTGCGTCGGCAATCACAAGCCGCGTCCCCATCGGCCGAAGTGGCATCTGATGGAGACGGGCTACCTCGAGCGATTGAAAGCCGCCGGCGTCGAGCCCGACGAGATCGACATGGTGATGTGCACCCACCTTCACGTCGATCATGTCGGATGGAATACCCGGCTGGAGAACGGCCGATGGGTCCCGACGTTCAGGAACGCAAAGTATGTGTTCAGCAGGACCGACTACGAGCACTACCTGAAGCTCGACAGCGATCCCGCGACCGGCCCGGTCAACGCCGGCTCGTTCAGGGACTCGGTCCTCCCGGTTGTGGAGGCGGGCCTCACGCAGATGGTCGACGGTGCCGCGCAGATCGACGACAACCTGTTCGTCGAACCCGCACCGGGGCACACGCCGGGCACCATCGCCATCAAGTTCGAATCGCGCGGCGAGAGGGCGCTGTTCTGTGGCGACATCCTCCATCACGCGCTACAGGTCTATCACCCCGACTGGAACAGCTTCGCCTGTGCCGACGCCGAAGGAGCGCGCCGGAGCCGGCGCGCGGCGCTCGAGCATTGCGCGGGAAGCGGTGCGCGGCTGATGCCGTGCCATTTCGGAGCACCGTTCAGCTGCCATATCGACCACGAGGACAAGGGATTCGTGCCGCGCTTCGGCGGGCAATTCTAGGGGAGGGAAGACATGATCTATGAAATGCGGGTCTACAGGTGCGTGCCGGGCCGTCTGCCGGCGCTGCTCAATCGCTTCAACACCATCACGCTCAAGATCTGGGAGCGTCACGGCATCAAGCAGGCCGGTTTCTTCACGACGCTGATCGGCGAATCGAATCAGGAGCTGACCTACTTCCTCGCCTGGGAGTCGCTGGCCGAGCGTGAGAAGAAGTGGAATGCCTTCGCCGCCGATCCGGAGTGGCTGGCGAAGCGGGCCGAGACCGAGAAGGATGGCGCCATCGTCGAGAACGTCTCCGTGCAGATGCTGACGCCGACGGGATTCTCGTCCGTCCAGTAGCCGGCAACAGCGTGGCGGCGGCGACACGCGGACCTCCTTGCGCGTGCGAGAAGTATGCTAGGCTTTTCGCAACACAGGGAGGAAACAAGAATGCAACGCAGAACATTTGCGGGCGCGAGCGCGGCCGCGCTCATCGGATCGCTGGCCGGGTGGCCGGCGATGGCGCAGAAGATTTCCGGCGACGTCCGGTTCCTCTGCGGCTTCGCGCCGGGTGGCACCGCCGATCTGCTGTGCCGCATCGTGGCCGAGGCCGTGACGTCCGAAGTCGGGCAGAAGGTCATCGTCGACACCAAGACCGGTGCCAGCGGCTTTATCGCCAACGAGATCGTGGCAAACTCTCCACCGGACGGCCGCACGATCGGCCTCGCGGCCATGGCCGCGCTGTGCGTCTCGCCGGTGATGCCGGGGCAGAAGCTGCCGATCAACGTCGACACCGATCTGACGCCGATCGCCAACATTGCCGGCGTCACCAACATGCTGGTCGTCGGCAAGCACATGCAGTACCGGACCGTTCCGGAGATCATCGAATTCGCGAAGAAGAATCCGGGCAAGCTGACCTATGCGTCGGCCGGCAACGGCACGTCGCAGCATCTCGCGGCCGAACTCTTCAAGAAGATGGCCGGCATCAACATCCTGCACGTGCCCTATCGCGGCGGCGCGCCGGCCATCCAGGACATGATCTCGGGCAATTGCGACATGATGTTCGGCAACATGCCGGAGTTCCTGGGCCAGATTAACGGCGGCGGACTGATCCCGGTCGCCTTCGGCTCACCCAAGCCCTCGCCGCTGTTTCCCAACCTGCCGCTGATCTCTCAGTTCCTGCCGGGCTTCCAGGTGGTGAACTGGTTCGGCGTGTTCGGCTCGAAGGGGCTGCCGGCCGACCTGGTCGATTTCTGGAACAAGGCGCTCCGCGCGGCCGTCGCCAAGCCCGACGTCCAGAAGCGCTTCAGCGAAAGCGGCATGGACACGATCATCGGGTCGCCGGCCGAATTCAAGGCGACCATCATGGCCGATCGAAAGAAGTGGGAAGAGGTCATCAAGAGCACCGGCATCCGTGCCGACTGACCATGCCTCTCGCCGCTAGCAACCACGGGACCCTTCATTACGGCGTCGTGGATCT
>CAZPOS010000142.1:7876-13719 GCA_964588065.1 uncultured Reyranella sp.
AAGGGCGCGGGCATCCGCGCCGACTGACGCGTCACCGCTGGAGGAAATTGGGGCCTGCGCCGTCCCGGTGCGGCTGTGCCGGACCGGGGCAGCCGACTTTGCTCGACTCGCGCCGGACGGGCTGATACCGGATCGTCGAAGCAGCCCGCAAGCGAGGACGCAATGAGACGGATTCTGGCTGGCGCCGCGGCGATGGCGATCGCCTTCTCGGCCGTTCCGGGCCTGGCCCAGGACAAGCTCGCCGTCTGGTGGGTGAAGGGTCATTACAAGGCCGAGGACGAGGCGCTGTTCGCCGCGATCCGGAAGTTCGAGGCCAGGTCGGGGGTCAAGGTCGACCTGTCCCAGTACGCGGCCGAGGACATGATCCCGAAGACGGTCGCCGCGATCGAGGCCGGTTCGCCACCGGACATTGCCTATTCCGACACATACGACGTCCAGGTCGTGGCCAAATGGGCGTTCGACGGGAAACTCGAAGACATCTCGGACGTGATCGAGCCGATGACGGACAGGTTCCTGCCGGCCACCATCGACACGGCGTATCTGTACGACGGCAAGGCCGGGAAGAAGACCTTCTACGGGTTCGTGCTGAAGCAGCAGATGCTGCACGTCGAATACTGGAAGGACATGCTGGCGACCGCGGGATTCAAGGAGAACGATATTCCTGGCACCTGGAAGGAATACTGGTCCTTCTGGTGCGACAAGGTCCAGCCGGCCTACCGCAAGGCCACCCGCAGCCGGGTGTACGGTGTCGGCCGCCCGATGGGCGTCGACTCGACCGACTCGTTCCGGTCGTTCATGAGCTGGGTCGACGCCTACGACATCAAGCTCGTCGATGGAGGCGGCAAGTTGTTGGTCGACGATCCCAAGGTCCGGGAAGGGTTGATCGCCGCCCTGCGCGACTACACCGATGTCTACACCAAAGGATGCTCGCCGCCCTCGTCCACGGGCTGGAAGGACGGCGACGGTCAGGCGGCCTTCAACGACCGCACGACGATTCTGACGCACGACTACTCGATCGCGATCGCGGCCAAGTGGCTCGACGATGCCAACAACCCCGCCCGCCCGCCGGCGGAGCGCAGCGCCGGGCGCCGGGCCTACGACGAGCTGATTGCGACCGCCGGCCTTCCCCGGAAGCCGGACGGTACGCCGATGGCGTATCGCACGATCGTCAAGGTCGGCGTGATCTTCCGGGACTCGAAGAACAAGAAGCGTGCCCGCGAGTTCCTGAGGTTCCTGCTCGAGGAGGAGAATCTCCGACCCTATGTGGAGGCAGGCCTGGGCCGCTGGTTCCCGGTGACCAAGGCCGGCCAGGAAAGTCCGTTCTGGCAGGCCGACAAGCACCGCAGGGCGGTGTACGACCAGTTCAAGACGGGGCCGCAGTCCTCGGAGTTCGCGAAGAACTGGAAGTTCGCGCGTCTCGATGCCGAGAACGTCTGGGCCAAGGCGATGAATCGCGTGGTGACCGACAAGGTCTCCGTGGAAAAGGCCGTCGACGAGTTGATCGCGCGCATCAAGGACGTGGTCCAATAGGAAACGCCTGACGAGACCTTCGCCGTCACGGCCGCCGCGCGCGGCGGCGGGACGCAAAGGACGCTCTCAGCCGGTCGGCGAACTGCTCGACCTCGGTGCGCCATCGCAGCGCCGGGTCCCAGATGGCGGCGAGGTCCATGCCGAGGACGATGCCGTTGGCGACGATCTTGGCAGTGTGCAGGTCCGTGCGCGTCGTGGCGGGAATGATGGCGGTGCCGAGGCCCGCTCGCGCCAGCGCGAGGATTACCGTGCCCGACCCGCCCTCGTGGCGGAGGCTGGGTGACAGCGACAACAGACGCAGCGCGGCATCCAGGGTGAGGCGCGACTGATACCCACGGTTCAACACCAACAGGTCGCGTTCGCACAGCGCGCGCAGATCGATGCCGCTCCGGCGCTCGGCGGCGCTGAAGGGCCTGGGCGAGGCCGCCAGGATGTCGAGGCGCACGATCGGGTGGTCGACCAGCCCGGCGTCGTAGCGCGGGCGTCCCGTGATGCCCATCGAGGCGTCGCCGCTCAGCACGAGGTCCTCGATCCCGACGCCGTTCGCCTCGACGACGCCGATGCGCACGTGCGGCCTGGCCTGCATGAACTCGGCGATGCCCGGCGCCACGACGGTCTCGATCGTATGGGCGGTCGCGGCGACCGTGATCTGGACGGCGGGCTGGACGCTGTTGGCGCGGGCCGCCGCCTCGAGCCGGGCGATGCCTTCGAGCGCCGACGAGGCGAGCGGCAGGAGATCGTGCGCGTCGCTGGTGGCGGCCATCCCGCGTCCCGAGGGCTCGAACAGCGAGAGGCCCAGCCGATGCTGCAATTCCGTGATGCGGCGCGACAGGGCGGATTGCGAAATGTTCAGTCTTTCCGCCGCCTCCACGAGGGAGCCCGACCGATATACGGCGACAAAGGACTCCAGCAGCCGCTTGTCCATGATTGCGGAATCCTCATCAATGAATCTGCAAACAATGCACTTCATGCATAGGGTGGATCGGTGCTAGCGCTGCGTCAACCGCACCCGCCATGAGGCGGATCAAGAAAGGAAGAGAGGGATGAAGCGTCGCCACCTCCTATCGCTCGCGTCGGCCGCCGCCGGATCGGCGATCGCCGCTCCCGTAGTGCGGGCGCAGGGCGCCTATCCCGACCGCCCCATCACGCTCGTCGTCGCGGCCCCGCCGGGCGGCGGTACCGACATCGTCGGTCGCATGTTCGCCGAGCATCTGTCGAAGGAACTCGGGCAACAGGTGATCGTCGACAACAAGGGCGGGGGCAACGGCAACATCGCCACGGCGATCGTCGCGAAGGCCAAGCCGGACGGCTACACGCTGCTGATGCAGTACTCGTCGTTCCATTCGGCCAATCCGGCGATGATCAAGAACCTGAACTGGTCGCCCAAGGACCTGACAGGCGTCGCGATGGGAGCGATCGCGCCGCAGCTCATCGTCATCGCCAAGCGGGTGCCGCCGGACAATCTGAAGGACTTCATCGCCTACGCGAAGGCCAATCCGGGCAAGCTGAACTATGCGTCGTTCGGGCCGGGCTCCGTCGCCCATATCGGCGGCGTGATGCTGAACAAGGCTGCCGGCATCGACCTCGTCCACATCCCGTACAAGGGCGCCGGACCGGTGAGTGCCGACCTCGTCGCGGGCCAGGTCGAACTGGCGGTGATGAGCCCGCCGTCGCTGGCGTCGCACATCCGCAACGGCAACGTGAAGGCCCTGGCCCTTGCGAGCGACGCGCGCCTGGCGGCGTTTCCCGACATCCCCACGACGGCGGAAGCCGGCCTGCCGAGCTTCATCTTCGATGCCTGGTACGGAATGTTCGCGCCGGCGGGGACGCCGAAGCCGGTCATCGACAGGCTGAACGTGGCCATGAGGAAGATCGCGAAGTTCGATGTCGTCGTCGAACGGTCCAAGCAGCTCGGCATCGTCCTGAAGGACTGGACGCCCGAACAGTTCGACCAGTTCGTGGCCACCGAGGGCGACGTCTGGTCGAAGATCATCCAGGAAAACAAGATCACCCTCGACGAGTAGTCACGGAGACAGCCATGTCAGGTTCCTTGAACGCCAATGCCGGCCCGCGCATCCGCTACAATGCGGAAGAGGGCGCGCCCTACGAGACGATCACGGTCGACAAGCTGACGCCGATCATCGGCGCCGAACTGGGCGGCGTCGATCTCAGCAAGCCGCTCTCCAACCGCCAGCAGGACGAGATCCATCGTGCGCTGGCGGAGAACCTCGTGATCTTCTTCCGCGACCAGGTGCTGACGCCGGAGCAGCACATGGCGTTCGGCCGTCTGTTCGGCGAGCTGCACGTCCATCCAGCGGCGCCGCACGAGCCCGGCATGCCGGAGATGATGATCATCCACTCCGACAAGAACAGCCCGCGTGCCAACGGCGAGGGCTGGCACACCGACGTGAGCTGCGAGGTCGAGCCGCCGATGGGCTCCATCCTCCACATCAAGACATGCCCGCCGCGCGGGGGCGACACGCTGTTCGCCAACATGTACGCGGCCTATGACGCCCTGTCGGACCGGATGAAGGCCTATCTGGAAGGCCTGACCGCCCTGCATGACGGCGAAGTGGTCTATCGCGGCCTGTTCAAGCCGATCGGCGTGGCCGACAAGCCGCAGTATCCGCGGGCCGAGCATCCGGTCGTCCGTACCCATCCGGTGACCGGCCGCAAGTGCCTCTACGTCAATGCCGGCTTCACCAGCCGCCTGATCGGCGTGCCGCGCGACGAGGGCGACGCGGTCCTGCGCTACCTCTACCAGCACATGGAGAACCCGCTCTTCCAGTGCCGCTTCCGCTGGCGCGAGAACTCGATCGCCTTCTGGGACAATCGCTGCGCCCAGCACCGCGCCATGTGGGACTACTGGCCCCACACCCGCAGCGGCCATCGCGTGACCGTTGCGGGCGACCGGCCGTTCTGATCGGGCTCAGGCTCCAACGGGCTGCAGGGGCGGCGCGGCCACGGCGCGCGCCGCCAGCCGCTGGCGATCCCGTTCGGGGCGGATGAAGAGCAGGCCGATGACGCCGCCGGCGAGCAGAAGACCGCCGAGAATCACATAGCCCTGTTCGTATCCGGCGAGCGGTGTCGCGGCATTCTGGATCATCGAGCCCATGATCTTGGGTGCGAGAATGCCGGCGAAGGTCACGACCGAATTGGTGATCGCGAGCATCGCGGCGCGCTGCGGCTGAGGCGTGAGCTCGCTGATGATCATCGGCAGGACGACATAGATCGTGCTGCCGATGGCCGAGCCGAACACCAGGAATGCGATCTTCAGACCATCCGTCGGCATGGAGCCGACGAAGGGCAGGGCACATCCGCCGGCGATGATCGCAAGCGCGGGAAGCAGGCCGCGACAGACCCGGCTCGAAACGCCCTTTCTCTTCAGACGCTGCGAGAGATACCCGCCCGTCAGCACGACGAGGGCGCCGAAGATCCAGGGTAGCACCGTGAGGTTGCCGCCCAGCTTCTGGCTGAAGCCGAGGCCGGCGACCAGATATGAGGTAAACCACGTGAGGCCCAGCGCCAGCCCCCAGTAGCTGGCGAAGCCCGCGGCGCAGACCGCCAGGATGGTGGGACAGGTGAGCAGGTAGCGATAGGGGACGCGCTCGTTGCTGCCGGCCGTGCTGCTGACCGGCGCATCGACCAGCGTGCCTTCGCGGCCGAAGATCAGCCACAGGACGGTCCAGACCAGCCCCGCGATGCCCAGCGCGCCGAACGCCCAGTGCCAGGTGTAGGTCTCGATGATCCAGTTGAGCAGGGGAACGGCGATGATGACGCCGAAGGCCGATCCCTGGGCGATGACCGCCGTCGGCAGGCCGCGCAACGAATCGGGAAACCACTTGTAGATTGCGTGGGTCGCGACGGGACCGGCCGGGCCTTCGCCGGCGCCGAGGATGATGCGGCAGACGATCAGCGTTTCCAGGCTCACCAGGCCCAGCATGGGAAACTGGACGATCGACCAGATGATCGCCATGACCAGCAGCGTGTGCCGGGTCTGCACGCGGTTGGAGATGAAGCCGACGACGATGGCCGAGACGGCGAACAGCAGGAAGAAGGCCGATCCAATGTCGCCGAACTGCTCGGGCGTCAGGCCGAGATCCCGAGTGAGCGGAACCGCCGCCAGACCGACGACGACCTTGTCTGCGAAGTTGATCAACATGAAGAGGAACAGCAGGGCGGTCATGCCCCAGGCCCCCTTGAGGGGGCGATCGTGGACGCTCACTTGGACGTTTCTCCCGGCGTCCTGTTCAATCGGACGCACAACCCATCTGACAGTCAACCTGTCCGAGACGTCAAGGAGCGACGGACGC
>CAZPOS010000143.1:0-915 GCA_964588065.1 uncultured Reyranella sp.
GAACTTCACCTCGATGCCGGTGCGTGGGTAGCCCAGCGCCCCCATGGGCTTGGGGATGCCGTCGGGGTGCGGGCCGAAGCCCAGTGGGCCCGATTCCGTGGTGCCCCAGCTGTTCGCCGTCTCGGCATTGGGAAAGAGACGGTGCATCTGCTCGAAGAACTCAGCCGTCGAGGGCGCCGAGCCCGTGACCGCCGTCGTGACGCAGCCCAGGTCCGCCCTGGCGAGTTCCTCCGTCTCGCGCATCACCAGCGCCAGCATGGTCGGCACCGAGGTGATCATGGCGACGCGCTGGCGATCGATCGCGCGGATGAAGCCGCGGGCGGTGAAGTTGGTCATCAGCACGATCGTGCCGCCGTTGATCATCGCCAGTTTGGCGCTGAACAGGCCGTTCATGTGGAACAGCGGCGCGGCGATGATGATCTTCTGGCCTTCGATGGCGGGCCGCTGCTCCGGCGTGGCGCCGGTCGCCCAGATGTAGCCGCCATGCGTCAGCGGCACGCCCTTGGGCAGGCCGGTGGAGCCCGACGTGTAGAGGATCATCGCGACCTCTTCGGGCGCCATGTCGACCGGCTCGAATGCTCCCGCGTCGAGCAGGCTGTCGAGCTCCTCCATGGCGACGGTCGGCACCAGCGACCCGACCAGCGGGGCGCGCTCGGCATCGGCGATCGCCAGCTTGACGTCGGAGTCCTTCATGATGTGCGCCACCGTCTCGCGCGGCAGCTTGTGATTGACGCAGACCGATACGAGCCCGGCCGCCATGGTGGCCATGTAGAGCACGAGATAGTCGGCGCTGTTGGCCGCGACGATGGCCACGGCCTCCCCCCGGGCGAGGCCGTGCCTCAGCAGGCCCCGCGCCAGGGCCGCAATTCGGGAGCGTGCCTCGCCGTAGCTCAGCCGCAGCTGCTCGTCGCCCTC
>CAZPOS010000143.1:934-7513 GCA_964588065.1 uncultured Reyranella sp.
GCGAAACCTGGATGATGAAGGCGCGGTCGGCGGGGACCCGCGGGTCGAGGATGGCGGCGAGATTCTTGAGGTCCATGATTTCCTGATTGATAGACGGAGGATCGTGCTGCAAGCGACGTGCCGGATTTCAGCGCCGGCGATGGAATTGCGAGCCGCCATACGACTGATCGGTGGGCACGATCTCCATGAAGCTGACATCCATGCGCTGCGGGGCGCCGAGCACGAACATGACCGCCTCGGCGATGTCGGTCGGCTGCAGCGTCTCGAAGCCATCGTAGAAGCGGCGCCGTCCTTCCTCGCGATCCTGGAGCAGGCCGAGGTGGGCGCCGGTCTCGACCCGGCCGGGCGAGATCTCGGTCACCCGGACGCCCGACCCGTGCAGGTCGAGGCGCAGGGTCTGACTGAGATTGTGGATGGCAGCCTTGGTCATGGCGTAGACCGGCATGCCGGGCAGCGCCCAGGTGCCCGACGTCGAGCCGAGATTGACGACGTGGCCGAGGCCGCGGGCCCGCATGCCGGGCACGACGGCGGCGAGGCAGTTGAGCGTGCCGCGCAGGTTCACGTCCATCAGGGTGGCGATGTCGTCGGGCGCGGTCTCCCACGAAACGCCGCCGCGCACCGGCGCCGAGGCATTGTTGACCAGGATGTCGGCATCGAGCGAGCCCAGGGCGCTCAGCACGGCGTCGCGATGGGAGATGTCGAGCGCCATCGGCCGGCAGCCGGTTTCCTGGGCGAGTTCCGTGAGATCATCGGTCGATCGGGCGACGGCATAGACATCGAGCCCGCCGATCGTGAGTTCGCGGACGACCGCCGCGCCGATGCCGCGGCTCGCGCCCGTGACGATGGCGGTGCGATAGCGATCCAGAGACACGGCTTCCTCCTTTGCCCGGCGCGAACCGCCGCTTAAAGTGCCACCATAGCGCATCGAAGCTGGAGCGAGGCATGGCCAAGAAAGTCTTTCCCGACGGTACCGAGGTGGCGGGCTTCTACGTCCGCACCATCAGGAGCGGACCGTTCGTCTTCGTGTCGGGCACGACCTCGCTCAATGCCAAGGGACAGGTCCAGGGCAAGGACGCGGCCCAGCAGACGACGATCACCATGCGCAAGATCGAGGCCGGCCTGAAGTCCGCCGGGGCTAAGCTCGGCGACCTCGTGCGAACCACGATCTACGTGACCGACATTCGCGACATGGGGGCCGTGACGACGGCCTTGGGCAAGTCGCTGAAGGGGGCGGTGGTCACTTCGACGCTGGTGGCCGTGAGTGCCCTTGCAGTGCCGGGCCTGCTGGTCGAGATTGAGGCCACGGCCGTCGTCAACGAGTGATGAGGCGCGACGGTTGATCGGGGAGAGCGGGATGAGTGGCAGGAGAGTCGGGTTGCTCGGGCGCCGGCAGGCGCTGATCGGGTCCGTCGGGGCGGTGGGAACGATGCTGGCGGCGCCGGCGATCGCCCAGCAGCGGGTCAAGTCCGGAACCGTCAACATCGAACAGGTCCAGGTGGCCTTCTTCGGCAGCGGAAACGTCGGCAGCGGCACACTGCACTACGAGGGCCGCAGCTACCGGTTCTCGGTCGGCGGGCTCGGCGTCGGCGGGTTCGGTGTTTCCAAGATGGAAGCCTATGGCGACGTCTACAATCTGAAGGAGCTGCGCCAGTTTCCTGGCGCCTACGGCCAGGCGCGCTACGGTGCGGCCTATGGCGATCAGGGCAAGGGCGAGATGTGGCTGGAAAACGCCAACGGCGTGATGATCGACCTGAAGACGCGCCGCCAGGGCCTGGCCGTGTCGCTCGGCGCCGACGCCGTGATCATCGACTTCAAGTGAGGCGGCCCATGACCATCTTCAGCCGCGCCCTCGCGGGCGCCCTGGTTTTCCTCGCCGCCGCTCCGGCCGTGGCGCAGGACGAGCCCCAGACCTTCAACGCCTTTGCCGTAGTGGTGGCCAACGGCACGGTGGTGCGGGCCGGAGACAAGCAGCTCGCGGTGGCGGGAAGCCTCGCCGGGCCGATGTTCATCGAGACCGACGAGGGGCCGCAACAGGCCGGTCGTGTCGGCTGCGCGCTCTCGTCGAAGATCGACCAGGCCAGCCGCAAGACCAGCGCGTCGGGCGCCTGCACCTTCACGGCCTACGACGGCGCCACCGCCTGGGGCGAATGGGACTGCGCCGGCTACGAGCTTGTCGGCTGTCGCGGCACGTTCAGGTTGACGGGTGGAACGGGCCGCTTCGAAGGTGCGAGCGGCGAGAGCACGCTCATCTGGCGTCCGACCGCCTACGAGCTGAAGAAGCAGCTCGACGGCATGGCGCTCGACAATGCCAGCGGCATCGTCCTGTGGCGCGAGTTCAAGCTGAAGGGCAAGTAGTCCTCCTTCAGCTGGCCGGCGGGTAGGGGATGCGGTTGCGCTGCAGGAGTTCCTCCAGCGCCTTGATGCCCTGCTCGTATCGGCCCTTCTGACAGTCGATACCGGCTCCGAGACGCACCATGTTGGGGCCGCCGGAGCCCTCGCCGCGTTGCAGATTGTAGCGGTCGTAGAGCCCGCCGAGCTGGGCGCAGCGCGCCGCCAGTTGCTCGTTGCTCTGCTGCGCGTTCGCCCAGGCGACCGGAACCGCGAGCGATGCGACGGCGCTTGAGATCACGATCCCCAGCCGGGTCTTCATGTATCGCAGTAGGCCACGAATCGCGCGACCTTGCACCTGTCCGGCGCTGCGGGGTACTGTCGATGGCCTCTTCAGGGAGGCCAAGGGGAGAGCCGATGACGACGCGATCGACGATGCAGTGGGTGTTCGTGATGGGCATCGGGGGTCTTGTTGCGGCCTGCGGCATGGCCAAGAGCACGCCCGGTCAGGATCCCCGGACGGAAACGAATGCGACGCAGGTCACCTGGACCGACGGCAAGCCAGCCATCGCGATCAGCTGCAAGGAGCCTGGGGCCTGCCAGACGCGTGCGGTTGCGATGTGCGGCGCCACCGGCGGTGACTACACCACGCTCAAGATGGAAAACATGCCGACGCGCGGCGACATGACGGAGATTCGCGGCCCCGCCTCGGTGATCATTCGCTGCGGGGCCTAGCGCTCGCCAGACCATTGCGCTTCGAGCCCCATAGGCTCGCCATTTCGGGCTGGGACTTCGAGGCGTCGGCGCCCGATGGCAGCTCGGCCTCGTGATTTGAAATCCAGGCGACGACGTCGGCCGTCACGGCCGGGCCTGCCTTGTCGCGCATCAGCAGGTGATAGCCCTCCTTGTAGAAGGCCAGCTTCGAGTCGGGCCGCGGCGGCATGATCTCGATGGCGGCCTTGACCGGCTCCTGCGGCACGATGCGATCGCCCAGCCCGTACATCATGAGATAGGGCTCCTTGACCCGGGCCGCGGCGGCGCGGGCGTCGTCCATCAGGTCGACCAGCCCGTAGGCCATGTCGAGGCGGGGCTGACGCAGCATCATCGGATCGTTGCGCAGCTTGTCGATGGTCTTCGGGTTGTCGGTCGGCTTGTAGTCGATCGAGGTCGGGCCGGCGGGCATCCAGGGGATGGTGTGGGCGAAGAACCACAGGCCGGCGCTGGCCAACGGCCCGAACGTGTCGCGCGAGCGCACGGCCGCGGCCGACAGGACCAGGCCATCGGATTCGGTGCCGCGATCGGCGGCCACGAGCACCACCGCCCCGCCCATGCTCTCGCCGGCCAGATAGAACGGCACGCCGGGATGGCGGGCTCGCACCAGGGCGGCTACCGCTTTGGCATCGTCCACCAGCGTGTCCGTGCCAGGCCAGCGGCCGCGGGTCGGGCTGCCGCCGAAACCGCGCTGGTCGTAGGCATAGGTGGTGATTCCGGCGCCGGACCAGGTCCCGGCCGGCTCCTCCCAGGCCATGCGGTAGTCGCCGAACCCGTGCAGGGC
This sequence comes from uncultured Reyranella sp., assembly GCA_964588065.1. Taxonomy (GTDB): domain Bacteria; phylum Pseudomonadota; class Alphaproteobacteria; order Reyranellales; family Reyranellaceae; genus Reyranella. The sequence continues at coordinate 4,818 of CAZPOS010000143.1, forward strand.
CAGGATGACCGCTTTGGGCGCGCCGTTTGCCGCAGGCCAGACCGACAGCGGTAGCGAAGTCCCGTCCGCCGCGACATAACGGTCGTCGGTCAGCCGGGGGGCCTCCACCGGGCCGCCCGCCGGAACGACCGTCGGGGCACAGGCTGAGAGCATGACCGCGGCCGCGGAGGCCGCTATCATTCGCCGGCGTAACAGGAGTGGGATCGTGACGGAGCCGTTTGAAGTCATCACTGTCGATACTGACCGCGTCGCCTGCGATGGCGGTGGCGGCGCGTTGGGCCATCCCAAAGTGTACCTCAACCTGGGCCCGGAAGGACACGTCGAGTGTCCCTATTGCAGCAGGCTCTACAAGCTGCGCGAAGGCGCAACGCTCGCCCACGCTCACTGAGGGAACGGCCATGAAGCAGCTCGGGGAAGGCTGGAACTGGCGCGACCTGAAGGTCGGCGACAAGTTCGTCACCTATGGCCGAACGATCTTCGAGGCCGATCTCCTCAATTTCGTGACCCTTTGCGGCTTTTCCGAGGAGCTCTTCACGAACAAGGAGTACATTCGCGAGCATGCGCCGATGCGCGGCGGGCATCCCGTCCCGGGCGCCCTGGTCTATTCGATGGCGGAAGGCCTGGTGATCCCGACGACGCTGCAGGGCACCGGCCTCGCCTTCCTGTCGATGGGCTTCGACATCAAGGGCCCGACCTACGTGAACGATACGATCCACGTCGAGATCGAGCTCACCGAGATCAAGCCGACCTCCAAGGACCCGATGCGCGCGCTGGTGCGGACCACCAACCTGGTGAAGAACCAGAAGGGTGAGACGGTCCTGATCTACACGCCGCTGCGCATGATGCAGGGAAGCTGACGTCCGATGCCGATGCCGACCGACGCCGAGATCGCCCGCTACCGCGAAGATGGCGCGGTCTGCCTGCGCAACGCCATTCCGATGGAGTGGATCGAGCGGATGCGCGCGGCGGTCGACGACGACATGCAAAGCCCGGGGCCGATGGTGCGGATCAACACGCCGCAGGGCGCGCCGGGCCTTTTCTTCGTCGACTTCCAGCTCTGGCAGCGTCATCCGGCGGCGCGTGCCTTCGTCTACGAATCGCCCGCGCGCGAGATCGTGGCCAGGCTCATGGGCTCGCAGGAGGTCTTTTACTATCACGACCATCTGCTGGTGAAGGAGCCGGGCACGCAGGAGCGCACACCCTGGCATCACGACCAGCCCTACTATCCGATCGACGGCGAGCAGGTGATCTCGCTCTGGACGCCGCTCGACCCCGTCGACCGGGCAACCTGCGTCGAATACGTGAAGGGCTCGCATCGCTGGGGGCGCTGGTTCCAGCCCAAGTTCTTCAAGCAGGGCGGCGTCGATCTGCAGGTTCAGGACAGTCGCTTCGAGCCGCTGCCCGATCTCGATGCCGAGCGCGGCGAGCACGAGTTTCTCGCCTGGGACATGGCGCCGGGTGACGTCATCGCCTTCCACGCGCTCACGTTGCACGGCGCCTCGGGCAACCGCTCCACCGACCGCCGTCGCCGTGCCTGGGCGACCCGCTGGTGCGGCGACGATGCGCGCTACGGCGCCCGGGTCGGCCAGATCTCGCCGCCGATCGAGGGCCATGGGCTGAAGCCGGGCGACCGGCTCGAATGCGAGACCTTCCCGAAAGTCTGGCCGGCCTGATCGCGCCGCCGCGCTACTCGGGGGCCATGTCGAAGGAGTCCAGCCACTCGCGGGCCTGGTGCAGTTCGCGAAAGATCTGCACGGGACGGTCGCCCTCGGCCAGGACCTGAAACAGGCTGGCCTGCTCATAGGCGCGCGCCGTGACCGCGACGATGGCGAGCGGACCGAGCTTGCCGACCTTGAGATAGGCCCGGATGCGGGCCCCCAGCGTCATCATGTCGGCGTCGCTCAGCAGGACCATGGCGTTGGTCATGTCGAAGATCTTGCGATAGGGCAACACCCCGGCGATGGCGACCCCGTCGAGATACTGTTCGACGTCCCGGAGGCGCAATTCGTCACGCGCGACGGCAATCACGAGTCGATGCGGCTTGGAGATCGTCCACTGGACCGGCATGTCAACCAACTATGCCGGAACGACGGCGGGACCGACAAGGGGCCGTTCGTTACGGAACCAGGACCGCCTTGCCGACCACGGTACGCTCCTCGATCAGGCGAAATGCCTTCACCCAATCCGCAAGGTCGTAGGTCGCCGCCACGGTCGCCTTGAGCTTGCCCTCGGTGAACCAGCGCGTCAGGTCCTTCTGGGCGGCCGCCACCAGCGCGCGGCGCTTGGCCAGCGCCTCGGCTTCCTTCGGGGAGGGCACGCCCTTGCCGCCCCAGCCGTTCCAGTAGCCGTAATAGAAGCCGATCACCGTCACGTTCTTGACCAGCAGGATGTTGGCCGGGATCTGCGGGACCGTCCCGCTGGCGAAACCCATCGGAATGATGCGGCCCTCGGGCGCCACGCAGCGCAGAGACGCATCGAAGGCCGATCCGCCGACCGGATCGTAGATCACGTCGGCGCCCCGCCCACCCGTCAGGTCGAGCACCCTGGTGCGCAGGTCCTCGGCGCGATAGTCGATCAGGTGATCCGCGCCGGCCTCGCGCGCCGCCTTGAGCTTGTCGGCGCCGCCGGCGCTGGCGATCACGACTGCGCCCATCGCCTTGCCGACCTCGATCGCGGTGAGACCGGAGCCGCCGCCC
>CAZPOS010000143.1:7523-13338 GCA_964588065.1 uncultured Reyranella sp.
TTCCACTTCAGGGCGCCGTATGCGGTGGGGTAGAGCGTCGGGAAATTGGTCGCCTCGGCATAGGGCATGATCTCGGGGATCGGCACCAGGTTCGCGGCAGTGGCCGTCGCGTATTCTGCGAAAGCGCCCTGGCTGACGCCGGTCGCGATGCGGTCGCCGACGGCGACGCCGGTCACGCCGTCGCCCAGCGCCACGACATGGCCGGCCAGCTCGTTGCCCGGCACGTAGGGCATAGGGGGCTTGTTCTGGTGCTTGCCCTGAACACCCAGCATCGCAGCGAAGCTCACGCCCGCGGCCCTGACCTTGACCAGCACCTCGCCGGCCTTCGGCACGGGCTGCGGAATGTCCTCGACCTTCAGGCTGTCGATCGGACCATAGGCATGACAAACAAGCGCCCGCATATCCCTACCTCTTGGATTACTTCTTGAATTGGCCGTGGCGGCCTTCGCCCTGGGCGAAGCGTGCCGCGCCGCTCTGCGATTCCCGCCGTCGCGCCTCGAGCGACAGTTCCATCTCGCGACGGATCGCGGCCGCCTCGTCGCGGTCGAAACTCTCATAGGCCGACTGCCGGTCGGACGTCATGGCGATCGGCGGGAAGCCCGCGATCTGACGCGCCAGCGCCTCGGCCTCGGCCCGCGTCGTGCCGCGCGCCACCTTTCGGGTGGCGAGCCCGATCGCGATCGCCTCGTCGGCGCCGACGGCGCGGCCGGTTAGCAGCATGTCCATGGCGCGGCCCTGGCCCACGATGCGCGGCAGGCGCACGGTCGTGCCGTCGCTCATCGGCACGCCCCAGCGGCGCGAGAAGACGCCGAAGGTGGCCGTGTCGTCGACGATGCGGATGTCGCAGAACAGCGCGACCCCCAGCCCGCCGGCACAGGCATGGCCCTCGATGGCGCCGATCACCGGCTTGGACAGCGGCGCCCGCAGCGGTCCCTCGTCGCTGCCGGCCCAGGGAAAATAGTCGGTACCCGCGCCCAGCTCCTTGAGGTCGGCGCCGGCGCAGAAGGCGCCGCCCGCGCCGGTCAGCACGGCGACGCGCGCGCCGGCATCGGCCTCGAAGGCGCGCAGCGCGTCGGCGAGCCCATGCGCCGCCTCGTTGTCGAGCGCGTTCTTCGCCTGCGGGCGGTTGATGATGATGGTGGTCACCGGCCCCTCGGCCTCGACCAGAATTTTCGGCGTGCTCATGCCTTCGTCTTAGCGAACCGTGGCGAGCTCGTCTTCAAGCTGGGCGTTGGTGCGGGTCGGTGTGCGGAAGTACCACCAGTTCTTCTGGGCGTTCCAGTGCTCCTTGCGCGCCGTGCCGCCGCCCCAGACGCAGCGCTTGAAGTCGCGAGTCGCGGCCAGGAAGGCCCGGTCCGCCTCGTCGAGCTTCAGGGCATGGTCGCCCATCTCCTCGCGACTGAACATCGGCAGCGCCTCGAGGATCAGCTCGCGCACATCGACGTCGTTCAGCCAGTTGTCGAGACCGAACGTATATCCCTGCCGTTCGAGGTCCCGGGCGAAGCCGGCCCATTGGTCGATCAGCTCCTGCAGCTCCGCGACGTCGGGCGGGCCGGGTGGCGGTGGCGGGTTCACTTGTTCCCCCGTTCTGACTGCCGGCGGTAGTAGCGTTCGCCGTCATTGGGCTTGAAGAAGGTTCTGATGACGCCATTGGCATTGAAGGCGATGAAGGCGCCCGTGTCACGGTCGAATCGGGTCACGACGCCGTCCGCGCGCACCGTCTCCAGGATCGGCCCGCCGACCTTCGCATCGCGCAGCAGCTGCGCCTGGCGCAGATAATCCTGCTTGGTGATGCGGCCGAACTCCGCGCCATGCTTCTCGTAATGATCGTCGAGCCGGCGCTGGTCGGCGAAGCCGACGCTGGCGCCCCAGCCCTGTCCCGCCTCGCGCGCTTCGGCGGAGATCGCCGGCCCGCGCGCCGCCTCGCGCTGCCCGCGCTCGGCCGTCTGGCTCCAGAAGAGGAAGATCGCGACCGCCGCCAGCGCCGCCGTCAGCAGTCGACGCCAGGGCATGCCGCGGGTGCGGAGGTTCATGCCGCTATTGTGCGCCGCCTTTGAACCAGCGCGCAATCATGCGGCGCTCGGCATCGGTCATGTTCGTCATGTTGCCCGGCGGCATGACCCGCGAGGCGGCGGCCTGCTGGTTGATCGCCGCGGCCATCGCGTGGATCTGCGAGGGTGTCTCCAGCAGGACGCCCTTGGGCGGCGCCAGGAAGCCTTCCTGCGTCGGTTTCGCGGCATGACAGGGTGCGCAGCGAGACTGGATGATGGGCTGTACCTCCGAGAAGGCGACCGGTCCGCCGCCGTCGGCGCTGGGGCGCGGCAGGGCGAGCAGGGCGGTGAAGGCGATGAAGACGAAGCCCGCCGCCAGGACCAGCGGATTGGCGTTTCCCTTGTGGCGCTGGACGAACCACACCCGGATCAGGGCGCCGGCGATCGAGATCGTCAGCAGCAGCACCCAGTTCCACTCGTGGCCGTACAGGCCGGCGTAATGGTTGCTGATCATCGTGAACAGCACCGGGAGCGTAAAATAGGTGTTGTGGACCGAGCGCTGGCGGCCGCGCAGCCCGTGGATCGGGTCGGGGATGCGGCCTTCCTCCTTGGCCTTCACCAGCTCGCGCTGACCGGGGATGATCACGAAATAGACGTTCAGCACCATGATGGTGCCGAGCATCGCGCCGAAATGGATGTAGGCGCCGCGACCGGAGAAGATGTGGCACAGCGCCCAGGCGGCCGCGACGCAGTAGACGAAGACCAGGCCTCCCAGCACGACGTCGTCCTGGCCCAGTACCGAGCGGCAGAGCCAGTCGTAGACCAGCCAGCCCAGCACCAGGAACCCGATGCCGATGGCGATCGCCTGCGGCTTGGTCAGCGGCAGCACGGAGGGGTCGATCAGCGCGACCTCGGCACCGTAGTAATAGACCAGGCAGAGAAGAAAGAAGCCGGTGATCAGGGTCGTGTAGGCTTCCCACTTGAACCAGTGCAGCTCGGGCGGCAGCCGCTCCGGCGCCACCTTGAACTTCTTGGCGGTGTAGAAGCCGCCGCCATGGACCGCCCAGACTTCGCCGCCGATCCCCTTGGCCTCGTCGGCCGGGTCGAGCGGTTTGTGCAGGTGATTGTCCAGCCAGATGAAATAGAAGGAGGCGCCGATCCAGGCGATGCCCACGATCATGTGGGCCCAGCGCAGGATCAGGTTGAGCCACTCGACGACGTACGGGTCCATTGATCCTCTGGTGCGCAGGCCTAGTGCGCGGTCTCGGCTTCCCGTCCGGCGGCCGTGGCGTCGGCCACCGCCGCCGCGCCACTGCGCATGCCGTTGAAGTAGGCGTTGAGCGCTATGGCTGCGATCGAAGCCAATAAAATCCCGCTGTGCAAGAGGGGACTGAGCGCTTTCGGCATGTACGCGAAGAATCTCTCCGAAACCTGCGGGATCATGCCGAGGCCGATGCTGACGGCAACGACGTAGGTGTTGCCGGGATTGCCGCGGAAGTCGACCCGCGACAGGACGCGGATGCCGGTGGCGCAGATCATGCCGAACATGACGATGCCGGCGCCGCCCAGCACGAACTGCGGGATCGAGGCGACGATCGTGGCGAGCTTGGGGAACAGGCCGAGCACCAGCATGATCGCGCCGCCGGTCGCGGTGACCCAGCGCGAGCGCACGCCGGTGATGCCGACCAGGCCGACATTCTGCGAGAACGAGGTGTAGGGGAACGTGTTGAACACGCCGCCGATCAGGGTGCCGAGCCCGTCGGCGCGCAGGCCCCGGGTCATGTCGGCTCGCCCGATCGCTCGGTCCGTGACCTCGCCCAAGGCCAGAAAGACACCGGTCGATTCGATCAGCACCACGACCAGGACCAGGCACATGGTGAGAATCGCCACCAGGTCGAAGATCGGCCAGCCGAACTGGAACGGGCGGACGAACTCGATCCAGCTGGCCTGGGCGACGCCGGCAAAACTCACCTCGCCCAGGGCCAGTGCCGTGCCGAATCCGCCGATCAGACCCAGAAGGACGGCGATGTTGGCGAGGAAGCCCGTGCAATATTTCGTGGCGCCGAGGATGACCAGGAGCACCAGAAACGAAACGGCGAGATAGAGCGGATCGCCAAAGCGGGGATTTCCGGCGCCGCCCGCCGCCCAGGTGATGCCGACGCCCAACAGGGAAACGCCGACGACGGTTATGATCGTGCCGGTGACCACGGGCGGAAACAGCGGCAGGAGCCGGCTGATGAACGGCGCCACCAGCATTCCGAACAGGCCGGCGCCGATCACCGCGCCGTAGATGCCGAGCAGGCCCAGCCGGGGATCGGCGGCCATCGCCAGCATCGGGGCGACCGCAGCAAAGGTGACCCCCATCATCACCGGCATTCGAATACCGAAGCCGCGAAAGCCTATGCTCTGGATCAGGGTGGCGATGCCGCACGCGAACAGGTCGGCATTGATGAGGAGCGCCACCTGTTCCTTGGGAAGCATCATCGCGCTGCCGAGGATCAGGGGAACGGCGACGGCGCCCGCATACATCACGAGGACGTGTTGCAGGCCGAGCGGAAGCAGCCTGCCCAGTGGCGGCTTTTCATCCACCGGGTCGACGGTGTGATCAGGCATCGATCTTCTCCCCCGAGCGATGTCGCCGCCTTCTCTATCCCGGGCCGCAACCGGCGTGCCAGCCGGTGAGAACGCCAATTCAGACTCGCCTAAGGAAGTGGACGGCGGTAAATCGCCCTTTCGACTGTATCCGAACGAATTTCGAGGGGAACGAGAATGGCGGCTTTGGACCTTCCGGCGGGCGTGACGATCGACGGTGCCCTCAAGCCCGGATTCGAGAAGGTGCTCACGAAAGAGGCAGTCGCTTTCGTTGCCGACCTGCAGCGCAAGTTCAACGCCCGCCGCGAGGAGCTCCTGGCCCTGCGCGTCGAGCGCCAGAAGCGCCTGGATGCCGGCGAGAAGCCCGATTTCCTGCCCGAGACCGCCAAGATCCGCGAGAGCGACTGGACGGTCGCGCCGTTGCCCAAGGACATCCTGGACCGCCGAGTCGAGATCACCGGGCCGGTCGACCGCAAGATGATCATCAACGCGCTGAACTGCGGCGCCAACGTCTTCATGGCCGACTTCGAGGACGCCTCGACCCCGACCTGGGCCAACATGATCGAGGGCCAGTACAATCTGGCCGACGCCGTGCGCCGCCAGATCGACTATGTCGATCCGGTCAGCGGCAAGTCCTACAAGCTGAACGAAAAGACCGCGGTGCTGTTCGTGCGGCCGCGCGGCTGGCACCTGCTCGAGAAGCACGTGACGGTCGACGGCAAGCCGATGTCGGGCTCGCTGTTCGATTTCGGCCTCTACTTCTTCCACAACGCCAAGGAAGCGCTGTCGCGCGGCACCGGCCCGTATTTCTACCTGCCGAAGATGGAGAGCCATCTCGAGGCGCGGCTGTGGAACGACGTGTTCGTCGCGGCGCAGGATGCGCTGGGCGTGCCGCAGAAGTCGATCAAGGCCACGGTGCTGATCGAGACGATCGTAGCCACCTTCGAGATGGACGAGATCCTGTGGGAGCTGAAGGATCACTCGGCCGGCCTCAACTGCGGCCGCTGGGACTATATCTTCTCCTTCATCAAGAAGTTCCGCGAGCAGGAGTGGGCGGTGCTGCCCGATCGCGGCACGGTCGGCATGACCTCGCACTTCCTGCGCTCCTACAGCCAGCTCGTGATCAAGACCTGCCATCGCCGCGAAGTGCACGCGATGGGCGGCATGGCGGCGCAGATTCCGATCAAGAACGATCCCAAGGCCAACGAGGAGGCCATGGCCCGCGTCCACGC
>CAZPOS010000143.1:13348-13697 GCA_964588065.1 uncultured Reyranella sp.
TTGCGGAAAAAGCGGGCCTTCGAATCGAATGGAAGAAGCGCGAGGCGGGCGACGGGCATGACGGCACCTGGGTCGCCCATCCCGGCCTGGTGCCGATCGCCAAGGCCGAGTTCGACGCGGTCATGAAGGAGCCCAACCAGATCGCGCGCAAGCGCCAGGACGTGCATGTCACGGCCGCCGACCTGATCCAGATCCCGACCGGTCCGAAGACCGAGGCGGGCCTGCGCCAGAACGTGGCCGTGGGCATCGGCTACGTGGAAGCCTGGTTGCGCGGCATCGGCTGCGTGCCGCTGTTCAACCTGATGGAAGACGCCGCCACCGCCGAGATCAGCCGCGCGCAGGTCTGGCA
>CAZPOS010000144.1:0-1604 GCA_964588065.1 uncultured Reyranella sp.
CGTGCCGCAGCTCGCGCTTGGCCACGAGACCTCGGCCGACGGCAAGACCGTCCTCCTCAAGCTGCGCCCCGGCGTGAAGTTCCATGACGGCGAACCGTTCGACGCGGCGGCGGCCAAGTACAGTCTCGAGCGCCATCTCAACATGAAGGGCTCGTTCCGCAAACCCGAGATCGGTATCGTCGAGAGCGTCGACGTGGTCGACCCGCTGACCGTCAGGCTCAACCTGAAGCAGCCCTTCTCGCCGCTGCTGGCGCAGCTCACCGACCGCGCGGGCATGATGGTTTCGCCCAAGGCCGCGGAGGCGGCGGGCGACAAGTTCGGCCTCAAGCCGGTCTGTGCCGGCCCCTACAGGTTCGTGGAACGCGTCCAACAGGACCGCATCGTGGTCGAGAAGTTCGCCGACTACTGGAACAAGGACCAGGTGTTCATCGACAAGATCACCTACCTGCCGATCGTCGATACGACCGTGCGCCTGGCCAACCTGCGCTCGGGCGGGATCGACCTCACCGAGCGCATCCTCGCGACCGACATCCCGACCGTGCGCGCCGATCCCAAGCTGAAACTCGCCAACTCGGTGTCGCTCGCCTGGTTCGGCCTGATGATCAACCAGGAGAACGGGCCCAAGTCGAACAATCCGCTGGGCAAGGACCCGCGCGTGCGCCGCGCTTTCGAACTGGCGCTCGACCGCGATGCCATCAACCAGGTCGTGTTCAACGGCGAGTTCGTACCGGGCAACCAGTGGGTCAGCCCGCAGAGCCCCTACTATCAGAAGGATTTCCCGATCCCCAAGCGCGACATCGCCAAGGCGAAGGCGCTGATGAAGGAAGCCGGCATCACCGGCAAGCTCACCCTCGACTACATGGTGAACAACGCGCCCGAATCGCGCGCCATCGCCGAGGTCGTGCAGTCGCTGGTCGCCGAAGCGGGCTTCGACCTGAAGCTGCGGGTGGTCGAGGTGGCGACCGCGCTGAAGGCCGGCGAGGACGGCGACTTCCAGGTCTATGCACTGACCTGGAGCGGCCGCAGCGATCCCGACGGCAATTCCGTGGTGTTCCAGACCTGCGGCGCGCCACAGAACATGGGGAAGTATTGCGACAAGGAACTGGACGGCTGGCACCAGGAGGCGCGGGCCGCGACCGACCTGGAGGCGCGCAAGGCGATCTATGCCAAGATCACAGAGCGCTTCCTCGACAAGGGCTGGATCTTCTACCTGTACCACCCGCAGAATCTGGCGACCCATACGGTCCGGCTCGAAGGGTTCCGGCCGGTGCCGGATGGGCTGCTGCGGGTGGTCGGGCTGAAGCTGAAATAGCGCCGGCTCAGGCGAACTTGCCGCTCTTCAGCCGGTCCACCATCGGGTTCTGGGCCGGCGCCGCAATCCGATGCAGCGTGTTCGTGTCGCGATGGTTGAAGGCCGGCGTCTTGCCGCGGACCGCGAGATCGGTGCGCGTCACGTAGGTCCAGCTGCCATCGTCGTTGAAGGTGATGTGGGTGTAGTAGCCGGGGCGGAGCGGAAAATACTGGGGCCAGCCGCCGTGCTTGTACTGGGCGGCGAGCAGGTATTCGAGGCCACGGACGGCGGCGGCGCGGTTGGCCGCGGCGTC
>CAZPOS010000144.1:1614-13682 GCA_964588065.1 uncultured Reyranella sp.
AGGTGATGTCGATGCGATAAAAGTCGGTGCGGAACGCCTGCTCGAGGAAGGTGGTCGAGCAGATGCCGAAGCGGGTGTCGCCGCGCTTCGCCTCCACCGAGATCGTCTTGTCGCCGGGCTTCGCGGTCCCGCCCGCCAGCACGACCTGGCCGCGCGGAATGGCGATCGACTGCATGATCAGGCCGGTGGCGGGCTCCCACAGCCAGTATCCGACCTGGTCGTGGAAGGTGATGGCCTCTTCGTCGGTGTTGATGTGGATGTGGTAGCGCAACCCGTAGAGGAGCTGCGGCCCGTTGGGCTGCGGGTCGATCGGCTCCATGCGGATATGCTCGCGGAAACCGCGCTGCTCAGGGCCCGGCGCCTTGGGCGCGATGTCGATTCCCTTCTCCGACTCCCAGGTGCCGGCCAGGCGGGCCAGTGGCCCCAGGTTGGCCAGCGTATCGGCTGAAAAATCTTCGGGCTCGGTAAAGACGTCTTCGGGAAGGGTCGACATGGGGTCCTCGGGCTGCACTCGCGCGGACTGTGCAAGCCCGGCCCCGGCTTAACAAGCGCGCCGCTTGTCACGCATCGCGCCACTCGAAGGCAAGCGGTGCCTCTCGGAAGGCGAACCGATCGAGGTGGCTGGAGACGGCGCCCTTGAGAGCCTCGAGCTGCCCCGCGGCACTGGCCTCCAGCCGGCATTCGAGCGCGTCCGCCTGCGCCGTCAGGTGAAGGGTGGCATCACCCGGCCAATCGGCGCCGCGGGCGTTGCGCGGAAACACGACCCTGCCCTTCTCCGGCGTGAACTCGACCTCGAGATTGTGGCTCCAGTGCTTGCAGAGCTGCTGGAGGTAGCGGCTGCCGTTGGCGGTCGGCACACGCACGATGCTGGTGGCGCTCATAGGCGTTCGATCCTCTGCGCGGCCTCGTCGATGATCGCCACGGCGTCGTGGACGGTCTGCTTCTGCACGCCGTCGCGGCCCAACCGATGGATCAGGGCCTCGCGCAGGTTGCTCATGGCGCGTCGCACCGGCGCGGAATCGGTGCGCTCCTGCAGGCTTGCGAGTTCGGCCAGCCGCGCGAACAGCGCGTCGACCTCCGCCTTGCGCTCCGCCAGGTGCGCGATGCCGTCTGGCGTGACCGCGAAGGACTTGCGCGCCCCTTCGGACTTCGCCTCGGCAATGTGGCCCATCTCGTGGAGCATCGTCAGCGTCGGGTAGATCATGCCGGGACTCGGCACGTATCTGCCGCCGGTCAGCTCCTCGATGGCGCGAATGAGTTCGTAGCCGTGCCGCGGTTCGTCGGCGATCAGCTTCAGCAGCAGGAGCCGAAGTTCACTCGAATCGAACACGCGCTGGCGGCCGGGCCCGCCGCCGGTGCGGCTGCCCCAGCCGTGAGACGGCGGCCCAAAACCGCGCCGCCCGAAATGATGCGGATGGCGCTGCCCGCCCCGCTCATGGTGGTGATGAAAGCCTCTCATGGCTTCTCCCTCGTTAGATTTTAACATATTCAAGATATATCTTTATCATTCAAAAATACAAGGGCGTTCCAGTTCCTTTTTCGATTTCGCGAGTGAAGTCGGGCGCCGGCCCGTCAGCGACGGCCCGCGCGGTTTACCGGGCCGCCCCGATTCACTTCGCCGTCGACGGGACCTCCCGGGGCAACTCCCGCGCCCGGAGCGCCCACGCCAACGCCCGGCGCAACACCCACGCCCGGAGCGCCGACTCCGACACCCGGGGTGACGCCGACACCGGGCGCACCCGCGCCGACGCCCGGGACCACGCCCACACCCGGCGCTCCGGCGCCACGGGGCGCCCAGACGCAGCCGTGCGGCACGCCCTCGGCACGACAATAGACTTCGGCGTTGGCCGAACCGGCTGCCAGCACGAGGCCGAGAGAGGTGAAGACGACGGTGCGGATCATGATTAACTCCGGAAAAGCGGTCGGCGTAGGCAAACGATACAGTCTACCACGTCACGCGCAGCCCCGCCCGAAGTGTCTGCGCGGTCGAGGACGAGCCGACCGACGCCTGCCAGCCTGCGAAGAAGGCCATGCCATCGCCGAAGGCGTAGTCGGCGGAGAGTCCGACCAGGATCGAATCCCGCGAGAGGGGCGCGGTCGTCGTCGAGAAGGGCACGCCCGGCGCGGCGGCGAAGGCCGCCTGGGTGGTGGCCGATACGTCTGCAAATTCATGGGCCCAACCGAGCAGGCCCCGCAAGCCGAGCGAGCGCTGGTCGGACATCGTGAGAGTCCGGCTGACCGGCACGGTCAGGGCGCTGCGCACGCTCGTCAGCGACTGTCCGGCGATCTGCTGGGCGAGCCCGCTGGTATTCTGTTCGACCGTCGTCGGGGAGGAGAAGCCGGCGACGGCGAGCCCCACCGTGGGTTCCACCGTCCACCCCTGCCACTCCATGCGCATCCCGGTGGCGACCTCGCCCCCCACACCGGTCGTGACGAGGCTGTCCCGCGACACGCTGTTCCACGCTCCCAGCGGCCGGGTCGTCGTCTGGTCGAAGCGCAGGTACGACGCCAGGCCACGGACGAAGGTCGCCCCCTGGGTGTATTCGCCATAGATCGTCGCCTGCAGCGCCGATCCGAGAGCGGTCGCGCCGTTGCCGGCGAAGCTGTTCGCGCTACCGCCGCCGAGCGCGAATCCGGCGAGGAGGCCCGGCCCCACTTCGACGTCGAGACCGGCCATGACGCCGGCGAGCGACGACTGGAAGCCCGGAGCCGCCGCGGCCGTGACCTGGGTCCACTGCCCGAAGCCCGACAGCCAGGCCGTCGTTCCGAGCGGCCCCGCCACGATGTTGGGCCCCGCGTTGGGCAATCCGCCGCAGGCATCGCCACAGGCCATCGCGACGCTCCGACCGTCGCCCGGTGCGGAGCGGCGGGTGCTGAGCCGCTGGCCGACCTGATCGGCGAAACCGTAGAAGCCCTGGCGCGCCGACAGCATCATGTCGCCGTAGAGAGTGGGCGAGAGCTGGTCGAGCGCCTGCGGGATCGAGGCACCGGGCAGACTGTAGAGGGGCGCGAACAGGGATTCGGCCAGACCGTTCATCCGCAGCCCCGCGGCGGGACGCAATAGGTCCAGCGCCTGTCCGACCGAAACCTGATTGCGTGTCTGAGGCAGTCCGGCGGCACCGAGGTTGCCGTAGGCCGCGGGCGTCGCCACGAGCGTTACGGAGGATGGCGCATAGAGGGCATCGAAGCGCGTTCCCGCCGCCAGACCCGCGGGCTGGGCAAGGCCGGTGAAGCTCCCCTGCACCCCACCCTCCGCGGCGACGACCATGAACTGCTGGCCGATCGACGGCGTGAAGCCGTTGGTGGCGGCCCCGGTGATGCCGCGCAGGACCGGCCGCAGCGTGCCACCCGCCGTGAATCCGTTGCCGGCACCGGTCACCACGACCCGGCTGAAATTGCCGGCCCCGCTGCCGCCTCCCGTACCGTCGATGTCGAGGGACAGGGTGCTGCCTGCCGCCATGGTCACCGGCGCGGCGAAGGTAAGCGTGCCCGGACTGTTGCCGGGCGCCAGCGTGCCGCCGCTCTGCACCGTGGTGGCGCCCCGGATCGTTCCCGTTCCCCGCAGCGTGCCCTGGACCGAGACCGGCGAGACGATCGAACCGTCGACGGCCAGGGTGGCGCCGGCCTCGATCGTCGTGAGGCCGGTATAGGTACTGTCGCCGGCGAAGGTTGCGCTTCCGCCGACCCCGCTGTTGCCGATGATCAGCTTCCCCGGAGTGCCGGGCACGGCATCGGAGAGCACGCCGGTCAGAACGGCCGCGTTGCCGCGCAGGTCGAGACGGTTGGTGGCCGATCCGTCGACCAGGAAATTCTGAGTACTGAGGGCGAAGGCCTCGTCGACCTGGAGCCTGCCGCCGGTGAAGGCCGGGATCACGGTCGAGCCGACATTGCTCAGGAAATAGGTCTGTCCCGCGGCAATCGAGGAAACCGGCATGATGGTGGCCGTTGTCGGCGCGCCGACCGGCCCCGACAGGGTGTATTCGCGAAGAGCCATGGCGCCGGTCGTCGCATCGCCGGTGATCTGGCCCGCAAGACTGTCGTAGGTCGCCCCGAACAGCAGGTTGAAGAAAAGGTTTCCCTCCGGGGTCATCGAGCCCAGGACGGTGAAATTGCCGACCGGGCTGTCGAGCGGCGCCGCTCCCACGCCCCAGTAGTATCCGTTGCTGTAGCCGGTGATCTTGAAAGTGCCGGGCGTCGCGGTGCCGAAAACGGTCGGGCTCGACACCTGCCAGGTCGTGCCGGCGGTCCAACGCCATTCCGGCGAGGTGATGTCGGCGCTGACATACTGCGTGGGCGAAGGCGGCGTGAACACGGCCGGATTGTAGGGCGCCATGTAGGCCCAGTGCGTGACCAGCAGCGAGGTGCCGGTGATCATCTGCATTTCCATCAGCGGCACGCCACCGATCTCACGCATCTGGCCGATGCCCACGATGGTTGCACTGTCCGGCGAGGTGAACTCGATGCGGATCTGTCCCGCTTCGGTGACGAGTCCGTGCATGGACGAATAGGTCGGCGCGGTGACCGTGGGCCCGATGGCGAAGGTCGCCTCGCTCACCCCGCGGAAGGAACCATTGGTGACGGTTCCGAGAGACCAGAGGGTCTGATCCCCGATCGCGAAGGGATTGCTGATATCGCTCCGATTGCCGCTGGCGTACGCGACCAGGTTGGGAATCGCCACGTACCAGTTCGTGTTGGAGAGGATCGAGTCCCAGCGCGTGTCCTGGGCGGACGCCGTCGTAATCGGCGAAACGAGGCTACCGGCCAGGACCAGGGCCGACAGCCCGGCCCCTCGGGCCTTGCCCCTCACTCGCTTGCGGCGCCCAACGCGACATGACGCACTCACCTTGGCCTCTCCCCAACTCGACGCGACGAGAGATTGGCCTCACACGGCGTGCACTTGCAACCTCGAAGGGCGCCAGCGATATATCGACCATTGCGAAAAGCCACAGGGGCTTTAGGCCTTTAAAGCTTAAGGCTTTTCCAGGCCTCCAGGATCGACGCCGCCTTTCCCTTCAGCGTCGCCGGATCGTCGCCCGCCTTGTAGAGCGAGGAGCCCAGACCGAAGCCGGCCGCGCCGGCCGCACGCCAGTCCGCCATGTTCTCCGCGCCGATGCCGCCGACCGGGATGAGCGGCGGTCCCTTCGGCAACACCGCCAGCATCGCCTTGGCAACGGCCGGCGAGGCCAGTTCGGCCGGGAAGAGCTTCAGCCCGTGCGCGCCCGCCTTCAGGGCCGCGAAGGCTTCGGTCGGCGTCAGGATGCCGGGCAGGCTCACGAGCCCGAGCCGCACCGTCTCGCCGACGACCTCGCGATCGAAGTTCGGCGCGACGACGAGTTCGCCGCCGGCCGACGCGACGTCCCGTACCTCGGCCGCGCTCAGGACCGTCCCGGCGCCGATGACGGCGTCGGGAAAGCGCTGGCGCAAGGCCGCGATACTGTCGAGCGGCCGCGGCGAGTTGAGCGGCACCTCGATCAGGCGGAAGCCGGCCGCCACCAGCACCTCGCCGATCGCCGGTGCCTCGGCGGGCTTCAGCCCGCGCAGGATGGCGACGAGCGGCAGCGCGCGCATCGCCGCCTCGAATTTCTCCACGACCGTCATGCCAGCACCGCCCTCATGCCCGCCCAGGTCGCTTCGGCGCCGAAGCGGCGCACGCGGACGCGGCTGCGGTCGAGCGCGAGAGCATAGCGTTCCGTCAGCGTCGGCGCGCCGATGACGACGACCTCGCGACCGGGCGTCAGCTCCTGCGTGCGCAGTTCCTCGCCGATCAGCAGGCCGGACAGGTAGCTCGCCGACTGTGCCGGCGACAGGCGGTCGAACAAGGCGAGCGCCCGCACGCCGAAGGCCTCGTGCAGCAGGCCGTTGCCTTCGCCGGCCCGCGCCACGCCGCGCAGGAACATCGCCTCGTCGAGCGGGGCATCGGCGTCCAGCGTCCGCGCCAGGATCGAATGCCGCCCGAGCAGGCCGTAGAACTCGCCGGTCATGTAGGTCCGGAAGCGGGTCACCCGGCCGTCCTGCACCGTCGCCCATTTGCTGTGCGTGCCGGGCAGGACGAACAGCCCGTCGCCCAGGCCGGCCAGCCGCATCGCGCCGAAGATCTGGACCTCCTCGCCGCGCATCACATCGGGCACCGCGCCCGGTTCGACGCTGAGGCCGGGCACCAGCGCGATGCGTCGCGGCTCGATCCAATACAGGTGGCGCTTGAGGTCTTCGGGTCCCACCGGACAGGCGACATAGGGTGCCTCGACCCAGCCCTGCCGGCTCCCGGCCATGCCGGAAATCAGGCAGACGCTGCCGGCCGGTTTCATCCAGTCCGAGAACAGCGAATCGAAGACGCCGGCGAAATCGCCGTTCGGGACGTTGAGAATCCCGAGCGGCGCACTCCTCTCCTCCAGCGCACGGCCCGCCGCGTCGAGACGGGCGCCGCGCAGCGAGCTCGTGCCCCAGTCGACGGCGATCAGGTGGGCCACTTCACCACTCACCTGTTGGCGAACGAGGCGTAGGTTCTGACGGAAATCTGATGTCGTGGCGTCAGATAGGGATACCTGATCGCGACCATCCGCTTCACGACATCGTCCTCATCGAGAAGCCGCCCACATTTCACGTCGTCATCCCATCTGACGACCGTCCACGTGATCTCCTGGCACTTCGCCTTTAGCGCCGGATACTTCGAGGGATCGACATCGGGAATTGTTTCCGGCCAGCGCTCCTCTATGGGAACAGACGCCCGCGGCCCGCCTTGTCTATATTCTTCGAAGGCCCGATCGAATTGCTCCGACGACACGATCGAAAGCTCGTCCGCAGTCAGGCTGTCGGGATCGTCAACAATGCGAGGCGCCGGCTGCGTCGAAGGTCCTGCCCATGGGCCGTTGCCGATCAGCCTTTCCGACTTCTCCCACGAACCAAGAACCTTCGCCATCGGCCCTCTCTCAAGCTCGCAAGCTTAGTCCCGGCAGGACCACTCCAGCATGCGCTTCATGAAGGCCTCGCCCGCCTCGACCTGGGAGGCGAGGATGAATTCGTTGGGCTGGTGCGCCTGGGCGATGTCGCCGGGGCCGCAGACCACCGTCGGGACGCCCAGCACCTTGCGGAAGATGCCGGCCTCGGTGGCGTAGACCACGGCGCCGACCGTGTTGGAGCCGGACCAGCTGCCCGCCAGCGCCTTGGCGTCGTCGTTGCCCTCGGGCGAGAAGGCCGGAGTCGAGGCGCGCAGTTCGGTCTCGATGGCGGCGGCCGGATGCTTGGCCTTCATCTTCGGCAGCAGCTCTTCCTTCAGCCACTTCTTGGCGCGCTCGCCCAGCTCCTCGATCGGGCGGGTCGGCAGCTCGCGATAGCCCCACAGCACCTCGCACTCGCGCGCCAGGATGTTGCCGGCGGTGCCGCCGACGATGGTGCCGACGTTGAAGGTCGCTGCGGCCGGCATGAACTCGCTGTCCTTCGGCGCCGCGGCCTCGAGTTCCTCCTGCACCGTATTGAGGTAGTGGATGAACTCGCCGGCGAAGTGGATGGCGCTGACCCCGAGATGGGTCATCGATGAATGGGCCTCGAAGCCGGTGAACTTGGTGACGTAGCTCTGGCTGCCCTTGTGGGCGTGTACGACCGTCATCATGGTCGGCTCGCCGATGATGATGACCCGGGGCTTCGGCACTTCGCTCGCCATGCGCGCGGCCAGCGAATGCGCGCCGAAGCAGCCGATCTCCTCGTCGTAGGAAAGTGCGAAGTGGATCGGCTTCTTGAGCGGCGCCTTCAGGAAGTCCGGCAGCATGGCGAGGCCGATCGCGTAGAAGGCCTTCATGTCGCAGGTGCCGCGGCCGTAATATTTGCCGTCCTTCAAGGTCAGCGTCCACGGGTCGGTGACCCAGGGCTGGCCGTCGACCGGCACGACGTCGGTATGGCCCGACAGGACGACGCCGCCCGGCACGTTGGGGCCGATGGTGGCGAACAGATTGGCCTTCGAGCCGTCCTCGTTCGGCACCAGCTTCGACTCGACGCCGTGGCCCTTGAGGTAGCCCTGCACGTACTCGATCAGAGCGAGGTTGGAGTTGCGCGAGGTGGTGTCGAAGGCCACGAGCCTGCGCAGCATTTCGATGGAATTGACGGTCTCTCCGGCCATGATGTCCTGTCTCACTCGAGGCGCGTTGCGGTTAAATCGACGTGCGCCCGATCATGCTCAGGAATTCGCGCCTTGTCTCGCCATTGTCGCGGAAGGCACCCAGCATGCGGCTGGTCACCATTGTCACATCCGACTTGTGGACGCCGCGCGTGGTCATGCACTGGTGGGCGGCCTCGATCACGACGGCCACCCCGCGCGGCTGCAGCACCTCCTGCAGCGTGTTGGCGATCTGCGCCGTCAGCTTCTCCTGGATCTGCAGGCGGTGACCGAAGGCATCGACCACGCGGGCGAGCTTGCTGATCCCGACCACGCGCTTGTCCGGCAGGTAGCCGACATGGACCCGGCCGATGATCGGCACCATGTGATGCTCGCAGTGCGATTCCAGCCGGATGTCGCGCAGCGCCACGACCTCGTCGTAGCCCTCGACCTCCTCGAAGGTCCGCTGCAGCATGTCGCGCGGGTCCTGGTCGTAGCCGGCAAAGAACTCCTCGTAGGAGCGCACGACGCGGTCCGGGGTGCCCGCGAGGCCCTCGCGAGCGGGATCGTCGCCGGCCCAACGGATCAGCGTGCGGACGGCCGCCTCGGCCTCCTCGCGCGAGGGCCGGGCCAGGCCGGTGGCGAGCGAAACGACCTCGCGCGGCTTCGCCATCTTGTTCATCGTCTTACTCCCCTGATGATCCGCGCCGCCTAGTTGAGGCTGCGCTGCGCCGTCGGCGTGTCGAGCGAAAAAGTCGGAATCTCGATGTCGAACTTCATGCCCGCCTCGTCCACCATCTGATACGTGCCGCCCATGATGCCGGATGGCGTGGAAAGTGGCGTCCCGGAAGTGTACTCGAACACTTCGCCCGGGCGCAGCAGGGGCGTCTTGCCGACGACGCCCGGTCCCTTCACCTCCTGAAGACGGCCGAGACCGTCGGTGATCTTCCAGTGCCGGCTGCGCAACTGCACCGCGACATCGCCCCTGTTCTCGATGCGCACCGTATAGGCCCACACGAATTGTGACTTTTCGGGCTCTGACTGGTCCGGCAGATATTGCGGCTGGACCGTCACCTGGATGGCACGGGTTGTGGCTTTGTACATAAGCGGGCGAATTCCTTCCGGCCCCTGACATGGGAGTTTCAGGCCAAAAGGTCAAACCCGACTACAGCCACCGCGGATCGGCGGTGAAGTCGATCGTGAGCCAGCGGTGCGGGCTTTCGCCGCCGATCGCCTCCGCGATCTCGCGCCGGATGGCATCGGCCTCGCCCACGCTGTCGATCGGACTCTCGGGCGGCACGACGACATGGATCTCGATGAACTGGGCGCGGCCGACCTTCGCCACGTAGCTGGTGTAGGTCTTGAAGCCGTGGCGCGCGATCACCTCGTCCAGAACCTGCCGGACCCGGGCATCGAGGTCGGGCGGGGTGATGAGCAGGATCTCCTGCAGCGCCTTGCGCACCGTGGCGATCGGCACGAAGACGAGGACCAGGGTCAGGAACGCCAGCACCGCCGGGTCGGCGTATGGCGCGAGATGCTGGTAGGCGGTGCCCTTCAGCGCGGCGGCGATCGCAAAGGCCACGAGCAGGGCCGAGGTGATCGCGCCGCTCATCAGCCAGCTCTGCGTGTCGAGCCGCACGAAATCGGATCCGATCCGGCGATTGCGATGGCGCTCGTAGAAGAACATGCCGAAGCAGACGACGCAGACCAGAACGGCATAGGCCATGGCCCAGTCGAAATCGAGCTGCCGGCCGCCGGCCAGCAGGCTGTCGATCGCATTCAGGAACGCATAGAAGCAGAGCAGCATCAGCGTGCCGCCGTTGAAGGCCAGCACCATCGGCTCGATGTGCCAGTAGCCGAACTGGAAACGCCGGTTCTCGGCAACGCGGGTGACGAGCCGCGACACGAACAGGGCCAGGCCCGACATCGCCGCATCGATGGCCGAGAAGACGCCGTCGAACAGGATCGACATGGAGCCCGACAGCAGGCCGAACAGGACGCCGAAGGCCGACACGACGATGGTGACGGCGATGGAAAGCTTCAGGAGACTTTGTTCGGCGGCGGCATTCTGCATGCCGACAGCTTAGGCTAAATCGGAAAGATCAGGCAGGTGGTGGTTCCGTGCGCCAGCAGCCTGCCGGCGGCGTCGGTCAGCCGGCCCTCGGACGTGGCGATGCGCGAGCCGACATTGATGACCTTGCCCTCGGCCCGGACCGGCCCGGTCCTGTCGGTCATGGCCCGCACGTAGTTCACCTTGATCTCGACGGTCGTGTAGCCGCTGCCGGCCTTCAGCATCGTGTGGATGCAGCAGCCCATCACCGAGTCGAGCAGGGTGGCGGCGATGCCGCCATGGACCGTGCCCAGCGGGTTGTAGTGGTCGAAGACCGGCGTATAGCCGAACAGGACGCGGCCAGCCTCGACTTCGAGCAGGTTGAAGCCCAGGGCGCGCGAAATCGGCGGCGCCGGATAGCGGCCCTCCAGCAGGCCCTTGAAGAGGTCAAGCCCGTCCAGGGTGCGCGCCTCGTCGATCGGCACCACGCCATATCCCGCTTCTGCAGCCATGCCCGTCTCCATCGAGGTTTTACGTGCATATACACATTGAGGCTTTGCCGGCGCAAGAAGCGGCGATAGTCTCGGCGCCATGACAGCCGATTCCTCCCCGGCCCGCCTGTCGCCCACCGACTGCACCTGCTTTCGCGTGCGCAGCGCGGCGCGGCGCGTGACCCAGATCTACAGCCGGCACCTCGCGCCGACCGGCCTGCGCATCTCCCAGTTCTCGCTTCTGGGCTACGTGATCGCGCGCGGCCCCCTCAGCATCACCGAACTATCCGAGCTTCTGGCGACCGACCGCACCACCCTGACGCGCAACCTGCGCCCGCTCCTGGCCTCGGGCGTGATCGAACGGGCGGCCGCGGGCGACAAGCGGCGGCACGAGCTGGTCGCGACACCGGCCGGCCGCGCCCTGTTCAAGCGCGCGCTGCCGCTGTGGGCCGAGGCCGAGCAGGAGGTGCGGTCGGCGATGGGCGCGAAGCTGACCGCCGACCTGCAAAGCGCCCTCGACCGCTCGATGGAGAAACTGGCGCCGCTCTGACAGGCCGTCGAAAGGCCGAATCCCGGCAAATAAACGAAACAAACGCAATAAACGAATCAAACGAAACAAGAGTCGCACCCCCGCGGCAGGTATCCTGGTACCGTTACGGGCGGATGTTTCCTGTCGGCACCTGCAAATAGCGCTCCTGCGCCCGCTAGACGTGGGCGGCGAAGAAGCCGAGTTCGAGTTCCATCGCGCGGCGGTAGTTGGCGCGCACGGCTTCGGTGTCGCCGGCATGGAGATCGAGCAGCGCTTCGAGCTGCGCCGCCAGCGCCTCGAAGCCCGGGTCCGCGTAGGTGTTGACCCATTCGGAATAGAGCTTGGCCACGCCGTTGGCCGCCAGGGTGCGGCCGAGGAAGGCGTAGAGCCGCATGCAGGGGGTCATCGCCGCGATCGTCTCGCCGAGGTCGCCGCGCCGCGCGGTTTCGAGGAGGAAGTCGACATAGGCGCGGGTCGCCTCGATCGGGGCCACGCCGTCGAGATCGACCCGCCAGCGGTCGGCGTAGCCCTTGTGGAGCTTGAGCTCCTGCAGCACGCCGGCGATCAGGCCGGCGAACCCGTACAAATCCTCGCGCGAGCGGGAATTGGCGAGGCAGAAGGCATAGGCCCGGGCGAAGGCTTCGAGGAAATAGGCGTCCTGCGCGACATAGCCCTTGAAGCATTCGATCGGCAGCGATCCGTCGCGCAGCCCGCGCACGAAACCGTGCGACAGGATGCGGGACGCGAGGTCGGCATTCGCCGCCCACAGATCGGCCGAAAGCGTCATCAGGCGCCCAGCGCCTGCACGAGGTCGGCGACGATGTCCTCGACATCCTCGAGGCCGACCGAGAGACGGACCGTGCCGTCGGTGATGCCGAGCTTCGCGCGTTCCTCGGCGCCGATGCGCATGTG
>CAZPOS010000145.1:0-13646 GCA_964588065.1 uncultured Reyranella sp.
TCATGGCGACGGGCTTCCATGGCTTCCACGTTCTGGTCGGCACGATCTTCCTGATCGTCTGCCTGATCCGCGCCGCCAAGGGCCACTTCACGCCCAAGCAGCACTTCGGCTTCGAGGCCGCTGCCTGGTACTGGCACTTCGTCGACGTGGTCTGGCTGTTCCTGTTCTTCTGCATCTACTGGTGGGGCGCCGGCAAGGCCCCGATCGCGCTGCACTGAGGCAGGCCTGCAGGCTATCTTGGAACCGCCGGGTGCTCCCCGGCGGTTCGTCTTTGGGAGGCACCCTTGTCCGACTGGCCACGGCAATCGCCCTTCGACGTCGCCCTGCGCGGTGCCTGTCCCCGATGCGGCAGGGGGCGGCTGTTCGCCGGCCTGCTGAACGTCGTGGATCGCTGTGAGACATGCGGCCTCGACCTGCGCGGAAACGATGCCGGCGACGGGCCGGCGGTGTTCGTCATCCTGGGGCTCGGCGCCATCATCATGATGCTCGTCTTCTGGGTGGAGTTCCGCTACGAGCCGCCGTGGTGGCTGCATGTGGCGATCTGGCTGCCGCTCACCTTCGCGCTGGCCGTCTGGATGCTGCGCTTCCTCAAGGCGCTGCTGGTGGCCCAGCAGTTCGTCCATCGCACGACCGAGCTTGACGAGTAGAGGAGAAACAATGATCCGGCTGAGGCCTGCTTTCTGGCCCACGCTCGTCTCGCTGCCGATCCTGGTTCTCTCGCTGAGCCTCGGCTTCTGGCAGATGGAGCGCCGCGAGTGGAAGCGCGACATACTCGATCGCATCGCCACCAACCAGGCGGCGGCACCGATGACGCTCGGTCAGCTGCTGAGCGGAGATCCGCTGCGCCACGAATACGGGCGCGTGAAGGTTGCGGGCACCTTCGAGCACGGCCACGAATTCTTCCTGGCCGCGCGCAGCCTGAAGAACAAGGTCGGCCTGCAGGTCATCGTGCCGCTCAAGACCGAGGACGGTCGCATCGTGCTGTTCGATCGCGGCTGGGTGCCGGATCGCGCCGCGGCAACGCAGGCCGCGGCGCAGCCGTCGGGCCGGGTGGAACTCACCGGCCTGGTCCGCCGCTCGCAGACCCGGGCGCGCTTCGCGCCGGAGAACGTGCCGGAGAAGAACGTCTGGTTCCAGGCGGACGTGCCGCTGATGCGCAAGATGGCGGGGGCGCCGCCGGATCCCAAGCTCGATACGTTCTTCCTGGAGGCCGACTCGACGCAAAATCCGGGCGGCCTGCCGGTGGGCGGCCAGACACGGCTCGAAATCCCCAACGACCACCTCCAGTACGCCATCACCTGGTTCCTGATCGCGCTCGCGCTGGCCGGCGTCTATCTCGCCTATCACTGGGAGAATGGACGGCTCGAGATCAACGGCCGCCGGAAGACCCCATGATCGCCAACGATCCCTACGCCGAACTGGAGCGCCGCTTTGCCCGGCTGAGCGCGCTCGGCCGCGCCTCCGCGATCCTGAACTGGGACCGCTCGACGATGATGCCGGACGGCGCCACCGAGGATCGCGCCGACCAGCTGGCGACCCTGGGCGTGATCGCCCACGAGATCATTTCCGCGCCCGAGATGCCCGATCTGCTGGCGCGCGCCGAGGAGGCCAGCGCCTCGCTCGATCCCTGGCAGGCGGCGAACCTGCGCGAGATGCGGCGGTCCTGGGTGCATGAGAGCGCGCTGCCGTCCGACCTCGTCGAAGCCCGCACGCGGGCCTGCTCGGCCTGCGAACTGGCGTGGCGCTCGGCCAGGAAGAATGCCGACTTCAAGTCGCTGCTGCCGACGCTCACCGAGGTGCTGACCATCATGCGCCGTGTCGGCGAGGCCAAGGCCGCTGCCTTGGGCACCTCGCTCTACGACGCGCTGCTCGACGAGTTCGAGCCCGGCGGCCGCTCGGCGCGCATCGACGCGCTGTTCGACGAATTGCGCGGCTTCCTGCCCGACCTGCTGGGCCGCGTGCTCGAATATCAGAAGAGCCGCCCCGATCCCTTGCCGCTCGAGGGACCGTTTCCGGTCGAGGCCCAGCGCCGGCTGGGCGAGGAGCTGATTCGGCGCATCGGCTTCGACTTCCATCACGGCCGGCTCGACGTGTCGGCCCATCCGTTCACCGGCGGCACCTCCGACGATGTGCGCATCACCACCCGCTACGACGAGGCCGACTTCGCCCGATCCCTGATGGGCGTGCTGCACGAAACCGGGCACGGCCTCTATGAAGCAGGATTGCCCAAGGCCTGGCGCCGCCAGCCGGTCGGCCATGCGCGCGGCATGACGCTGCACGAGAGCCAGTCGCTGCTGATGGAGATGCAGGCCTGCCGAAGTGACGCCTTTCTGACGTTCGCGGCCCCGCGCATGCGCGCCGCCTTCGGCAAGCACGGGCCGGCGTGGACCGAGGAGAACGTCCACCGGCTCTACACGCGCGTGGCGCCGGGATTCATCCGTGTCGATGCCGACGAGGTCACCTATCCGCTTCACATCATGCTGCGCTACCGGCTGGAGCGGGCGATGCTGGCGGGCGACCTCGCGCTGGCCGACCTGCCGGGCGCCTGGAACGACGGCATGCGGGAGCTGCTGGGCATCGTGCCGCCGGACGATTCGCTCGGCTGCCTGCAGGACATCCATTGGCCCGACGGGGGCTGGGGGTATTTCCCGACCTACACGCTGGGCGCTCTGGCGGCCGCACAGCTCTTCGCCGCCGCCCGCCGTGCGCATCCCGGCCTGATGGACGCGATCGGGCAGGGCGATTTCGCGCCGCTGCTGGGCTGGCTGCGCGAGAATGTGCACGGCAAGGGCTCGATCGCGGCGACCGATGAGATCCTGACCGCGGCCACGGGAGCGCCGCTCGGGGCCGCGGCCTTCAAAGCCCATCTGGAAAGCCGCTACCTGCAGGCGTAAGAGGGACCCATGCTCGACCTTCGTCCGAACTGCGAATGCTGCGACAAGGACCTGCCCAACGGCGCGTCCGACGCCCTGATCTGTACCTTCGAATGCACCTTCTGCGCCGACTGCGCGCAAACCCGCCTGGGCGGCCATTGCCCGAACTGCGGCGGCGATCTGGTCAAGCGGCCGACCCGCCCGGAGAGGGCCCTGGCCAAATTCCCGGCCTCGACGAAGCGGGTTCGCAAGGACCACGAGGCCTGTCGGCAGGTCGTCTAGCCGGAGACGTTCATTGCGTTACATCAGCACCCGCCATGGCTCGCAGGGCAACCCTGCGCCGCTCGGCTTCGAAGACATCATGCTGGCGGGCCTGGCCCGTGACGGCGGCCTTTATCTGCCTGCCGAATGGCCCCAATTCTCGAAGGACGAGATCGCGGCCCTGAAGGGCCTCGGCTACACCGAACTCGCCTTCCGCATCATGCGCCCGTTCGTCGGTGACGCATTCGACGAAGCGACCTTCCGTCGCCTGATCGGCGAGGCCTATGCCTCGTTCGAGACTCCGGAGGTCGCGCCGCTGAAGCCGCTCGGCGACACCGGCCTGCACCTGCTCGAACTGTTCCACGGTCCGACGCTGGCCTTCAAGGACGTGGCGCTCCAGTTGCTGGGACGCATGCTCGACCAGACACTGACGGCGCGCGGCCAGCACGCCACGATCGTCGGCGCCACCTCGGGCGACACCGGGTCGGCCGCGATCGAGGCGGTGCGCGACCGCAAGACCATCGACATCTTCATGCTGTTCCCGCACGGCCGGGTGAGCGAGGTCCAGCGCCGGCAGATGACGACGGTGCTGGCGCCCAACGTGCACAACATCGCGGTGCAGGGGACGTTCGACGACTGCCAGGATCTCGCCAAGGCCTGCTTCAACGATCTCGCCTTTCGCGACCGGCACGCGCTGACGGCCGTGAACTCGATCAACTTCGCCCGCGTGATGGCGCAGATCGTCTACTATTTCTGGGCGGCGCTGAAGCTCGGCGCGCCCGAGCGTCCCGTGGCGTTCAGCGTGCCCAGCGGCAATTTCGGCAACGTCTATGCGGGCTATGCCGCCAAGCAGATGGGCCTGCCGATCTCCCACTTCGTCGTGGGCGCCAACAGCAACGACATCCTGGCGCGCTTCTTCGAGAGCGGCACCATGACGACCTCCGACGTTGTGCCGACCCTGAGCCCCAGCATGGACATCCAGATCTCGAGCAACTTCGAGCGTCTGCTGTTCGACCTCTACGGACGTGACGGCGCCGCCCTCGCGGAGGCCATGACCGCGTTCCGCAGCACCGGCACCCTCAAGGTGGAGGCTGGCGTGCTGGCGGATGTTCGCCAGCTCTTCGACGCGGGCCGGCTCGACGATGCCGGGACGCTCGCGGCGATGAAGGAATGCCTGACCCGCTTCGGCGAGACGATCGACCCCCACACCGCCGTGGGTTACGCGCTGGCCCAGCAGCACCGGCGCGATCCCGCCATTCCGATGGTCGTGCTCTCGACCGCGCATCCGGCCAAGTTTCCCGACGCGGTCGAGAAGGCGACCGGCCTTCGGCCACACCTGCCGGCGCGGTTGGGCGACCTGCTGGAACGGGCCGAGCGCGCCGACAGCATGCCGAACGACGTCGAGGCCCTCAAATCCATGATCGACGAACGCCGGGAGATGGCCGCCGCGCCCGCAGTCAGAAGCAAGGTACGCACGTGAGCGATGTGAAGGTTACGACGCTGGACAATGGCCTGCGGGTCGCCGTCGATCCGATGCCCGAGGTGGAATCGGCGTCGCTCGGCATCTGGGTGGCCTGCGGCACGCGGCATGAGACGGCCGAACTCAACGGCATGGCCCACATGCTGGAGCACATGGCCTTCAAGGGCACGCGCACCCGCAGCGCCCGCGCCATCGCCGAGGAGATCGAGAATGTCGGCGGCAGCCTGAACGCCTATACGGGCCGCGAGATCACCGCCTATCACGCCTCGGTCCTGAAGGAGGATGTGGGACTGGGGATCGAGATGATCTCCGACATCCTGCGCAACTCCGTGTTCGATCCCGACGAACTGCAGCGCGAGCGCGGCGTCATCCTGCAGGAGATCGGACAGGCGCTCGACACGCCCGACGACCTGATCTTCGACCAGTTCCAGGAGACCGCGCTGCCCGGCCAGCCGCTCGGCCGGCCCGTGCTGGGCACCGCCACGACGGTCGAGGCGATCGGCCGCGACGATCTATTCGCCTATCTCGCGCGGCACTACACGGCGGGCAACATGGTCCTCTCGGCCGCCGGCCGGGTCGAGCACGACCAGATCGTGGACCTCGCGCAGAAGCATTTCGGCTCGGTCCCGCGCACGCCGGCCAATGCCGACAAGCCGGTGCCGCTCGCCTATGTCGGGGGCGACGGCCGCGAGCAGCGGGTGCTCGAGCAGGCGCACCTGGTGCTGGGCTGCGAAGGCATCGGCTACCGCGATCCCGACTATTTTGCGCTGGCCATCTATTCGACCCTGTTCGGTGGCGGCATGTCCTCGCGCCTGTTCCAGCGTATCCGGGAAGAGCGGGGGCTGGTCTACGGTATCCACTGCTTCAACACCGCCTATGCCGACGGCGGGCTGTTCGGCATCTATGCCGGGACCGGCGAGGACGATCTCGCAGAACTGGTGCCCGCGGTGTGCGAGGAATTCGTCACGGTGGCCGATACGCTGAACGAGCAGGAACTGGTGCGCGCCCGCAACCAGATCAAGGCCGGCACGCTGATGGCGCTGGAATCGAGCGGTGCGCGTTGCGAGCAGGCGGCGCGTCACCTGATCGTGCACGGCCGCACCATTCCCTATGCCGAGATCGTGTCGCGCATCGAGGCTGTCGACCAGGACGCCGTCCGCCGCGTCGCCCGCCGCCTGCTGCAGGGCAACCTGACGCTTGCCGCCCTGGGCCCGATCCACGGACTCGAATCTCTGGACAAGATCGCCGGCCGCCTCGCCGCCTGACCGTCGGCGCCGCGCAAGAAACACCTCGTCCGGAGTGAACCGCCCCTCCCGGGACGATCGGCATCGTTCGAGGACTACGCCGCCTTCGGCAGGTTGCCCGGAGCGGCCGTGCGCGGCGGGACGCCGATCGAGGCGCGCTCGATGACAGCCTTAACCTCGGCGCTGCGACGGATGAGGTTGTAGCGCAGACCGGTATAGAGATTTACGGGGAACGGCATCGGAGCGTTGAAGTCGATGATCAGCACGACGCGCGTCTCGTCGGTCTGGTTCTTGACCCAGTGCTCGCGCGTATCGTCGAACACCAGCGGCTCGCCTTCCTGCCAGAAGAAGTGAAACCCGCCGATCTCGATCCAGCACTTCTCGGGCTCCTTGGGCACGATCAGCGGATAGTGGAAGCGGATCACGCCGGCGGCGGAGCCACGGTGCGGCTCGATCTCGGCCCGGCCGGCCAGGATGCTGAACAGGGCGGAGTGGACGCCGGGAATCTTGTTGATCGCGGCCATCGTGTCGGGCACGGCCGCGGCATTCTCCGTCACGTCGTGGCCCCACAGCTTCAGCAGGAAAGTGCGCCAGGCGCGGCCCGGGACATAGAGGTCGCGCGGATGGACCTCGTGCAGGGCCGGGATCTCGTCGTGGTGGCTCAGCAGGTATTCGAGGTCGGCCTTGATCTTGTCGTGGCTCTTCTTGAGTTCGCCGAGGATCGGGAAGGCCTTCAGGGCATCCTCGCCGCCCAGCGGCAGCTTCGGCATGTTCCGCAGGATCACGTCCGAAAGCTTCAGGTTGAAATCCTCCAGCGGTTGCTGGGGAAGCCAGATGTGCTTGGTCAGATAAAATCTGCCTTTTTCGCCGACACTGGGTTTGCTAGCCGATTCCATGACCGATGCCTCGAGGACTTGTGACGGAGGGACGTAATACGCCCATTTGTCCGAATAGCGGCGGCTGTTCTGACGGCACGGGGCGTGGCGGACCGCCTCAATTTCCTACGCCAAACCCCGGAAAGCATGCAAGTATTACGGCGAACCACTATTGTAGCTCGATATGTTCCGCTTTGCCGACGTCCCATTGTCGCTGTCAGGGATGACCCGGATCACCGGGAAGCGCGTGTTTCTGCGCGCTCCGAGCATGGACGACTGGCCGGAATGGGCCGAGTTGCGGGCTCGCAGTCGTGCCTTTCTCACCCCTTGGGAACCGACCTGGCCGGAAGATTCACTCGCCCGCGATCACTATCGTCGCCGGCTGCGCCAGCAGGCCAAGGAATGGCGGGCGGGGGAGGCATACGGGCTCTTCGTCTTCACCAATGAAGGTCGCCGGCTGGTCGGCGGCATCAACCTCAGCAACGTGCGCCGCGGCGTCGCCCAGACCGCGTCGGTCGGCTACTGGATGGGGCAGCCCTATGCCGGGCAGGGCCTGATGACCGACGGGCTGCGCGCCACCTTGCCGTTCGTGTTCGACGACCTGCGGCTGCACCGGCTGGAGGCCGCCTGCCTGCCGCACAACGAGCCGTCCAAGGCCGTCCTGACCAAGGTCGGTTTCCACGAGGAAGGGCTCGCCCGGCAATATCTGCGCATCAACGGCCAGTGGGCCGACCATCTGCTGTTCGCACTTCTGCGGGCCGACTACGACGCGCTGCTGCGGGCGCCGCGATAGCGCCTGCATGCGCAATCTCACCCCGACCTCGATCACCCAGGCCTTCGCCGAGTACGCCCGCAACGCGCCGTCCGAGCGGGCGCGCACCTTGCTGGTGTCACTCGCCGGCCATCTGCACAGTTTCGTCCGCGAGAACGAGGTGACGCAGGCGGAGTGGGGCGCCGCCATCGACGCCCTCACGCGCGCAACGCAGTTCACCGACGACAAGCGCAACGAATACATCCTGTTCTCCGACCTGCTCGGCGTGTCGTCGCTCGTGGACATGGTGAACGCCGCCGGCAGCGGCACGCCCTCGTCGGTGCTCGGCCCTTTCCATATCGAGGGCGCGCCGGCGCTGCCGAATGGCGGCGATCTGTGGCGCGGCCAGGAGGGCGAGCCGCTGGTCGTGACCGGTCGAGTCGTCGACGCGAACGGCCAGCCGGTCCGAGGCACCGTGCTGGCCATCTGGCAGAATGCCGGCAACGGGCTCTATGCCCAGCAGGACGCTGCCCAGTCGCCGACCAACTACCACGCGCGTCTCGCCGTGGCCGATGACGGCACCTTCGCCTTCAGCACCGTGCGGCCGGTTTCCTACAAGGTGCCGGACGACGGCCCGGCCGGCGACATGCTGCGCATCCTGGGGCGCAACGCCTGGCGGCCTGCGCATCTGCACATGATCATCCAGGCGCCTGGCCGTGCTCCGCTGATCACCGAGTTCTTCCCCGAGGATGACGAACATCTCGACCGCGACGCCGTATTCGGTGTGCGCGCAGGCCTCGTCCTGCCTTTTGCCAAGGTGACCGATCGTGCTGCGCTGCCCGCTAACCTCGCTGTACGCGAGTCGCTGCCGCTGCCGGTCTGGGCCACGCGGCTCGCCCTGACCTTGCCTGCGGATTGATGACGCTCGTTCGCGTCCGTCGCGTCTCGCAGGTCTTCGCGAACGGCGTCCGAGCGCTGGAGGACGCCTCGCTCGACGTCGAAACCGGCGAGTTCCTGAGCGTGCTCGGCCCTTCCGGCTGCGGAAAGTCGACGTTGCTGCGCCTGATCGCGGGGCTCACCGACCCGACGACCGGTGCGATCGAGTGGCCGGGCGGCAGGCCGGACCTGGGCTTCGTCTTTCAGGAACCTACTCTGATGCCGTGGACGACGGCGTTGGCCAACGTGGCCCTGCCGCTGAAGCTACGCGGGGTGGCGCGTTCCGAACGAGAGGCGCGCGCCGCCGAGGCGCTCGCGGGCGTGGGACTGAAGGGTTTCGAGAAGAGCTATCCGCGTGAACTGTCGGGCGGCATGAAGATGCGCGTGTCGATCGCGCGTGCACTGGTCACCGCGCCCAAGCTGCTGCTGATGGACGAACCCTTCGCCGCGCTGGACGAGATCACGCGGCGCAGGCTGAACACCGACCTCCTCGAACTGTGGCAGCGCACCCGCTTCACCGCCGTGTTCGTGACCCATTCGGTGTTCGAATCGGTGTTCCTGTCGCAGCGCATCGTGGTGATGACCGCGCGACCCGGCCGGGTGCGCTCCGAACTCGCCATCCCGGCGCCCTATCCGCGCAGCGAATCCTTCGGCACCTCCGCCGGCTACGCCGCCTTTTGTCGCGTCGCCTCGGCGCAGCTTTCGGAGGCGATGGCGGCATGAGCGCCCGCATCGTCGCGCCGCTCCTGACGGGCCTCCTCATGCTGGCGCTGTGGGAGGGCCTCGTGCGGGCGATGGCGATCCCGCCCTATATCCTGCCGGGACCGATCCTGGTGGCGAAGACGCTGGTGTCCGACTGGGGCACGCTGTCGCCAGCGCTGGTGGTCACGCTCACGATCACCCTGCAGGCGCTGCTGGCCGCGGTGGTGGTGGGCGTCCTGCTGGCGCTGTTGTTCTCGCTGTCGCGCTGGATCGAACTGTCGCTCTTTCCCTACGCCATCATTCTGCAGGTGACGCCGATCGTGGCCATTGCGCCGCTGATCATCGCCTGGGTCGACGACGTCAGCGTCTCGCTGCTGATCTGCGCCTGGCTGGTGGCCTTCTTCCCGATCCTGTCCAACACCGTGCTGGGCCTGCGCTCGGTCGACCGCAACCTGCTCGACCTGTTCGAACTCTACGGCGCGAGCCGCTGGCGCACGCTGCTCGACCTGCGCCTGCCGGCGGCGCTGCCGTACTTCCTGGGAGGCCTGCGCATTTCGGGTGGCTTGGCACTGATCGGCGCCGTCGTCGCCGAGTTCGTCGCAGGGTCGGGCGGCCGCGAATCGGGCCTCGCCTACCGCATCCTCGAATCGGGTTACCAGCTCAAGATCCCGCGCATGTTCGCGGCTCTCGTGTTGATCTCGGCGGCGGGCATCGCGATCTACCTGCTGCTGTCCCTGGTCTCGCACCTGCTGCTGCGCCGCTGGCACGAAAGCGCGCTGAAGGAGGAGTGAATCAGGAGCGGCGTAGCGCCGCCCGGCCGAGGAAGAACGACGCGGTCGCCACGCCGGCGGCCAGTAGCAGATAGCCCGCCTCGTAGACGCCGGTGATGGCCAGCACGGAGCGGAACAGGAGCGGCGACAGGAGGGCGCCGCAGAAGACGAAGAGCTGCGTCGCACCGGTGAATTCGGCGGCGCGCCCCGGCGGCGCCCGCGAGGCGCTCTCGGCGATGAACACCCCGTTCCAGCCCACGGCGGTGCCGCCCAGGATGGTGCAGACGACATAGACGGCCGTCGTCGGCCATGCCGGCGTCGAGAAGGCCATGGCGATGGCGGCCATCGCGACGATGGCGCCGATGCCCGCCAGCACGGCCGACGGCCGGCGCAGAAGGTCGGCGAGCGCGCCCCAGAAGACACGACCGAAGGCACCGGCGACCGTTGCCGCCGAGAGCAGCGCACCGGCCAGCACGTAGGACATCTGCAAGCCATCGACGGCGTAGACGACGGTGAAGTTCACGACGATCGCCTGCGTGGCCGAGAACAGCATGCCGATGAAGCACATGGGCCGCAGGATCGGGTCGCGCCAGGCGAGCTGCAGCGGTTCGAACACTTCCGCCAGCGTCGGCAGGCGCGCCGGGCCGCCACTGCGCTCGTGGTCGTAGAGGCTGCGCAGAGGCTGCATGGCGATGGCGGCGGCAATCGAGAGGAGGCCGACCGACGCCGCGGCCCAGCGCCAGCCGAAATCGAGGGCGAGGGTCGGCAGCACGGCGCCGCAGATCGCGAAGCCCAGCGGCACGCCGCTCTGCTTCAGCGAAAAGGTGACATTCGCCAGCCGCGGCGGCGACACGCGCGCCAGGATGTGCGAGCTGGCGATGGTGAGCGGGCCGGAACCCAGGCCGACGATGAAGGCCGAGAGCGCGGCCATCGCGACGCCGCCGGTCGCGAAGACGAAGGAGCCCAAGGCCGCGATGGTGAGACCGGTCTGGATGAAGCGGATCGGTCCTAGCCGGCGGGTGATCGTGCCGCCGCCCACGGTCGAGATCATCGCCGCGAGATAGACGATCGATACGTAGTAGGCGACGTCCGCCGCCGCGACGCCGAATTCGGCGGCGGCGGCCGGCGCCAGTACCGAGGCCTGATTGAAGACCATCGTCGAGATGACCTGGATCAGAGTCAGCGAGGCGAGTGCGGTGAGATAGCGACGCAGATCGGTCGGCGCGGCGGACATGGCGCCGCGACTATAGCGACCTGCCTGGGACCCGCGAGGAAACTCTCAACCGGCACTCGTCACAGCGAAACGCCGCGCATTCACTTGCGATTCTTCGTCAGCAGGGTTCGACGGCGTCAGGAGCCAGAACGCGGAGGACCAAAGTGGTCCTGAACCTATCTGAGCCCTGCAAGGAAGCTCTCGACGAGCGGGGACCAGACGGAGCTGCCGTTGCTCGATCCCGCGAGACTGTGCCCGTCACGGCCGAACGCGCCCACCGGCCGGTACACGGCCTTGCCGCCCGCGCCGTCATAGGCCTCGACCATTCGCTTGGCGAGAGACGGCTCGAAGAAGCTGTCGTTCTCGGTATAGATCCAGAGCATCGGGACGCGTGCCGTCGCGCCGTACTTCGCGGCAGCCTCGACGAGAGACCTGGGCGCGCAATTGCCGATGCCGCCGCCCGCCAGCTTCTGGTGTCCGCCGCGCCCACCGGCGAAGTTGATCATGGCTGATACCCCCGGCGGGTTGCGGCTCGACAGGGCGACGGTCGCCCAGCCGCCGGCCGACTGGCCCACGACGATCGTCCGGTCGGGCGCGACATAGGGCTGTGCACGCATGAAGTCGAGGGTGGCCTGGATGTCGGCGGCGCCCTGAAGTCCGGCGTTGAAAAAATCCGGTGCCTCGCAGGGGCCGAAGCCCTCGGCCCATGCGCCTCCCGTTTCGCCATAGCCGCGGCGGAGAGGCAGAGCCACGACATAGCCGCGCGACAGGAAGAACGACGACAGCGCGGAGTAGCGCGGGCGCTCCATCTTCGCCCGCTGCGAACCGTCTGCGGGCGAGCCGTGATTGATGACGACGAGCGGGCTTCTCGCCTCGCCGGGCGGACGTATCACCGTCGCGACCAGCGTCGATCCACTTGGACCGGGAATGCGGACGACCTGTTCTCGATTCTGGGCGGCCAGTGGCCCGATGCAGATGAAGAAGAGAAGAACTGCTATTGGACCAAGGCGCATCGCGATCTCCTAGCGGCCGCTGCGTCGTGCCGGCTTGCCGCGGCCGCCCGAACCGGTTCGCACGCCGCGGAACACCCGCGAATGCTGCATCTTGCCGAGATGGACGCCGACATTGGCGCTGGCGGCCTGGCCGGGCAATTCCAGCTCGTGCGCTTCGAGGCGCCGGATCTCGTCGCGCAGGCGGCCGGCTTCCTCGAATTCGAGGTCGGCGGCGGCGGCGCGCATGCGCTTCTCGAGTTCGGCGATGTGGGTGCGCAGATTGTGCCCGACCAGATGCACGTCGCCCGACACGCCTGTGTCCACCGTGTAGTGGTCGCGCTCGGCGGTCGATTGCAGGATCTCGGCGATGTTGCGCTTCACGGAGGCCGGCGTGATGCCGTGCTCCTCGTTGTAGGCGGTCTGCTTGGCGCGGCGGCGGTCGGTCTCGGCCATGGCGTACTTGATCGAGTCGGTCATTTTGTCGGCGTAGAGGATGACCCGGCCCTCGACGTTGCGCGCTGCCCGGCCGATCGTCTGTACCAGCGAGGTGGGCGAGCGCAGGAAACCTTCCTTGTCGGCATCCAGGATGGCGACCAGCGCGCATTCCGGAATGTCGAGACCCTCGCGCAGCAGGTTGATGCCGACCAGCACGTCGAAGGCGCCGAGCCTCAGGTCGCGGATGATCTCGATGCGCTCCAGCGTGTCGATGTCGGAATGCAGGTAGCGGCAGCGGATACCGGACTCGTGCATGTATTCGACCAGATCCTCGGCCATGCGCTTGGTGAGCACGGTGACCAGCACGCGCTGGCCCTTCTTCGCGCAGTCCTTGCACTCGGCGATCAGGTCGTCGACCTGCTTCTCCACGGGACGGATGAGCACGGTCGGATCGATCAGGCCGGTCGGGCGGATCACCTGCTCGATGAAGATGCCCTGGGTGCGCTCCATCTCCCAGTCGCCGGGCGTCGCGCTGACATAGGTCGTCTGCGGCCGGAGCGCGTCCCATTCCTCGAACTTCAGCGGGCGGTTGTCGATCGCCGAGGGCAGGCGGAAGCCGAACTCGGCCAGCACGCTCTTGCGGTTGAAGTCGCCGCTGAACATGCCGCCGATCTGCGGCACCGTGACGTGGCTCTCGTCGCAGATCAGCAGCGAGTTCTTGGGGAAGTATTCGAACAGCGTGGGCGGCGGCTCGCCCGGCTTGCGGCCCGTCAGATAGCGCGAATAGTTCTCGATGCCGGCGCAGGAGCCCGTGGTCTCCAGCATCTCGATGTCGAACAGTGTCCGCTGCTCCAGCCGCTGCGCCTCGAGCAGCCGGCCGGCCCGATTGAACTCCTCCAGGCGCTGCTTCAGATCGGCCTTTATCTGGTCGATCGCCTTCTGCATGGTCGGCTTCGGCGTCACATAGTGGCTGTTGGCATAGACGATGATGTCGTTCAGCGAGATCGTCTTGTCGCCGGTCAGCGGGTCGAACTCGGTGATCGAGTCGATCTCGTCGCCAAACATCTCGAAGCGCCAGGCCTTGTCCTCGTAGTGGGCCGGGAACAGGTCGATC
>CAZPOS010000146.1:0-13598 GCA_964588065.1 uncultured Reyranella sp.
CTGGTCGATCTGGCGCGCAACGATGTCGGCCGCGTCTCCAAGATCGGCACGGTGCGGGTGGTCGAGCAGTTCACGATCGAGAAGTACAGCCGCCTCCAGCACATCAGCAGCCACGTCGAGGGGACGATCGAGGACGGCCTCGATGCCATCGACGTGCTGAAGGCGGGCTTCCCGGCCGGCACGCTCTCGGGCGCCCCCAAGGTGCGCGCGATGCAGATCATCGACGAGGTCGAGCCGGTCCGCCGAGGCATCTATGCCGGCTGTGCCGGCTACTTCGCCGCCAATGGCTCGATGGACACCTGCATCCTGCTGCGCACGGCGCTGGTGAAGGACGACACGATGTATGTCCAGGCCGGCGTCGGCGTCGTGGCCGATTCCGACCTCGAAGCCGAGTACCAGGAGAGCGTCCTCAAGGCGCGCGCGCTGGTAGATGCCGCCGAAGAGGCCGTCCGCTTCGCCAGCGCCGGCCAGTGGAGCGCCGCCAACAAGCGGCGGTAACCGCGCTCCTTCTCAATACGCTATGGCAGCGCGTCCGGGGAGAAGCCCGCCGGGGGCGTGAAGCGCGTCTTGAACGTCCGCGACCAGGCCTCGTTGGCGATGCGCTGGGCATCGTGCAGGATCTTCTCCTCGTCCATCGTCAGCACGGCGCCGTCCTTCATCACCCACTGGCCGTCGACCATCACCGACTGGACGTCGCGCGCCTGGCCGTTATGGACGAAGTCGGAGACGACGCGCAGCACCGGGATCAGGTGGGCGCGCTGCAGGTCGACCATGATCAGGTCGGCCTTGTTGCCGGGCGCCAACCATCCGCCGTCGGGGACGCCCAGCGCCCGGTAGCCGTTGCGCGTCGCCCAGCGCAGCGCCCGCTCGGGCGTCGGCTCGCGCCCGTCTTCGCGGCGCACGCGCTCCATGAACAGGCCGGTGCGGACCACCTCGACCATGTCCTCGGCCATGTTGTCGGAGCCCATGCCGATGTTGCAGCCGTAGCCTTCGAGATCGGCGATGCGCGGGCTGAGCCCGCGGCGCGCGGCGATGGCCGAGTTGAACGAGACGTTGACCTTCGCCTCGCCCAAGAGCTTCTCCTCCGACGGTGCCATGCAGCGGCAATGGGCGCAGATGATGCGGTCGTTGAGGAAGCCTAGGTCGGCGAGATACTCGGTCGGCAGGCGGTTGCGATGGGCGCGCACGGCCGCCACCTCGCCCCAGATCTGGTTGAGATGGATGGTGATGCGCGTGTCGAGCTGCTTCTGCAGCGCGCTCAGATCCTGCAGCAGCTCCGGCGAGCACATGTCCGGCGCCCAGGCGGAAATGGCGATGCGCATCCGCCCGTCGGCCTTGCCGTTCCAGTCGCGATGGTTACGCTCGATGTTCCTGATGTGGCCCTGCCCCAGCGCGCGGTCTAGCTGGTACGGCGCGGGATCGCCAATCGAGGTGCCGATGCGGTCGTAGGCGCGCTCGGCCAGCAGGAAGCGCATCCCGGTGTCGGCCAGCGCCTCGGCATAGTGATCGACGTCGTTGGAATCCTCGAGCACGTGCGTGGTGCCGCTGCGGACCGCTTCCAGCGCCCCCAGCAGCGCAAAGGCGCGGCGTTCGTCAGCGGTCATGTCGGGCAGCGGGATCGGCGACAGGCCGCCCGAGAAGGGCGGCTTGTGCGAGGGCGACAGGTCCTCGAACACGCCGCGCGCCAGGGTCATCGTGAAATGGGTGTGGATGTTGGCGAAGCCCGGCATCACCAACTTGCCCGTTCCGTCGACCTTCTCGGCGGCGGGATATCGCGCCAGCAGCTCGGCGCTGGGGCCGATGGCGGCGATGCGATCGCCCTCGATGGCGACCGCGGCGTTGTAGTGGACGCTGTCGGCATCGTCGACGGTGACGATGGCGGCGTTGTGAATGACGGTGGTCAACGGTTCCTCCTTTGGCGCTTCTTCAGGGCACGCGCCCTACTGCTTCTTCTTCATGTTCCAGAACATCGGCACCGGACCCGGCAGCTGGTCGGTGATCGTGGTGCGCATCGCCACGGGCATGATGTACTGGCCGAGATTGGCGTACATCGGATATTCCGAGGCGCGCACCTGGATGGCGATGGCCAGCTCCTTGCGCTCGGCCTCGGTGGTCGCGCGGGAGAAGGCATCGCGCAGCTTCTCCATCTGGGGGTCGCAGGGCCAGCCGACATTGGCCTTCTCGCAGGTGGCGGCGATGTACGACATCATGATCGGATCGAGCAGGTCGGCCGACACCCAGGTGGTGATGAAGGCGTGCCACCCGCCCTTGTCCGGGGCCTCCTTGCGGGTGCGCCGCGACAGCACGGTCTGCCAGTCCATCGCCTGCATGTCGACGGTGAAGCCGCCGCGCTCCAGCAGCGACTTCACGATCGGCGTCAGCCGCCCGGTCTGGGTGTCGGTGGCGTACAGCAATACGACGGGCGTGCCGTCATAGCCTTCCTGCTTGAGGATTTCCTTCGACTTGGCGAAGTCGGAGTTGAGCTTGTCCTCGAAGCCCTTGTCGGTGGCGAAGGGCGTGCCGCAGATGAACAGCGCCTTGCACTCCTTGTAGTACTTCTCGTCGCCGAAGCCCGCGATCAGGAAATCCTTCTGGTTCAGCGCGTAGAGTGCGGCCTGGCGGATCCTGGCATTGTCGAAAGGCTTGTGCAGCGTGTTGAACCGGAGGTTCATCTGGCCGCCGAGCTTGTTGTAGGTACCGATGACGATGTTCTTGTCCTTGGCGAGCAGCGGCAGCAGCTCGATCTCGGGCTTGTAGTCCTTGAACTTGTCGTAGACCGTCTTCTCGCCGGGCCGCCATAGATCCTTGCGGAACACGAAGGGACCCGATCCGGTGGGATCGCTGATCTGCACGTTGTTCGGCGTGTCGGCGACCCGCTTGGGCATGATGAAGGGTACCGTCGAGCTGGGCTTGCCCAGCGACTCGAGCACCAGCCCGTAGGGCTCGCTCAGCACCAGGGTGAAGGTCCTGTCGTCGACCGGCTTCAGCTCCTTCACCAGCGAGAAGAGCTTCTGGCCCATCGCATCCTTGGGCGCCCAGCGCTGCAGCGAGGCGATGCAGTCGGCTGACGTCACCGGTGCCCCGTCGTGGAACTTCAGCCCGTCGCGCAGGGTGAAGGTGTAGGTGAGCTTGTCGTCGCTGATCTTCCAGCCTTCGAGCATCTGCGGTCGCACGACGAGATTCTCGTCCATCGCCAGCAGGGTGTCGTAGACCATGTAGCCATAGTTCCGGACGTTGTAGGCCGAGGTCCAGATCGGATCGATGATCTTGATGTCTGCGTGCATCACCGCACGGATCGTCTGGGCCTGTGCCGGCGCCTGCACCGAAAGCGACATCATGGCCGTCGCCGCCATCCCGATTGCCCACTTCATGGCACCCATGTCCGATCCTCCGTTCATTCCCACATCACCCTTCACAACGAACGCAATCAGCATGCCATTCCGCGATCCGCGCGAGCGGTGTTAACCTCCCTCCAAACGGAGGAAAGCCCATGTCCGACTGGCAAAATCGCTACCAGCGCCTGCTGTTCGATCGGCCGCATCCCAAGGTGCTGCGGGTCACGATGAACCGGCCGGAGAAATACAATGCGACGGACGCGATCATGCATCGCGAGCTGGTCGACGTCTGGCGCGACATCGACGGCGACGACACGGTGAACTGCGTGATCATCCAGGGCGCCGGCGGCAAGGTGTTCTCCGCGGGCGGCGATTTCGACATCATCGAGAACAACATCCGCGACCACAACGCGCTGCTGCGGACGTGGAAGGAAGCGCGCGACATCGTCTACAACGTCATCAACTGCTCGAAGCCGATCGTCAGCACGATGCGCGGACCGGCGGTCGGCGCGGGCCTCGTCGCCGGCATCCTGGCCGACGTCTCGATCGCTTCGAAGAAGGCCAGGATCATCGACGGCCACACCCGCCTCGGCGTCGCCGCCGGCGACCATGCCTGCATCGTCTGGCCCCTGCTCTGCGGCATGGCCAAGGCCAAGTACTATCTGCTGCTCTGCGAGGCCGTCGACGGCGAGGAAGCCGAACGCATCGGCCTGGTGTCGCTCTGCGTCGAGGACGACCAGCTCGAAGCCAAGGGCCTCGAGGTCGCGACCAAGCTGGCCGAGGGCGCCCAGACCTCGATCCGCTTCACCAAGTACGCGCTGAACAACTGGCTGCGCATGATGGGCCCGACCTTCGACACCTCGCTCGGCCTCGAGATGCTGGGCTTCCTCGGCCCCGACGTGAAGGAAGGCCTCGCCTCGCACCTCGAGAAGCGCAAGCCGAAGTTCGATCCCTACTCGCCGATCTGACGGGAGGCGGTCATGCGCGGATTGGAAGGCAAGAGCGTCATCGTCACGGGCGGTGCCGGCGCGATCGGCAGCGCGATCTGCCGGCGCTTCGCGGGCTATGGCGCGCGGGTCGGGGTGTTCGACAGGAACCTCGACGGCGCGAAGAAGCTCGCCGGCGAGATCGGCGGCTACGCTTCGGGCATCGACATCGCCGACTATGATGGCGTGGTCACGGCCATCACCGACTTCGAGCGCGCCGCCGGCCCGACCGATATCCTGGTGAACAATGCCGGCTGGGACCGGTTCGCCAACTTCGTCGATACGACGCCCGACCTGTGGGACCAGCTCATCGCCATCAACCTGCGCGGGCCGCTCAACATGAGCCACGTCGTGCTGAAGGGCATGGTGGCGCGTGGCAGCGGCCGCATCGTCAACATCGCGTCGGACGCGGGCCGCGTCGGCTCCTCGCAGGAAGCCGTCTATTCCGCCTGCAAGGGCGGCATCATCGCCTTCACCAAGACCGTGGCGCGCGAGGTCGCACGCAAGGGCATCACCCTGAATGCCGTCTGCCCCGGCCCGACCGACACGCCACTGCTGGCTGCCGTCGCCGGCGACGACGAGCGCGGCCAGAAGGTGCGCGCGGCCCTGGTCGGCGCCATCCCGATGAAGCGGGTCGGCCAGCCGGAGGACATTCCGGGCATCGTCTGCTTCCTGGCAAGCGACGATGCAGGCTTCATCACCGGTCAGACGATCAGCGTCTCCGGTGGACTGACAATGCATGGATGAACCAGCCACCCGGATGCCCTTGACGACCCATACGCCATCACGAAGAGTCGTCGAATGCCCGAGTTAGAGTGGTTGGTCGCCGCCGTCCCAAACTTCGCGCGCTACATCGTGGTGGGCTTCGGCCTCGCCGGTGTTTTTCTGGCGGTGTATGCCCAGATCACGCCATGGCGGGAATACGCGCTGATCCGGGCTGGCAATTCCGCCGCCGCGATCGCCCTGGTCGGCGCCCTTCTCGGCTTCTCCCTGCCTCTGGCCCAGACGATCGCCCATTCGATCAGTCTGCTCGACGTCGTGATCTGGGCGCTCGTCGCCCTGTTCGTCCAGGTGCTGGTTCATATCGGAATGCGCATTCTGCTGCCGCAGCTCAAGGCGGCGATCGAGGCAGACCGGATGGCCGCGGGGATCACTGCCGGCGGCTTTGCCACCTGCTTCGGCCTGATCAACGCCGCCTGTCTCACGACCTGACCTCCATGTCCTCGCCTCAGGATCCGCGCACATCCGGCCCGCGTATGTCGACTGGCATCAAGCTCGTGCTCATGGGCGTGGCCGGTGCGGCGGTGCTCTATTCCTGTGCCCCGGGTGCAGGCATCGGCGCGCTGCCGTACCTGTGGTTCCTGCCCAACCCCTTCTACCGCCCGCCGCTTGCCGCCAACTGTGGGCCTGGCGTGCCGCCCGCGAGCTGCACGCCAACGCAACAGTCGGGTTCGGGCAGCGCGACGGGCGGCGGCTACAGCGGGCGCGGCACGACATCCCAGCCTTCGTCGACGACGAGCGGCAGCCAGGCCGCGCCGGCGCCCAGCCAGCGCGGCGGCTTCGGCAGCACCGGCGCGACCGGGTCGAGCTGAGATGCGGCGCGAGAAAATCCAGCCGCGCAGCGGGTGGCAGGCGAAGCTGGAGAAGATCGGTTTCGACTTCTACGTGCTCGACGGCAAGACCTATTGGAATGAGAATGCCTGCTACGCCTTCTCGTCCGACGAAATAGACGAACTGGAAGCCACCACTGACGAGTTGCACAAACTCGCTTTACAGGCGGTCGAGCATATCGTCTCCAATCGCCTGTGGGCGCGCATGCACATCCCGCCGGCCTGGAGCGAGTACATCGAAAGCGTCTGGCGCCGCTCCGACCCGACGATCTACGGCCGCTTCGACCTCGCTTTCGACGGCAAAGGCCCGCCCAAGCTGCTTGAGTACAACGCCGACACGCCGACCGCGCTCTACGAGGCCGCCGTCGTCCAGTGGTACTGGCTGAAGGACGTGAAACCAGACGCCGACCAGTTCAACTCGATTCATGAGCGGCTGATCGAGGCATGGCGCGGCGTGCTCGCCCGCCTGCCGCCGGAAGGCACGGTTCACTTCGCCCGTTTCGAGGAAAGCCCTGAGGATCTCGCCACCTCGGAATATCTGCGCGACACGGCCCTGCAGGCAGGTCTGGCCGGCAAGCCGTTGCCCGTGTCCCAGATCGGCTGGAACGGCTCACGCTTCACCGATCCCGACGAGATGCCGATCCAGGTGCTGAGCAAGCTCTATCCGTGGGAATGGATGGTACGCGAGGAATTCGGCGTCCATGTCCTGACCGACACGACCGCTTTCATCGAACCGGCGTGGAAGATGCTGCTCAGCAACAAGATGCTGCTGCCGATTCTCTGGGAAGGGTTCCCCGGTCATCGCAATCTGCTTCCAGCCTTCGGCACGGAGCATGCCGATCTGAACGGTTCGTTCGTGAAGAAACCGATTTTCGGCCGCGAGGGCCATAACGTGACCATCAGCGCGCCGGGGGTGTTCGACACGTCAGGCGGCGACTACGGCAGCGAAGGCTATGTCTGGCAAGCCTATCAGCCCCTGCCCGCCTTCGACGGCAACCACGCCGTCGTCGGTTCCTGGGTGATCGAAGGCAAGGCTGCCGGCATCGGCATGCGCGAGGATGAACGCCGCATTACGCACAACAGCAGCCGTTTCGTGCCACATTATTTCAAGCCAGGAGGCAGCGAATGACCGACCTTTGGATCCAACCGACCGGCGCGGCCCTCGCCGCCGATGTCCACGGCGTCGATCTCTCCAGGCCCGTGAGCGACGAGGTGTTTGCGCGCATCGCCGCGGCCTGGGGGGAGCACCTGGTGCTGCGCTTCTCGGGCCAGAAGCTCGACGACCGCATGCTGATGCAGTTCAGCGCCCGCTTCGGTGAACTCGACCGCGTGCCGGTCGCCGCCGCCAGTCTCGACCGTGCCGACTCCGATGTGATCGACGAGGCGCGCGAATGGGTGGCGGTGATTGCGAGCGTGAAGAAGGACGGCAAGGCGGTCGGCAGCCTCGGCAGCTACGAACTCGTCTGGCATACTGACATGTCGTACAATCCGCTGCCGCCCCGGGCATCGCTGCTCTATGCACTGGAAGTGCCGCCGGATGGTGGCAACACCGGCTTCCTCAACATGTACGCGGCCTATGAGACGCTCTCGCCCGAGCTGAAGCGCGCGATCGAGGGCAAGGTCTGCATCCACGATTCCAGTCGCAATTCGGCCGGCGAACTGCGCAAGGGTTTCCAGCGCACGCTCGACGTGCGCCATACGCCGGGCGCCGTGCATCCCCTGGTCCGCCTGCATCCCGTCACGGGGCGCAAGGCGCTGTTCCTCGGCCGCCGCCCAGGCGCCTACATCCATGGTCTCGAGGTCGAGGAGAGCGAGGAACTCCTCGACTCGATCTGGGCCCACGCGACGCAGGAAAAGTTCGCCTGGTACCAGAAGTGGCGCGCGGGCGACCTGGTGATGTGGGACAACCGCTGCGTCATGCATCGTCGCGACGCCTTCGACGAGAGCCTGCGCCGGCTGATGCACCGGACGCAGATCGTGGGCGAGCCCGTGCTGGCGGGCTGACCGCGATGAAGCCCCTGCTCCTCGCGGC
The DNA here is from genome assembly GCA_964588065.1 of uncultured Reyranella sp. Lineage (GTDB taxonomy): Bacteria > Pseudomonadota > Alphaproteobacteria > Reyranellales > Reyranellaceae > Reyranella. The sequence goes on from CAZPOS010000146.1 coordinate 7,964, forward strand.
CGCCTCCCTGCTGCTGCCCGTCGCCGCGCTGGCCAGCCCCGACGCCGCCCAGACGGCGGCGATCTGCGGCCCACGCACGAGCTGCAAGGTCGAAAAGACCCAGGATGCCGGCAAGTCGCCCAGCGGGACGTCGCTCGCCGTGGTGCAGGTTCGGCTCGGCTTCGCCGACAAGCCCAAGGACCTGGACGAAGGCTGCATCGACGGCAACGCGCGCGACGGCGGCGTCGAGTACTGGCTGCTAGACGGTGCGGCGGCGCCGAAGCAGGTCCTGAAGCTCTGCAACGACGGCTACGGTATGGCGGGCGTCGGCGAGGACGAGGTCGAGGTCGGGCCCAACCGTCTCGTCCATCACCAGTATGGCGGCTCGTCGTGGCGATGGTCGATGGAGGTCGCCTATTCTCTCGTGCCCTTCCGCGCCCTGACCGAGCAGGATTGCAGCTACCACAACGTGTCGGAGCAGAGCGGCACGCTGACCGACATCGACTATCGGACCCGGCTCGTAAGGTCTCTGGCCAAGGACAGCACCGTGCGAGACCCCGGCATGGGGTGCCCGAGCTGGCCAAAGCCACCGAAGGCCTTCGCCGCGCGCATCGATGCCGAGACCGTCGGTGCCTATCCCGTGGTGGCCCCCGGCCTCGCCGGCAAGGGCGACATCCCGATGGGCACCGCGCTCGGCAACTGCGTGCCGGGCATGACGACGGCTGGCGACAATGGCTTCCTCGTATGGGGCAAGCCGGCGGCGCCCGACCGGACGGCAGAGATCCGGACGATCGGCATCGGGAGCAATACACTGATCGTTCAGGTCTTCGATCCCGTTCCCGCCGCGGTGCCGTCGGCCGGATCGTGGATCCACCTGCCGCATCTGGAGGTCTGGGTCGGCCAGAACGGCGAGGAGATCAACACGATGCTGCCGCTCGGCCAGATGACGCAGACCGGTGTGACACTCGATGGCGTGGTCCATCGCGGTATCGGCAAGGCGAGCCCGCCGCCCAAGGCAGAGCGCTGGACCGCCCGTGACGAGCGAGGCCGTTCCGTCGTGGTGCTGCGCCTCGTCTGGGCGGACGAGTACGCCCTCATCAACGGCGTGACAGTCGTCTATTCACAGGCAGAGGCCGGCAAGCAGTCCCGCCTCGTCTCGACTGCCGGCTTCGCCAATAACCGACCGATCTACGTTCCGGACGTGCTGGCGCTCACCGGCCGCCCCTCGACGTCTGACAGCGGCCTCTGCCGCCTGGAAGATAACAAGCTGGTTGCAATTCAGTGATATTCATTCAACTGGCATTGACGGCCACGGCATCGTTTCCGTATCCTGATTTATCGTCAGGCAGACGTAAGCCATAGTCGTCACTCTGGCGAAGAACCCCGCCAAGGGGCGATTGGGGGAATGATGGCAAAGCCACTTTGGCCGAACGTGTGCAATGTCGTGTATCGCATAGAACGCAGCGAGCCGCTCGCAGGGCGCCGGCGGGAGGCTTCGCGGGAACGCTGACCTCGGGCGTTCCCGCCGCATCACCGGCGAAGCGTCACCTGCGCGGCATTTTCAGCGCACTCGGGCGCCGCCAATGACGCTCGCCATGAAAAGCCGGTCCATCCCCATCGCAACGCGACCTCGACCGCAGGCTTTCCAAGGTCTTCGGCATGTCGAGACAATTCAGCGAATAGTCAGTTGACCCAGCCCTTGGGACCGCCCTCATAGAACAAGCGGTCAACATCAAGCGAGGTCGATCGTGAGCCAATTCCTGAATGCATCCGATGCCGCCCGGCGTCTCGGCATCTCCGTCAAGGCACTGCGCCTCTACGAGCAGCGCGGCCTGCTGGCCCCGGTGCGCTCGGACGCAGGCTGGCGGGCCTACGGGCCACATGACCTGGAGCGCGCCTCGGAGATCGTCGCTCTTCGGGCGTTGGGGTTCAGCCTGGCCCAGGTGGGCCGCATCCTGAAGGGCGATGCGAACGGCCTCGAACCTGCCTTGGCCGCCCACCAGAAAGCGCTCGACGCGCGCCTACGCGAACTGGTTGCGGCAATGGACGGCGTGCGCGCGCTGCGCGGCGACCTCGCCCGCGGCGGCGCGCCGACGGCGACCGACCTCGCCCGGGCGCTGACTGCGACGGCCGGCCCGAACGTTGCCTTCGATCTTCCCTGGCCATGGGGCGGCGAGCGCTTCGAACTGCGCGACATCCGTCCCCTCACCTACATCACCGGCCCCCTGGGCAGCGGCAAGACGCGTCTGGCGATGCGGATCGCCGACGAACTTGGCGGCACTTTCCTCGGCCTCGCGCGCACGGCCGATTTCGCGCTGCTCTCCACGATCGCGCCGGCGGTCGCCCTGCTCGTCCAGGACGGTGCAACCGACACGCCGGCGCTCAGGGCCCTTCTCACGGGCCTCGAAGGGCCGATGCCCGTCGTCGTCGATCTCGTGGAGCAGGGGCTGGACAGGCCCACCCAGGAAGCCGTGATCGCCCACCTGCGCCGTCGCGGCCCCGGCGCACCGCCACTGTTCGTGATGACGCGCTCCAGTTCGATCCTCGATCTCGATGCGCTCGGTCCCGACGAGACGGTGCTCTTCTGCCCGGCCAACCACGCACCGCCATTCCGCGTGACGCCCTATCCAGGCACGCCCGGCCACGAGGCGCTGCTCTCCTGCCTCGCTACGCCGGACGTACGGGCGCGCACGGAGGGTGTCATCGCGGTGCGCCGATGACCGGCATCAACTTCGAGTACATGGCGTAGTGCCAGTAGGGCCCGCCGTGATCGTCGAGGCCCATGACGTTGTCCTGCATGACGTAGCTGAAGTCCTGCGGGGTCGCGGCAACGATCTCGACATTGGCCGGCAGGTTCTGCAGCACTCGATCGTTCTTCGGGCCGAACATGTGCAGCAGGTAGATCTTTTCGGCCGTGCTTGCCGCGATCGCTCGCAGAAGCTCGCTCGACACCCTATCCACAGCGTCGGCAGCAGGCTCGGGTCCAGCGCAATAGGCCGGGTCGACCTTGCAATGCATCGGGATGGTGTCGAGCACCAGCCGGCCTCCGGTGTCGAGCCGGGCGCGGATCACCCTGTCCTTGGGGTCGAGCTCGACCTCGGGAAAGGTCGAGGCCATCCAGTCGCGAATGCTGCGCAGCCGTGACGGCGCGGCGACGTGGCGTTCCTTGTAGTACAGCGCATAGCCCAGGACGATGGCGTCGCCGGGGCGGATCCGGTCCTTGATACGCTGCATCGTGACCAGCGCATTGGCCCAGGAGTAGCCGGCCAGCGCATGGAGTTCCACGACGGCGTCGGGAAGCGCCGTCTGCAGCAGGAAGGCAAAGCTCTGCTGGTCGTTGACGCCATCGCCGAACACATAGGAATCGCCCAGCACGAAGATGCGGCGGCGCGGATCGCTGGGCGCGGTGCCGGTGAACCGCGTTCCATCCGGATTGATCGTGACCACGGCGTCGAGATGCTCGACCCTGCCCTGCCGCATGCCGCCGTAGCGGAAAACGTACCGGCCGGGATTTGCGCGATAACCCTGTTCGCGATCCTCGGCGAAGAATCCCGCTGGCAGTCGCGTCATCCGCCGGTAGGTCGCCGGATCCGGGAACCATCCCGGCAGAGCCCAACTGAGCCCGGTCCGCAGCGCCAGCAGGATCGCCGGCTCCGACGGCGGTCCCGGCAGGGCGGCGATCCTGTCCTTGTTGATCGCGTAGAGAAAGGCCGAGGAAGCGATCTCCAGGGCGACCAAGACGATTGCCGCCAGGATCGCGTAGAAGATCGCCTTCTTCGGCCAGCTCACGCGATCCTCAGCTCAGAGGCCGAGCATCGCCTTTGCAAGCACGTTGCGCTGCACTTCCGACGAGCCGCCGTAGATGGTCGTCTTGCGCGTGTTGAAGTAGCGTGGCGACACGTCGTCGACATACTCGCCGCCGACCGGCACGACGTTGCTGTCGAAGTTGCGCAGTTCCGTGAACGGCGTGCCGTACCAGCCGACCGCCTCGACCGCGAGTTCGGTCACCTTCTGGCCGACCTCGGTGCCGCGCATCTTCACCACCGAGCCCATGTTGCCCGGCGCGTCACCGGTCTTGAGGCTCGAGTAGAACATCAGCTCGTTCATCTCGATGGCGTCGATCTCCATCTCGACGGCGGCCATCTTCTCGCGCCACTGCGGATCGGCCGAGAGCGACTCGCCTTCCTTCATCTGCGTCTTCGACAGGGTCTGGAGATGGCGGAACGCCTTGCGCAGGCGCGGGCCGAAGGCCTGGCCGCCGCGCTCGAACTCGAGCAGGTACTTGGCGTAGGTCCAGCCCTTGTTCTCCTCGCCGACCAGGTTCTCGACCGGCACCTTCACGTCGGTGAAGAAGACCTGGTTGACCTCGTGGCGCATCGGGGTGCGCGTGCCGTCGACCAGGTAGATCGGGTCGAGCGTGATGCCGGGCGACTTCATGTCGATCAGCAGGAAGGAGATGCCCTCCTGGCGCTTGCCCTCGTTCGAGGTGCGCACGAGGCAGAAAATCCAGTCGGCGAAATGGGCGTTGGTCGTCCAGATTTTCTGGCCGTTCACGACGTAGTGGTCACCCTGCCGCTCGGCCTTGGTGCGCAGGCTCGCGAGATCGGACCCGGAGCCCGGCTCGGAATAGCCCTGGCACCAGAGTTCCTCGGCGGCGGCGATCTTGGGCAGGAAGCGCTTCTTCTGCGCCTCGCTGCCGAACTTCATCAGCACGGGCGCCACCATCTTGATGCTGAACGACGAGAGATAGGGCGAATCGGCGCGCGCCATCTCCATTTCGAAGATGAACTTCTGCGTCGAACTCCAGCCCGGCCCGCCATATTCCTTGGGCCAGTTGGGGCAGAGCCAGCCCTTCCCCGCGAGCTTCTTCTGCCACTGCAGCAGCCGCTCCTTCGAGACGTGGCTGCTGCGGCTCCGGCGGCTCTCCTCCGCCACTTCCGGCGGCATGTTGGCTGCAATCCACTCGCGCACTTCCTGCTGGAAGGCCAGTTCCTGTTCACTGAAGGCCAGACGCATCACACACTCCCGTCGTCTCGACCGAAGCGCCGAAGGCGCGCAGCGGAGAGACCTCTTTTCATTCCGAAGGACGGCGCCGAGGGAGATGAGACCCCTCGGCTTCGCTTCGCTACGCTCGGGGTGATGCTCGGCCTAAAGGCCGAGCATCACCTTCGACATGATCCCGCGCTGCACTTCCGACGAGCCGCCGTAGATCGTCATCTTGCGGCCGTTGAAGTAGCGCGGCGCCAGCACGTCGGCGCCCTCGGGGCCGATCGGCTCGACATTCGCGTTCCAGGCGCGCTGCTCGGGGAACGGCTGGGCGTAGTAGCCGGCCGCCTCGACGGCATATTCCTGGACCTGCTGCATCACCTCGGTACCGCGCAGCTTGATCATCGACGAGAGCGGGCCCGGGTTCTGGCCAGCCGCCAGCTTCGAATAGAACTCCTGTTCGAACATCTCGAGGCCCGAAATCTCGATGTCCATGCGCGCCAGCTTCTCGCGCCACGCGGAGTCGGCCATGATCGAGTCGTCGCCTTCCGGCATCGACTGCGCCAGCCGCTTCAGCCGCTCGAAGCCCGAGCGCAGGCGCGGGCTGTAGGGATTGCCGCCGCGCTCGAACTCGAGCAGGTACTTGGCGTAGGTCCAGCCCTTGTTCTCC
>CAZPOS010000147.1:0-2667 GCA_964588065.1 uncultured Reyranella sp.
CGAGGGCTCGATCGGCCCCGACGGCGTGTTCACCGCGCGCGAGATCCTGGCGAAGCATGATGAGAACTACATGCCGCCGGAGGTCGCGAAGGCGCTGAAGGAAAGTGGCAAATGGAAGGACGCCAAGTGAGCGCCTTCGCGACCTCCGGTGGGCGGCAGCGCCTGCAGGAGCGCAGCGACGAAGGCGCGGGAGCCCACTGTGTGGAGGCTTTCAGGCGGTGTCTCGCCACCCTCATCTTTTCTGAGCCGTGCGGGCTCCCGGGGCTGATTACAGCCCCTGCCGCCCGCCAGTTCCGCGACGCATCCGGCATTGGCGTAACAGGTGCTTCGTGGTCGCGGAACTAGGTCACTTCGCCCTCATCCTCGCGCTGGCGGTCGCGCTCGTGCAGGGATCGCTGCCACTCGTCGGCGCGAGCAGAGGTGACCTCCGCCTCATGGCGCTCGGCCGCACGGCGGCGCTGACGCAGGCGTTTCTCGTGCTGCTGGCGTTCGGCGCGCTGACGCAGGCCTATGTCACGTCGGACTTCTCGGTCCTCAACGTCGTCGACAATTCGCATTCGGCCAAGCCGCTGCTCTACAAGATCAGCGGCGTGTGGGGGAACCACGAGGGCTCGATGCTGCTCTGGGCGCTGATCCTGGCGCTGTTCGGCGCCGCGGTCGCGGTCTTCGGCGCCAACCTGCCCGACACGCTGCGCAGCCGCGTGCTCGCGATCCAGGCGCTGATCGGCGTCGGGTTCCTGGCCTTCCTGCTCTTCACCTCCAACCCGTTCGCGCGCGTCTATCCCGCGCCGCCCGACGGCAACGGGCTGAACCCGCTCTTGCAGGATCCCGGCCTCGCCTTCCATCCGCCGCTGCTCTACCTGGGCTATGTCGGCTTCTCGGTGACCTATGCCTTCGCCGTCGCCGCCCTGCTCGAAGGCCGGGTCGATGCCGCCTGGGCGCGCTGGGTGCGGCCGTGGGCGCTGGCGGCCTGGTGCTTCCTGACGCTCGGCATCGCGCTGGGCTCGTGGTGGGCCTATTACATCCTGGGCTGGGGCGGCTTCTGGTTCTGGGATCCCGTCGAGAACGCCTCGCTGATGCCGTGGCTCGCCGGCACCGCGCTGCTGCACTCGGCCATCGTCGTGGAGAAGCGCGACGCGCTGAAGAGCTGGACGGTGCTGCTGGCGCTGCTCGCCTTCTCGCTGTCGCTGCTGGGCACCTTCCTGGTGCGCTCGGGCGTGCTCACCTCGGTCCATGCCTTCGCGCAGGATCCGGCGCGCGGCATGTTCATCCTGGCCTTCCTGCTGTTCGTCACCGGCGGCGGCCTGGCGCTCTACGCCTGGCGCGCGCCGCAGCTGCAGGGCGGCGGCCTGTTCCAGCCGGTCAGCCGCGAAGGCGCGCTGATCCTGAACAACCTGCTCCTGTGCACGCTCGCGGCCACGGTGCTGTTGGGCACGCTCTATCCGCTGTTCCTCGACCTGCTGACCGGCAACAAGGTCTCGGTCGGCCCGCCCTTCTTCAACGCCACCTTCGTGCCGCTCTGCGCGCCGCTGTTCGCCGCGCTCTGCGTCGGCCCGTTCCTCGGCTGGAAGCGCGCTGAACTCTGGCCGGCGCTGATGCGCCTGCGCGTGGCGCTCGTGGTGTCGCTGGCCGCCATCGTCGTCGCGATGACGATGATCGACAGCCGCTCGACCTTGGCAGCCCTCGCCTTCGGCTTCGGCGTCTGGCTGATCGTCGGCAGCCTCGCGTCGCTGACCGACCGCGTGCGCAGCGGCACCCTGCGCACCCTCCCGCGCTCGACCCTGGGCATGGTGATCAGCCATGCAGCGCTGGGCGTCGTCGTGCTGGGCTCGGTCGCGACCTCCTCGTGGAACACCGAGCTGATGCACACGATGAAGCCCGGCGACCGCATCGACTTCGCGGGCTACAGCGTGCAGCTCGAGCGCATGGACGAGGTGCGCGGCCCCAACTACATCGCCGAGCGCGCCACGCTCAACGTGAGCGTCGGCGGCAAGCCCTACACGGTGCTGCAGCCCGAGCGCCGGCTGTTCACCGTGCAGCGCCGCCAGGTGGCCGAGACGGCGATCCAGACCAACCTGCTGCGCGACTTCTACGCCACGCTGGGCGAGGGCAGCCCGCAACAGGGCTGGGTGATCCGCCTCTATCTCAACCCGCTGGCGCCGTGGATCTGGCTGGGCGCGGCGCTGTGCGCGCTGGGCGGCTTCGTCTCGCTGTCGGACCGCCGGCTGCGCATCGGCGCGCCGTCGCGACGCCCATCCTCCTTGCAGCCGGCCGAATAGATGCGCCGCCTCCTCTTCATCCTGCCGCTGCTGACGCTCGCGCTGATGGCGGGCTTCTTCGCCTGGTCGCTGACCAGCGGCCGCGACCCCGCCTCGATCGGCTCGGTGGTGGTGGGACGGCCGGCGCCGAAGCTCGACCTGCCGGCGCTGCGCCCGGGCGAGGCGCCGCTCACCGACGCGGACCTGCGCACCGGCAAACCGGTGATCGTGAATTTCTTCGCGAGCTGGTGCACGCCCTGCCTCGCCGAGCATCCGCTGTTCACGCGGCTCAGCGAACGCGAGGGCGCGACGATTATCGGCATCGCGTGGAAGAACAAGCGCGACGACGCGCTGCCCTGGCTGAAGCGGCTGGGCGATCCCTTCAAACTCGCGGGCCTCGACCTCGACG
>CAZPOS010000147.1:2677-12477 GCA_964588065.1 uncultured Reyranella sp.
TGCCCGAGACCTACCTGATCGACGGCGCCGGCATCGTGCGCCGGCATTACCGCGGGCCCATCACCGAGCGCGACCTGAACGAGACGATCCTGCCGTTCCTCAAGGGGGCGGTGAAGTGATCGGCGCCCGTCTTTTCATGTTCCTCTCCCCCTTGGGGGAGAGGTTAGGTGAGGGGGTGCGTCGCCCCCTCACCCTGCCTCTCCCCCTAGCGGGGGAGAGGAGCTTGAAGGCGTTATGCTGCGTCTTGCTTCTGCTGCTCACCCTCCCCGCCCTCGCCGTCGAGCCGTCGGAAGTCCTGCCCGACCCCGCGCTCGAAGCTCGCGCCCGCGAGATCGGGCGGGCGTTGCGTTGCGTGGTCTGCCAGAACCAGTCGATCGACGATTCCTCGGCCGAGGTGGCGCATGACATGCGCCGGGCGGTGCGCGAGCGGCTCGTCGCCGGCGACAGCAACGCCGACGTCTTCGCCTACATGGTCGCGCGCTATGGCGACTACGTGCTGCTGAAGCCGCCCTTCAAGGCCGGCACGCTGATCCTGTGGCTGGGCGCGCCGCTGCTGCTGCTGGTCGCCGGTGCAGCCCTCCTCCTGGCCGCGCGCCGCCGCCGGCACATACCGATCGCAGCACCCAAGCCGCTCGACGAGGAGGAGCGCCGCCGCCTCGACGCGCTCCTGAAGGGCTGACGGCCATGCTCGAATTCCTGCTGGCGCTGCTCACCACCGCGACCGTCGCCGCGCTCCTCTGGCCGCTCTTGCGCATGCGCCTGCCCGCACGCGACCGGCTCTCGGGCGAACTCGCGATCTACCGCGACCAGCTGGCCGAGCTGGAGCGCGAGCGCCACGCCGGCACGCTCCCGCCCGCCGAAGCCGCCGCCGCGCGCACCGAGATCGAGCGCCGCATGCTGGCCGCCGGCGACGCCGCCGCTTCCGGCGCCAAAGCCGCGCGTACCTCCGACGCGGTGCAGAAGTGGCTGCCGCCGGCGCTCTCGCTGTTCGTGCCGCTGCTGGCGCTCGGCCTCTACCTGCAGACCGGCCGCCCCGGCCTGCCCGCCGCGCCGTTCGCGGACCGTGGCACCGAACACCCCGCCCCGTCGCAACAGATGGACGTCGCCGGCCTGCTCAAGGAAGCGCGCGCCCGCCTGGCACAGGATCCCAACGATGCCGACGCGCTGGCCGCGTTGGGCGAAGGCCTGACGCTGGAGGCCGGCGGCACCGTCACGCAGCCGGCGCTGGAGGCGCTGCAGCGGGCGCTGAAGACGCGGCCAGACGATGCGCGCATCCTCTACTATCTCGGCCTGCACGAGGCGCAGAGCGGCGATTCGAAGGCCGCGATCGCCCGCTGGCGCGACCTCGAAGCGAAGAGCCCACCCGACGCGCCCTGGCTGCCGATGCTGCGCGCCGAGATCGCGCGCGTGGCCAAGGCGGCGGGGATCGAAGTGCCGCCGACCCAGACCCCGCCCTCCGCCATGCCGACGCCCAGCCGCGAGCAGCAGGAGGCGATGGCCCAGCTCACGCCGGAGCAGCGCCAGCAGGCGATCCGCTCCATGGTCGAGGGGCTGGCCGCGCGCCTCGCCGACGCGCCGCAGGACCGCGCCGGCTGGCTGCGCCTGGCCAATGCCTGGAAGGTGCTGGGCGAGAACGCCAACGCCGCCGAGGCCTACGGCCGCGCCGACACGCTGGCCCCCGTCGACGCGCGCATCCTGGCCGACTGGGCCGAGGCGCATGTGCGCCAGCTGGCACCCGGCGCCGTGCCGTCGCCGCAGGCCGTCGCCGTGCTGGAGCGGCTGGAGAAGGCCGAGCCGCGCAACGCACTGGCCCTGTTCTACCTGGGCGTCGCCGCCGAAGCCGCGGGCAACAAGCCGGCGGCGCTGCAGCGCTGGAAGACGCTGCTGGCGCTGTTGCCGGCGGATGCGCCGATCCGGGGGATGCTGGAGGAGAGGATCAAGGCGGCGGGGGGGTGAGGGCGAGCGAGACTCGTGGATAATCAGGGAGTTCATCGAAAATTTCCCTACAGTCTCGCATTCCCGATTCAGGCCCACCCGTGCGGGGATCCCGGCCAATCCTAGGCCGGACCTGGTCACCGAGATCGACAAATTCACGCGATGTTGGGAGGCCTTGAAGACACCCTCGCCCCACCGTCTCCTCCAGACTGCTCCCGATAGTGCCAGCGGCGGAGCGAACCGAGCAGAACGCTGGTGCCGTTACACAATCTCTGGTTTAGCCTGTTGGACGCTGAAGTTCCTGGGGGCTGCAATTGGCACTTTTCACGACGACCAACTATCCGATCAACGCGCTCATTGAAGACATTGATCTTGGCAAGATCGGCTTACCGGAACTACAGCGCCCCTTCGTGTGGCCGAACGTCAACGTACGTAATCTTTTCGACTCGCTCTATCGTGGATTTCCGGCAGGCTTTTTGTTGTTCTGGGAGACGGGCGCAGACGCAGGCCTGAAAGGGATCGGCGAAAAGAATGACAGAGCTGTCCCGAAGTTGGCCATCGTAGATGGTCAGCAACGCCTGACATCTCTGTATGCAGTAATCAAAGCTGCCGAGGTTCTACGCGCGAATTTCAAGCGCGAGCGGATACGAATCGCATTCAATCCGCTGTCCGACCGGTTCGATGTGTCGGACGCCGCAATAGCCAAGGACAAATCGTATATTTCGGACATCTCCATACTCTGGAAACCGGAAGTCGATATTTTCGAAATCGCCGACAAGTACGAAAAGTCTCTAGCCGAAGTCAGGGAGTTAACGCCTGAACAGATCAAGAAGGCGCGAGGGGCCATCAGTCGTGTGCGGAGCATTGTCGATTTTCAGTTTGTCGCACTAACGCTTGCTTCTACGGTTAATGCAGAAACGATCGCTGAAGTCTTTGTGCGAATTAACGGTCAAGGCAAAAAGCTCAATCAGTCGGACTTCATAATGACGCTCATGTCGGTCTTCTGGGACGAGGGTCGCGCGGAGCTGGAGGAATTTGCGCTGCGTGCGGCTAAGCCAAGCGACGGACCGGCGTCTCCATTCAATCACTTCATCAAACCAGCTCCGGATCAACTTCTTCGCGCAACTGTCGGTCTCTCGCTCAAACGCGCGCGCCTCGAGAATGTATACAGCGCCTTGCGAGGTCGCGACGCTAAGACGGGTCTCGATAACCCTGAGAAGCGCGCCGAACAGTTCAGCTTGATGCAGGAAGGCCAGAAGGCTGCCCTGAACCTCGCCAATTGGCATCATTTTCTGAGCGCCCTAACGTTGGCTGGTTATCGTGGCGAGAAGATGATCAGTTCCGAGACAGCGATCATCTACAGCTATGTTCTTTATCTGATTGGCATTCGAGACTACGGCGTCGACAAGACTGCCATGCGTCAGGCGATCGCTGAGTTCTTCTTTATGGCGGCGCTGACCGGTCGATACTCAAGCTCGCCGGAAACGCGTTTCGACTCGGATCTCTCGATGCTTCGAGAATTGCCGGACGGCTCTGCCTTTCTTGTAAAGATCCGGGAGCTTTGCTCCACGACTTTAACTGGCGATTACTGGACAATCACCTTGCCAAGTCAGCTTGCGACATCAGCGGCCCGAAGCCCGTCTCTCTTCGCGTATCAGGCAGCGCTGATTAAGCTCGATGCACCCGTCCTCTTTAGCCCCATCAAGATCGCAGAGATGGTTGACCCTGCCGTAAAGGGCACGAAGGCAGCGTTAGAACAGCATCACCTGTTTCCGCGTGGCTATCTTGAGGAAGCAGGCGTCTCGGACCTCAAGCAAATCAACCAGATTGCAAACTTTGCTCCAGTTGAATGGCCTGCCAATCTGAAGATCGGCAAGAAGGCCCCTTCGGAGTATGTGCCACCTTTCGATGCCGCGCTCACGGGTAAGCAAAGGGAACGTCTCTACTTCCTCCATGCTCTCCCTCATCTTTGGTGGGATTTGCCGTATGAGAAATTCCTGGAGCAACGCCGCTCCCGGATGGCGAAAGTCATCCACGAAGCGTGGAAGCTGCTAAGAGGCGATACACCCGAAGCAGTTCCCGTGAGTATTTCGGTCGCTGAGCTCATCTCTGGCGGCGAATCCGACGCCGTCGAATTCAAGTCCACGCTTAGGACCAATCTTCACACCCAACAAGTCGATGACAAAGTTCAATTTGCTGTGCTCAGGACGATTGCCGGCTTCCTTAATGGGAAGGGCGGTACGCTTCTGGTAGGTGTCGCCGACGATGGCGAAATGCTTGGGCTGGCCTCAGATGGCTTCCCGAACGAAGACAAGATGGGCCTCCATCTTGTCAATCTCGTCCGAGATCGAATTGGCGAGGTATTCCTGCCTTATGTTCACCCGCACTTCGAGGAACAGGATGGCTCCCGCGTCCTTGCAATACGGTGTGAGAAAGGACCTAAGGCGGCGTTTGTGAAGGACGGGGCTTTGCAGAGGTTCTTCGTTCGCGGGGGAAACTCAACCGCGGAGCTTCAGGGTTCCTCGATCACGGATTACGTCAAACAGCGCTTTGATCAGTGATGAGCGGTTCTGCAATTGGCCATTGCTGCTGAACTCTGGTGTCGGCGGGCCGCGTGCGCCGCCACGGCAAGGCGCGGGCGACGTGGTATTCGTTGTGAGGATCGGGGGGAGGAGCCTGAGTGTCTCCTCCCGCGTCAGTGCATTCGCGGGCTTGCAATCGGTCCGGCTAGAACCGGTGGCCTCGCCGCCGTAGACGAGGCAAGTAATGCGGAAGACCCACGGCCAATCGATGCGGCTGGTACGGCGTCGGTGCGGGCGCGTTGGAGCTCATGAAGCGGATCCGCCTGAATGCCATCCCCTTATGAAGGGTCTCGATGAAGACCGTCACGGGCACGGAAGTGAAGATTACGACGCCTTCCGGACTTGGGTGCAACTGCCAAAGGTTCGATTCACCGAAATCAAAGAACACATCGACGGGGCGACCAAACCAATCCCGTAGCAGCGCACAGTCGTGCGTGTGGCCGGAGTAGACCAGCGGGTCCTCACTAACCTGCCATAGGGTCCTCTTGAATCCGGGTAGATCGCGTTTGCGAGCGAGACCATCCACGACCCATATCATCGGCTTGTAAAAGAGTTCGCGCGCGTCGCGCTCCTCGCTTTTCAAGGGCGAGTGCTGGAACTCAATCACACGGCCGTCGGGCATTTTCACATCGGCGATATGCTTCTCGCCGCTCTCCGCGTACTGGAGAACCTCCTGACACTCAGTCGGAAACTTGCCCTTCCAACCGACGTGCCAGTCCGATTCCTCCCACCAAGGATCGCACTGGCGAAGACCTCGATGGGCCCAATGCCAAGCGCGGCGTGATCCGCATTTGGCAATTACGGGCGAGGTGCATGTTTGGCATACACCTGCAAGGCCAGGACTAGCTTTACTGCGCAATCCATCGATCAGGGCAAATTGCATATAAACCTCCGAGGCAAAGACAACCACGAGCCAGCGCCTGACTGTCGCCAAGCGCGAAGCTACTGAGTGCCGATGGAGGTGCGACCTGCCGCGATTCTTCTTAGGGCCAGCTTTTCCGGCTTCTTATTGCTTCTCAGTCCATCGCTATCTTGAAACATCAACTCCCGACTTTCGCCGCGAGTTGTGCACGCACATCTTTGCCTGCAATTGTCTTTTCGACAATAGTAAATTTGCGCTCGCTGTCAGCGAGCCGCCTAGCAGGTGACAGAGCTTGAACGCACTAGCCAGAGATAGCTGTCCCTTCTGTGATCCGAATGAAAACAGGATTGCCTTTAGGACTGAACATTCTATCGCGATTTGGGATGGGTATCCGGTTACAGAGGGGCACATCCTCGTTATCCCCAAGCGACATACGCCTGTTTGGCATCAACTGAGTCGGGAAGAGTTAACGGATATCGGCGAGGCCATCGCCCATGCACAGCGCTTCTTGCGGGAACGCTATGCCATCGACGGGTTTAACGTGGGCTTCAATGAGGGGGCTGCCGCCGGTCAGACCGTTCCCCACTTTCATGTTCATGTCATACCGCGGCGCGTCGGTGACATGGCTGATCCACGAGGTGGCGTTCGTCATGTCATTCCGGAAAAGGGAAACTACGTTCGCCGTGGAAGACGTGACGTTCAACAAGCAGACAAGACCCCACATAGCCGAGCTTTGATCGCAGGGGGAGAGGATGCCCTACTCCCTCATCTAATTCCTCATATCCAGCAGGCCAATGCGATCGACGTCGCGGTGGCATTTGTGCTCGATAGCGGTGTCCGGATACTGCATCCACATTTGCAAGAGTTCTTGGACAGGCAGGGGCGACTTCGCATTGTGGCGGGTGACTACTTGGACGTAAGCGATCCCACCGCGTTGCGCCGTTTGCTCGATCTTGACGGCAACGTTCAACGATGGATGTTCGAAGCGAACCTACTGAGTTTCCATCCGAAGTCGTGGATCTTTCACTATGATCATAGCGGTGTGGCGATCGTCGGAAGCTCAAACATCTCCGAAACCGCTTTGCAGTCGGGCATCGAGTGGAACTACCGCGTGTTCGATGAATCGAAGTCCAACGGCTGGGCTGACGTCCTTGGTGGCTTCGAAACCCTGATCACACGGGAAGAGATCGCCGTATTAACCAACAACTGGATCGACCGCTACGAAGAGCGCCGCGTACCCGTTCCCACGCGTCGCGGCTTCGCGGAAGTTGTGCCGGACCCGCCGATTCCAACGCCGACGCCGCATCCCATTCAGCAGAGAGCACTTGAGGCGCTCCAGGCGACACGTCGCCAAGGTTATACCGCGGGTCTCGTTGTCCTTGCGACTGGTCTTGGCAAAACCTGGCTAAGTGCTTTCGACAGCGTCTCTTTTGAGCGTGTGCTGTTTGTGGCGCATCGAGAAGAAATTCTCTCCCAAGCGATGGCGACATTTCGGGCCATGCGTCCCAAGTCGCGCCTTGGACGATACAGCGGCTCAGACAAAGATGTTGATGCTGAAGTCTTGTTCGCATCGATTCAAACGCTGGGGCGGTCCGCTCACCTACGACACTTTGCCCCGGATGCTTTTGATTACGTCGTGGTTGATGAATTCCATCACGCCGCCGCTCCAACTTATAGAACACTCATTCAGCACTTCACGCCGCGATTTCTCCTGGGTCTCACGGCGACGCCCGAGAGAACGGATGGCGGTGACTTGCTGGCGCTGTGTCAGGAAAACCTTGTCCTTCGTTGCGATGTCTTCGAGGGAATTGAAGCCGAACTTCTCTCGCCATTCCACTATTTTGGTGTGCCAGACGAAGTCGACTATGAGCAAATCCCCTGGCGCTCCTCTGCATTTGATGAAGAGAAGCTGACCCAAGCTTTAGCGACACAAGCGCGAGCGCAGAATGCGTTCGAACAAATGCAAAAGCATGGCGGTAGCCGAGCGATTGGCTTCTGCTGTTCGCGCCTCCACGCGGACTTCATGGCTGCATTCTTTGCTGAGAGAGGGCTAAGAGCGGCTTCGGTTCACTCGGGTGATACATCGGCGCCGCGTGTTCGCTCCCTTGAACGCTTGCAAGCCGGTGAACTGGACGTCCTCTTCGCTGTCGACATGTTCAACGAAGGCGTTGACGTTCCTGAAATCGATACCGTTCTGATGCTGCGCCCAACCGAGTCTGCAATAGTCTGGATGCAGCAATTTGGTCGGGGATTGCGGCGCTCTACCGAGAAGAGCCACCTGGTCGTCGTAGACTACATCGGCAATCATCGGATCTTTCTGTCGAAGGTTCGATCGATGCTGAGTGCGACGGAGGGTGATCGAGCGCTCGCTCTCAAGCTTGAAGCCGTTCGAAAGAAAGAAATCGAGTTTCCGCCTGGTTGCGAAGTCACGTACGAGCTGAGGGCACTAGAGATCCTAGAGGGCTTGCTTCGGTCAACGAAGGATGCGGACGCCTTCGAGGCATTCTATGCAGATTTCAAACTGCGGCATGGCACAAGGCCAACCGCTACCGAAGTATTCCATGCTGGTTTCGATCCAAAGGCGACTGGACATGGAGGATGGTTCTCCTTCGTGCGTCATATGGGGGATCTAGACGAGCTTCCGGAGGGCGTTGAGCAGCGCCATGGTGCGTTCTTGCAGAGCGTATCGGCAACTCCAATGAGCAAGAGTTACAAGATGCTCGTGCTTGATGCCCTGTTGGCTGCGGAAGACTTGACCCAGGGTATGAGTGTCGACTCTCTTGCTCAAAATGTCGTCAGATCTGCTTCTCGCAATCCACGATTCGCAAGCGATTTATCCGTGCCCTTGAATGATGTTGATGGTGTCCGAAAGCTGCTCGTCGAGCATCCAATTAGAGCCTGAGTTGAAGGAAAGGGAACAGGAGGTGAGCGCTACTTCGAGTTCGAGGAACCTGTCTTCCGTCTAGGGTTTGACGTGCATCCTGCGGTCCAGGCGCCCTTCAAGGAGATGACCGGTGAGATTGTAGACTGGAGGATCGCTCAGTACTTGGCTCGATCTACTGCGCCAAGTGTGCCTGACGCTGGTTCCCCCAAAAGTCTCGAACTCTGGCAGAGCTACTCCCGAAGCGATATTCCGCCGATGTTCGGGGCCGTGTTCAATACAGGCAGCTGGAATAGCGGGATGGTCCTTACCGGCCAGAGCCTTATTCTGTTGGTCACCCTGACCAAGGGCAACCTTGCGGCTGGTAACGAGTATCTGGATCACTTCATCGATGCCCAAACATTCGAATGGCAGAGTCAGAATCAGACCACCCAAGCGTCGAAGCATGGGCGGATCATCAATGGGTCCCTGCCGGGATACTCGGTTCATCTATTCATTCGGCCAACAAAGCTAAGAGGGGGCGGCGCAGCACCTTTTGTCTATTGCGGGGTACCGCAGTTCGTGGACTGGAGGGGAGAAAAGCCGATAACGGTCCAGTGGAAGCTGGAGATGCCAGTCCCAGAGCATCTGAGGAGACTCTTCAAGGTCGGGGGTTAGTCTAGGCACAGGATCCTGGTCATCGCCGCCGAGCCTTGCTCCCGCCAGACAAGAAAACCTCATTACCTCCCAGACAATCGCCGCCTCGCCTGTGCTGGCCTATCTCCCGCGTGGATCAACCATCCGCAGGAGGAAGCCATGTCCCATCCCACCGCCACGCCGGACGCCGTCGTCGAGGCCTACGTCGCCACCTGGAACGAGACCGATCCCGCGCGCCGCCGCGCCGGCCTTGCCGCGGCCTGGACCGAGACGGGGATCTACCGCGATCCGGTGATGGCGGGCGACGGGTCGGCCGGGATCGATGCCATGCTGGCGGGCGTGCAGGCGAAGTTCCCGGGCTTCGTGCTCAAGCGCACCTCGACGGTCGACGCGCACGGCGGGCCCCCGGTCGTCGAGGGCGTCGATTTCTGCATCCTTGGCGCCGGACGGCCGGCTCGCGTCCGTGGTCGGCTTCATCGACAAGATGCCGGGGTGAAAACACGCGTATGGGTTGCTGTACTTGCCGTGACGGCAATCTATCATCCCATCTGACGGGTTATTGGAGTAACCCGTCAGATGGGTTATTCTCATGCCGACCGTCCATCGCGCTGGAAATCTGCGCTTCGTGATCTTCCTCGACGATCACGGGCCGCCCCATGTCCACGTCTTCTCGGGGCGTGCCGAGGCGAAGATCCTCCTCGGATCGGACGGTGACGGGCCGGAGCTGGATTGGGCGCGCGGCTTCGATCGCGCCGGCCTGCGCCGGGTGCTCGTCGAAGCCATGGCGAGCCGGGCGAAGCTGCGGGCTGCGTGGCGGCGGGTGCATGGAGCCGAAGGATGAGGAAGATCGAGATGGCCGGTGATCGATCGAAGGCCGAGATGGATCGCGAAATCGACCGCGCCC
>CAZPOS010000147.1:12487-13583 GCA_964588065.1 uncultured Reyranella sp.
CCTGGCGCGCGGCCGTCGCCGGGCCGTCACCGAGCCGCAGGCCGAGCGTGCGCACTATGAACGCCGGACCGGCCGGGTCGTGGTCGATCTGACCAACGGCTGCAGCTTCGTCTTTCCGGCGCGCTCGCTGCAGGGGCTGGCGCAAGCGACCGATGCCGAGCTGGCCGACATCGAGATCCTCGGTTCCGGCCATGGGCTGCACTGGCCCGCGCTCGATGCCGATTTCACCGTGCCCGGCCTGCTGATGGGCGTGTTCGGGACCCGCACCTGGATGATGTCGGAGCTGGCCCGCCGCGCCGGCCAGACGAAATCCAAGGCCAAGGCCGCCGCCGCCCGCGTCAACGGCCGCAAGGGCGGCCGCCCGCGGCGGGTGGCGTAAACGAAACATCCGAAATAAACGAAACAACTGAAACGAATGTCGCACCTCTAAGTGCGACTCGGTCGCATATGAAGTGAAGGTCCCTCACTGCGCTCGGGATGACAATTTTGCTGCGATCTGGGCCGTGCGCCGATCAAACAAACGGTGTCATCCCGAACGCAGTGAGGGACCTTTCGCGCCACCCCGGGAGCGAGTCCCGGGGTTCTGGCGGCCGGACATCAGGCCGCCTGCTTGACCTCGACCGGCTCGCTGCGGATCAAGTGATCGAAGGCCGAGAGGGCGGCCTTGGCGCCCTCGCCCATGGCGATGACGATCTGCTTGTAGGGCACGGTCGTCGCATCGCCGGCGGCGAAGATGCCGGGGACCGAGGTCTGGCCGCGGGCGTCGATCTCGATCTCGCCGCGCGGGCTCAAGTCGATCGCGCCCTTCAACCACTCGGTGTTGGGCACCAGGCCGATCTGCACGAAGATGCCCTCGAGCTCGATCGTCTTGGGCTCGCCGGTGATGCGGTCCTTGTAGGCGAGGCCCGTCACCTTGGCGCCGTCGCCGTGCACCTCGGTGGTCTGCGCCGAGACGATCACCGTGGCGTTGGGCAGCGACTTGAGCTTGGCCTGCAGCACCGCGTCGGCGCGCAGCTGGCCGTCGAACTCGATCAGGGTGACGTGGGTGACGATGCCCGCCAGGTCGATAGCCGCCTCGACGCCCGAGTTGCCGCCG
>CAZPOS010000148.1:0-770 GCA_964588065.1 uncultured Reyranella sp.
GGCGCCGATCTCTCGGAGCTGCTCGGCCTTTCGTTCGCGGGTCATCGCTTGATTGCTCACTTGGGACGCACTCCCAGCAGGTGGCAGATCGCAAAGGTGAGATCGGCCCGGTTCAGCGTGTAGAAATGGAACTGCTCGACGCCCTCGTCGCGCAGGCGGCGGCAGAGGTCGCCGGCCACGGTCGCGGCGATCATGCGGCGCGTCTCGAGATCGTCGTCGAGCCCGTCGAACATGCTGGAGAACCACGGCGGCACCTTGGAGCCGCAGAGCCCGGCGATGCGATTGACTGCGGAGAAGTTCGACACCGGCATGATGCCGGGCACGATCGGTACGTTGATGCCGGCGGCCGCCGCGCGGTCGCGGAAGCGCAGGAAGTCTTCGACCTCGAAGAAGAACTGAGTGATGCAGCGGTCGGCGCCGGCATCGACCTTGGCCTTCAGATTCTCGAGGTCGGCCCTCTCGTCGGCGGACGCCGGATGCTTCTCGGGATAACCCGCGACGCTGATCTGGAAGTTGCCGATCCTCTTCAGGCCGGTGACCAGGGCCGCCGCATTGGCGTAGCCGCCGGGATGCGGCGTGTACTGGCCGCCCATGCCGCCCGGCGGGTCGCCGCGCAGGGCCACGATGTGGCGGATGCCGGCATCCCAGTAGGCGCGCGCGATGTCGTCGATCTCGCCCTGGGTCGCGGCGACGCAGGTGAGATGGGCGGCGGCGTCGATGCCGGTCTCGCTCTTCAGGCGCGCGACCGTGTCATGGGTGCGCTGCCGGGT
>CAZPOS010000148.1:780-13578 GCA_964588065.1 uncultured Reyranella sp.
CCGCCGGCGCCGTAGGTGACGGAGAAGAACGACGGGCGGAGCGGCGTCAGGCGCTTCACCGTCTCCCAAAGAGTCTGCTCGGCGGCGTCGGTGCGCGGCGGCGAGAACTCGAAGGACACGGCCAGCCGCTGCGGCGCGCGGGCCGGGAACTCGGTCGCTGTCGTGCTGCCAGTCGAGCTCAGGGGATTGCCGATCGGACCGGTATCGGGGCTCATCGTGATTCTCCATGGGCGGAAACGGCCGCGGGCCGCGCGGTGGCGTGGGCCGGCAGCTCACGCTCGCCGCGCCAGATGCCCGTCATCAGGCGGCGGCCGGGAAAGTGGATCGGTTCGAGCGGCGCAAGGCCGGCACTGCGCAGCCAGCCCTGCACCTGGTTGTCGGCAAACCCCAGATGGACGTGAGCATGCTCGCGCTTCAGCTCGACCAGATCGTGCGGCGAGAAGTCGACGACCAGAACCGAGCCGCCGGGTTTCACGACGCGCGCCGCCTCGGCCAGCGCCGCGGCCGGGTCGTCGGCATAGTGCAGCACGTGGTGGATGGTGACGACGTCGAAACTGTCGGACTCGAAGGGCAGGGCATACATGTCGCCCTGGCGGATGTCGGCATTGTCGATGCCGGCGCGCGCCAGATTGGCGCGCGCCAGCGCCAGCATCTCGCGGCTCTGGTCGACGCCGATCGCCTGCTCGACCTTGGGCGCCAGCACCTCGAGAAGCCGCCCGGTACCGGTGCCGACATCGAGCAGCCGGCGGGCGCCGAGCGGCAGGTGATGGCTGAGCGCCCGCTCGATCTCGCGGTCGGCGACGTGCAGGGCCCGCAGCTCGTCCCAGCGCTGGGCATTGTCGCGGAAGAAGCGGGCGGCCGCCGTTTGGCGGCGCTGCTGGACGGCGTCGAGGCGGGCCCGGTCGGTGGCGATCCGGGGGTGCTTGGGGTCGAGACGGCGCACGAACTCGCGCACCAAGGCGGCATCCTCGCCGCCGCTGGTCAGGCGGAAGCGGGTGAACTGGGCTTCGCGGAAGCGCTCCAGCAAGCCCGCTTCGACGAGCAGCTTCAGGTGACGCGACACGCGCGGTTGGCTTTGCCCCAGCACGTTCACATAGTCGCTGACGGTCAGATCCTCGCGCGCCGCCAGCGCCAGAATGCGCAAGCGCGTATCCTCGGCGGCGGCCCGCAGCAGGGTGAGGAGGTGTTCCATGGGAAGAATGATATAAGCATATCTTTATGTATGCAAGAGGCTCCACCGGGATGGTCTGGAGGCGCGGCTACAAACGAAACAAACGAAACGGATGTCGCACCCGGCGGCGCTCGGAATCGCTTCAAACCACAGCTTCGGTGTGCAACACTCCGGCCCGGTGCGACGAATGACCGTTGCGTCACGCTTTTTGGCCCGGCGTCCCGGGCCAGCGGAACGATCCGGGGTCGGGGTTGATGATCGGTGTGACGAGAGCCATTGCGGCCAGCCTTCGCCGCTCCGTAATCGCGGTCGCCCTCGCCGGGACGGTGCTCGGGGGCTGCGCCTCCGGCGACACCGGCGCCGCCGAGGTGTGGGATCCGCTGGAGACCCCGAACCGCTTCATCTTCTCGATCAACCGCGCGGTCGACATCATCGCGCTGCGGCCGCTGGCAGTGATGTACCGCGACCTGGTGCCCGACCGGGCCCAGACCGGGGTGCGCAACGTTCTCGACAATCTGGGCGAGCCGGTGACGGCCATCAACGAGGTCTTCCAGGGCGATCCCAATCGTGCCGCGACGACCATGGCCCGCTTCCTCGTGAATTCGACCATCGGCGTCGCCGGCATCTTCGACGTGGCCTCGAGCTTCGGACTCGAACGCACGAAGGAGGATTTCGGCAAGACGATCGGCCTGTGGGCGGGCGTGGAGCCGGAGAATGGTGGCTTCTATCTGATGCTGCCGGCCTACGGTCCGTCCAATGCGCGTGACGCGACCGGCCTGATGATGGATTACCTAGTCGACCCGTTTCGGATCCTGACGTTCAACCTGGCCATCGACTGGGACGTCTGGCAGATCGGCCGCTACGGGCTGAACGCGGTCGATTACCGCTCACGCACCATCTTCGCACTCGACGATCTCGAGAAGAACAGCGTCGATTACTATGCGGCGCTGAAGTCGGCCTACACGCAGAATCGCGCCGACCAGATTCGCGAGAAGCGCGAGAAGACCAATGCCCGCGCGGAGCTCGAGCGTCGCGACAACCTGGCACTGGCTCGCTAGCGCAACGCGCCCGGCCGAGGGTGCGTTGATCCGGCGTCCGCGCTAAAACGCTTCCCCCAAAATTCGTCATAGGAGTGCACGGTGCCGAAGCTCGCCTCTCGTCGTGTCGTGTTGCAACTCGCCGCCACGGCCGCGATGATTTCTGCCCTGCCCGTCGTCGGGCCGGCCTTTGCCGCCGACCCCGCACAGCTCGTGCAGAGCACGGCGCAGCAGGTCATCGAGATCGTGAAGACCAAGACCGGTGCCGACCGCCAGGCCGCGATCCTGCGCGTGCTCCAGACCAGTTTCGACATGCCGGCGATGGCGCGCTCGGCGCTGGGTACCCATTGGAACCAGGCGACCGAGAGCGAGCGCGCGCGCTTCGAAAAGGCGGTCGCCACCGCCGAGGCGAAGGCCTACAGCGAGCGCTTCGGCCAGTATGGCGGGCAGACGCTGACCATCGGCAAGGTGACACCTCGCGCCAATGGCGTGACGATCGTCGACAGCCGCCTCAACCAGACGACCGGCCAGCCGATCAAGCTCGAATGGGAAGTCCGTGGCGAGCGCATCACCGACGTGAAGGTCGAGGGTGTAAGCATGGTCATGACTAGACGTTCGGATTTCAATTCCTACATCCAGAACAACGGCGGCAAGGTCGAGCCGCTGGTCCGGGAACTGGAAGCCCGCGCGGCTCGCTAGCCCGGATTGCACGCCTGAGGCGCCCGGCGTAGTCTCTTGGACGGGAGGCTACGCGAGCGTTCCGTGAGCGTCGCAGGGGGCGGAAGCGGAGCGGAGGAGAGCGCCATGGACAGCGCGATTGCCAAGAACCCGGCCGAGCCGAGGTCTGCCGAACTGAGGGCGGTCGACCCGGTGTGGGACCGGATTCGTGAAGCGGCCCAGTCGGCGGCGGCCGCCGAGCCCGTGTTGGCCGGCACCCTGCACGCCACCATTCTCAGCCAGCCCCGCTTCGAAAGCGCGCTCAGCTATCACCTCGCACGGCTCGTCGGCACGACCGAGGTGCCGGCGGCCTTGATCCGCCAGACCTTCGACGAGGCGCTCGCGGCCGACCCCGGGATCGGCCTGGCGGCGCGTGCTGACATCGTGGCCGTTGCCGACCGCGACCCGGCCTGCACGTCGCACCTCGATCCGCTGCTCTGGTTCAAGGGCTATCACGCGTTGCAGACCTACCGGGCCTCGCACTGGCTGTGGACGCAGGGCCGCCGCACGCTCGCGCATTTCCTGCAGAGCCGGTCGAGCGCGCTGTTCGGGCTCGACATCCATCCCGGCGCCGTGATCGGCAAGAGCATCTTCATCGACCATGGCACCGGCGTCGTGATCGGCGAGACCGCGGTGGTCGAGGACGGTGTCTCCATGCTGCACGGCGTCACGCTGGGCGGCACCGGCAAGGAGCGCGGCGACCGTCATCCCAAGGTGCGCCGCGGCGTGCTGCTGGGCGCCGGCGCCAAGGTGCTGGGCAACATCGAGATCGGTGCCTGCGCCAAGATCGCGGCGGGCAGCGTCGTGCTCGACCCCGTCCCGGCCGGCTGCACCGCCGCCGGCGTCCCCGCCCGCATCATCGGCTGCGTCGACGTGCCGGAGCCGGCGCTCGACATGGATCACAGGATCTAGCCACGGCCGCTTGAGCCTGTGCCGCCGCCGTTCATAATCGAACGGGGGATCACACATGCATCACGAGTTCCGCGGTCTCGCACTCCATCTCTGGACGGTCGATACGACGCCGTTCGACGAAGCGCTTACGGCCGCCAAAGCCGGCGGGTTCGAGGCGGTCGAGTTGCGTCGGGTCGATTTCGAGCGGGCGCGCAAGAGCGGGTTGTCCAACACGGAGATCCTCGGGCGTGTGCGCGCCAGTGGGCTCAAGGTCAGTGCCGTCGGCTGCGAGTATGGCTGGACCTTCGCGGCCGACCCGGACCGCGAGCGGCTGTTCGCCTCGCTGGAGGAGGCCTGCGAGCGGGCGGTGATGCTCGATTGCCCGACGGTGATGAGCGGCATCGGACCCGGTGCGGCCTCGCTGGCGGAGGGTGTCTCCAACATTCGGCGTGCGGGCGAGATCGCGGCGCGGCACGGGCTCAGGCTCGCCCTCGAATACCAGTTCCAGCATCCGATCGTGAGCCGGCTCGACATCCTGCGCGAACTGATCGCGAAGGCAGGGCAGACGAGCGTGGGCCTGCTGCTCGACGCCTATCACCTGCAACGCGGCCGCCGCCCCGGCCGCGGCTTCGAGGAGGTGCCGGCGGCGGAGATCTTCTACGTCCAGTACAGCGACGTCCCGGATGCGCCGCCCCATGCCGTGCCGCCGGTCGACCGGTTGCCGCCGGGAAAGGGTGTGGTGCGCTGGAGCGAGCTGTTCCGGCTGCTTGCCGAGAAAGGCTACGAAGGCTGGCTGAGCTACGAGGCGCCCAATCCCGCGCACTGGGCGCGACCCGCCGTCGACGTCGCGGATGAGGGTGCGGCAGCGACGCGGCGCGCGCTGGAGACGGCCTTCGCCTGATCCGCCTGCGACCAGTGGCGGGATGGTTGGCGCGCGCCGGACGCGCTACGTCTTCCGACGATGGCGCAGAAGAAGAAGTCCCCGAGCAGGCCGCGGAAGAGCGCTTCTTCTTCCGGTCCCCGGCCACCTGCTTCCGGCGCCAAGCCGCGGGCGCGCAAGGCCGCGCCGCGGACCGCCGCGCCGAGGCCGTTGCCGCCGCCGACCACGACCCTGCAGCAGGAATTGCGCATGATGGCACAGGGCGGCATGGAGACGCTGCAGAGCCTGATCGTCTTCCTCGCGATCCTGGTGGTGATCGTGGGCGCCGGGATCGGCGCCTGGGCGATCCGTCCGGTGCCGAGCTACGCATCGGAGGAGCAGAAGGCCGGCTCGCCGTTCGACGCGACCTTCACGGCGGAGAATCCCAGCCCCTGGTTCGCGATGAAGGGCCTGAAATTCTCCTGCGTGCTCGACCATGTGCGCGCCTCTGGCCGCGAACCCACGCTGATCGAGGCGACCGACGTGCGTTTTCCCGCCGGCTCGATGGGCGAGTTGAAGCCCGGCGAGTCCGCGACCTTCAAATGTCCGTTCCGTGCGCTGTTCGGCCTGCCGCCGATGAACGAGGATTACGGCGTCGTACAGCGCTCGCAGATCTACTTCCACGCCTCCTACGATCTGCCGCTCGTCGGCACGATCCGGCTGAGCGACAACAGCGCCCCCTTCGCCCTCAATACCCGGCTGCTGCCGCCGCGCTGGACCAGCCGGCCGGACGGTTAGCGCCGTCCCGCGAAAGCGTCGAGCCGCCGGGGATCGAAGTGTCTCAGCGGGACGTGGCTCGTCGTGCCGTCTAAAATCAGTTCGGCCATCGCCTCGCCGGTCGCCGGAGCGTTGAGCATGCCCCAGACGCTGTGGCCCGTGGCGACCCAGGCGTTGGCGATTCCCGGCACGGCGCCGATCAGCGGCAGCCCATCCTCGGTCACGGGACGGAAGCAGGCCTGGCGCGCGACGATGGGGGCTGCCGCGAGGGCAGGGGACAGCGTACGGCACAGCGCTTCCAGGCGTTCGTGCGCGCCGTCGTCGCCCGCGATCTCGGCTGGATCGACCGGCAGCGCCGCGGTGCTCGAGATCGCGCAAGCCCAGACCGTGCCGTCGGCGCGCGAAAAAATCTCCGGCGTCAGCGTCTCGCCGCTCGCCTCCTCGTATTCGAGGAACAGCGCTTCGGCCGGCACCGTATCGCCGGTGCGGAACACGAGACTGTGGCCCTTGAATCCGTACACGGCCGGCAAGGGCAGCCAGCGTGAGGCAAGGATCGACCACGGACCCATCGCGATGACCACGCCGTCGCCCTCGACGGTCTCGCCGTTCTCGAGCGTCACGCCGCCGATCGTGCCGTCTGCGCTCTTCGTCAATCCGGTGACGGTGCCGTGGCTAAGCTCGGCACCATTCGCCTCTGCGGCACGCATCAATCCGGTCGTGAAGGCGCGCGGCTCGACCAGCGCCGTCGTCTGCGGTGAGCCGATCTGGCCCGTCACCGTCACGCCGGGCGACAGCCACGGGCGCCCCGGGCTGCCACCGGCGCGTCGGCCCTCCGCGGCATGGCCGGCAAAGGTCGTGAGTCGCCTGTAGCCCCACGGATTGCCCAGCTCCTCGGCGAGGCTCGCATGCAGGGCGAAGCTGCGCCGCGCCAGCCGGTCGATGGCTGTGCCGAGGCACCAGTCGAGCGCCAGGAAGCCGCCCGACTTGCCCGACGCCGCCCCGCCAACCTGGTGGCGTTCGACCACCACCGGCCGGGCGCCGCGGCGGCTGAGGAACCAGGCGATCGCTGCACCGATGGCGCCGCCGCCGCAGATCACGATTCGCTTTCCGCTGTTCATTCCCATTCAACCCAAGCCCTCACTGGAGGCTGCGCCACTGGTGCAATATGTTGCGAAGAATTTCAGGAGGAAGCGTACATGAATTGGAAATCGTGCGGACTGGCCATCGTGGCGGCCGTCGCCGGCTGGCTGGCGCTCGCGGGCGGGGCGTCGGCGCAGGCGCCGGTCGGGCAGAAGCCAATCAAGGTGGCGGCGGTGGACTTCGTGCCGGCCTGGGGCGATCTCGACGGCAACGTCGCACGTCTCGTCCAGGCGGCCGAGCAGGTCGCGCGACAGGAGGTCAACTACGCGGTGTTCCCCGAGACCGCGGTCAGCGGCTATCTCTTCAGCGGGCCGAAGCAGCTCGCGCCGTTCCTCGACACGATCCCTGGCAAGACGACCGCGGCGCTGCTGCCGGTGCTCCAGCGCACCGGGCTCTACATGAGCGTGGGCATCGCCGAGCGCGATGCCGCGACCGGTCTTGCCTATAACACCGCGGTGCTGCTGGGGCCGAACGGCATCATCGGCAAGTATCGCAAGAACGGGCTGAACCCGCAGGACCAGAAGGTCTTCGCGCCCGGCACGACCGGGGTCGAGGTGTTCGAGACGCCGATCGGCCGCATCGCGCTGCTGATCTGCTACGACGACACCTATTGGCAATACGGTCGCCTGGCGGCGCTGCGCGGTGCCCAGATCATCGCCTGGCATTCGGTATCGGATCGCGTGATGCCGGGCACGCCGCCCGCCGAGGCGACCGGCAACCATTCGACCGTGTCCAACGTCCAGTATCTCAGCGCCCAGAACGGCGTGTGGGTCGTGGGGGCCACGCGCAGCGGCGTCGAGACCAACCCCATCACCGGCGGCAAGCTCTATTACAATGGCGGTTCAAGCATCTGGTCGCCCAAGGGCGAGAAGCTGGTGCAGGCGCCGGTGGTGCCACCCGAGACCCTGCCGCCCGGTCTCGCTGGGGTCTTCGCGACCAGCATCGTGCCGGCAGAAGCCGATGCCGAGCGCAGCGCGCGGCTCTTGCGCCGCCGTCCAGACCTCTACGTGCCGCTGCTGGCGCTGCATCGCAGCCCGACCGACGGCAACGCCACGACGTCGGTGCGATCCGTCGCGCTGTCGGCGGCGCAATGGCCGGACGGCCCGTCGCTGCTCGCCTCGGTGCGTCCAGAAGCGGGCGAGCTGCTGGTCCTGCCCGAACTCTCCGCTTTGCCGTCGGGCCTGTCCGCGGCCGACATCAAGGCGAAAGCCGAAGCGCGCGAGGGCGCTTTCGAGCAGGCGCTCGCGGCCTCGGCCAAGGCCGGCAGCGGCTTCGTCGTCGGCTCCTATCCCGAGCGCGACGGCGACAAGGTCTATCACACGGTCGCGCTGGCCGGGCCTGCGGGAGCGGTGCTGGGCCGCTATCGCGCCACGCATCTCTCGCCCGAGACCGCGGCATGGGCCAGCGCCGGCGACGAGCCGGTCGTGATCGACACGCCGCTCGGTCGCATCGGCCTCGCCACCGCCGAGGAGCTGCGCGTGCCGGAACTGGGCGGCCTCTACGGCGCGCTGCGGACCGACATCCTGGCCGCGCCGGCGGGACGGCCCGAGCCGCTCAAGGTGCAGATCGACGCGAAGCTCTTCGCGGTCAACGATCCGCCGACCGGCCGCGCCGATTTCTTCCCCTATGCCTCGGCCAAGCAGAACCAGCTGTGGCTGGTGAGCGGGGGCCGGCGCGTCGGCACTGCGACGGCCGCGGGCATCTACGGCCCGGAACCGGTCGTCGACACGCCGACCGTGACGGCGGCCGCCGGCCAGAGCGTCGTGCGCTACCGTACGCGCGTGCCGGCGCCGGGCACCTGGATCAACCAGCAGCAGCTCATCGCCGGCCAGCAATCGCTGCTGTTCGTGCCGCTGGTGATGAAGGACGACAGCGAGTGCCTGAAGCAGTGGCGGACGCAGGGCACCGGCGCACCGCCCTGCCGTTGAGCCTTACCTCGCAGGGAGAACGGCCGGGCTTGCCGCCGGGCCGTCCGCGACGGCACCATGTCCCCGGATCGCAGCGGGGACATGGACCATGGACGACTATTACGATCTCGGCGCCTACAAGCGCACCGTCACCACCTCTTCGCCGCAGACGCAGGTCTGGTTCGATCGCGGCCTGAACTGGCTCTACGGCTTCAACCACGCCGAGGCGATCAAGTGCTTCGAGAAGGCACTGGAGACCGATCCCGGCTGCGCGATGGCGCACTGGGGCATCTCCTACGCCGCCGGGCCGAACTACAATCTCCCCTGGCACCGCTACGATCCGGCCGGGAAGCAGCGCGCCCTCGAAGCCTCCTATGACGCCCTGCAGCGCGCGCTGGCCGCCGCGCCCAACGCCTCGCCGGTCGAGCGGGCGTTGATCGCTGCGTTGCCGGCGCGCTATCCGCAGCGCGAGGCGATCGAGGACCAGACGAGCTGGGACAAGGCCTTCACCGTCGAGATGCGCAAGCTGTTCCATGCCCATCCGCACGATCTCGACCTGCGCTCGGTGTTCGCCGAGGCGATCATGAACGAAACGCCGTGGCAGATGTGGGACCTCAGGACCGGCCAGCCGACGCCGGGCGCCGGCACGGAGGAGGCGGTCGAGGTGCTGGAGAGCGCCTTCCGCGACATTCCCGCGAGCTGGGACCATCCCGGCCTGCTGCATCTCTATGTGCATCTGATGGAGATGTCGCCGTTTCCGCAGCGCGCCCTGCGGGCCGGCGACCGGCTGCGCGACCTCGTGCCGGACTCTGGCCATCTGGTGCACATGCCGACCCATATCGACGTGCTGTGCGGCAACTATCGCGACGTCGTCGTCTACAACCAGAAGGCCGTCGTCGTGGACCGCAAGTACCTGGCGCGCGAGGGCGCCCTCAACGTCTATTCGATGTACCGCAGCCACGACCATCACTTCATCGTCTACGGGGCCATGTTCCTCGGCCAGTACACGCCCGCCATCACCGCGGCGCAGGAGCTGATCGACACCACGCCGGAGGAGCTGCTGCGCATTCAATCGCCGCCGATGGCCGACTTCGTCGAGGGCTATCTGTCGATGAAGCAGCACGTGCTGGTGCGTTTCGGCAAGTGGCGCGAGATCATCGCGCAGGAGCTGCCGAAGGACCCCGAGCTCTACTGCTCGACCACGGCGATGACGCTCTACGCCAAGGGCGTGGCCCATTCGGTGCTGGGCGAGATCGAGCTGGCCGAGAAAGCGCGCGCCGCTTTCCGGGCCGCCAAGGCGCGTGTGCCCGAGAGCCGGCGCCTGCACAACAACACCATGGTCGACCTGCTGGCCATCGCCGAGGAGATGCTGACCGGCGAACTGGAATATCGCCGCGGCAATTTCGACCTCGCCTTCGCCCATCTGCGCCGCGCCGTCGAACTCGACGATTCGCTGCCCTACGACGAGCCCTGGGGCTGGATGCAGCCGACCCGCCATGCGCTCGGCGCGCTGCTGCTGGAGCAGGGCCATCTCGCCGAGGCCGAGGCCGTCTATCGCGCCGACCTGGGCTTCGACGGCAAGACCAACCGCGCCTGCTGGCACCCCGAAAACGTCTGGAGCCTGCACGGCCTCCACGAATGCCTCACACGCCGAGGCGAGACGGTCGAAGCACCGCTGATCAAGGCGCGACTGGATCTGGCGTCGGCGCGGACCGAGTTCCCGGTGCGGGCGTCGTGCCTGTGCCGGAGGGAAGCCGCTTAGATCGGGCTTCGCCAGATCAGCAACGAACCGGCGAAAATCTCTTCGCCATTTCGCGCACACTGTCTAGGTTGGTGTCCCTTGCATCGCCATCGCTTCGGACGCTCATGTATTTCAGGATTATTGCCTTCTTATTCGCGGCTTTCTCGCTAGGTGCCTGCGAAAGCCCAGATTCTTCGCTCCTGAAGATGCCCTTGGCGCAGGATGCTCGCGGAAAGCTGGGGAGCATCGAGGTCATTGTCGCCCAATACCAGTCGCCTATCGGTGCCTCCTCCGCACCCAGTCCGGGAGTGGGTCTCATAGGTGGCTTCGCCAGCGGCTTGAGCGGGGCCCTGCAACGAGAACGCGTCGAGCTCGTCAACAAGGCCCTGGCGACTTTCAATTACGGCGACGACACTCTGCAGGCGACGCAGCAGGCCTTTGCCGGTATCGTCGGGCCCAGGATTCGGGTTTCCCCGACGGTGGTTCGCTCGCCCGAGGAATGGAGGGCGGCGTACAAGGCCTCCACGGCAGATGCCGTCCTCTTCTTCTACATCCACTATTCTATTGCCGGTGATCAGCGGCCGTTGCAGTTCAACGGGATGCTGATGTTGCTCTCCAGGTCAGCGGCGCTGCGTAAATCCGAGCCCGATCCACAGGCAGAGTCGAAAGATAGCGACATCATCTTCCGCAGCCACAAGGGACAGACCCGCTATTTCATGGGCGCGGATTCGCCCACGAGGGTGCGCAGTGAGTTTGACGCGGCAGCGCGCGAACTGGCCGCCTGGGCGGCCACCGAAGCCAGCGCGCTAGTCAAATAGGGCGGTCACCTATTCGCCGGTGGCAGCACCCGCTGGATCATCGCGAACAGGAAGGCCGTCGTCAGGCCGAACAGCAGCATGCCGTTCACCGCTTCCAGCGCGCCCAGCATCTTCCATTGGTGGGCGAGATGGATGGTGGTGTCGCCGTAGGTGGTGAGGGCGCCCAGCGAGTAGAGCATGGCGGAGCGGTTGTCGGGGATGGCGCCGAGATAGCGGAAGGCCAGCGCCCAGATGCCGCCTTCGAGGATGTGCAGCACCGTCACCAGGGTGACGGCCATCGCCATCACCAGCGAGAAGATGAGGGTGAAGTGGCGGCCGCGGTCGCGCATCGTGTCGAGCAGGCGGTCGACCCGGGCGGTGAAGACCGCCAGGCAGAGGATGTGGATCACGCAGGTGAGCGCAATCAGCGGCACGCCCCAGGCCCAGTCGTGGCCCCACTGGACCTCGTCGATCGGGTTCATGCCGCTGCCCGTCCTCTGCCCGCGGTCCCTAGCTGCGGACCAGCGGCTTGTACTTGATGCGGTGCGGCTGGTCGGCGTCGGTGCCCAGCCGGCGATGCCTGTCGAGTTCGTAGTCCTGATAGTTGCCCTCGAACCACTCGACATGGCTGTCGCCTTCGAAGGCCAGCATGTGGGTGGCGATGCGGTCGAGGAACCAGCGATCGTGGGAGATCACCACGGCGCAGCCGGCATAGTCGACCAGCGCCTCTTCGAGCGCGCGCAGCGTGTCGACGTCGAGGTCGTTGGTCGGCTCGTCGAGCAGCAGCACGTTGGCGCCGCTCTTCAGCATCTTGGCGAGGTTGACGCGGTTGCGTTCGCCGCCCGAGAGCTGGCCGACCTTCTTCTGCTGGTCGGGGCCCTTGAAGTTGAACGAGCCGCAATAGGCGCGGCTGGAGATCTCGCGGTTGCCCAGCTTGATGATGTCGAGCCCGCCCGAGAGCTCCTCCCACACCGTCTTGTTGGGATCGAGCGATTCGCGGCTCTGGTCGACATAGCCCAGCTTCACCGTCGGACCGACCGAGAAGGTGCCGGTGTCGGGCTTGTCCTGGCCGGTGATCATCTTGAACAGCGTCGTCTTGCCGGCGCCGTTGGGACCGATGACGCCGACGATGCCGCCCGGCGGCAGGTTGAACGACAGGTTGTCGATCAGCAGCCGGTCGCCGAAGCCCTTGGAGATGCCTTCGGCGCGGATGACGTGGTCGCCGAGGCGCGGGCCGGCCGGGATGACGATCTGCGCCCGGTCGAGCGTCTGCTGGCTGTCCTCTTCCACCATCCGCTCGTAGGCCGCGATTCGCGCCTTGCTCTTGGAGCGGCGGGCCGACGGGCTGGTGCCCATCCATTCCAGCTCGCGCTGCATGGTGCGGCGGCGGGCGTCGGCGGTCTTTTCTTCCAGCTCGAGGCGCTTGTCCTTCTGCTTCAGCCAGGACGAGTAGTTGCCTTCCCACGGGATGCCGGCGCCGCGGTCGAGTTCGAGGATCCAGCCGGCGACGTTGTCGAGGAAGTAGCGGTCATGGGTGACGGCCACGACGGTGCCGGGGAACTCCGCGAGATGGCGTTCCAGCCAGGCCACCGACTCGGCGTCGAGATGGTTGGTCGGCTCGTCGAGCAGCAGCATGTCGGGCTTGGAGAGCAGCAGGCGGCACAGCGCCACGCGGCGCTTCTCGCCGCCCGACAGCTTGGTCACGTCGGCGTCGGAGGGCGGGCAGCGCAGCGCGTCCATGGCGATCTCGACCGTGCGGCC
>CAZPOS010000149.1:0-9607 GCA_964588065.1 uncultured Reyranella sp.
CTGATGAACAGATAGGTGAGGCCGAGGTCGCGCCGCAGTTCGGCCAGCAGGTTCAGGATCTGCGCCTGTACTGAGACGTCGAGCGCCGAGGTCGGCTCGTCGCACACCACGATTCGCGGCCGCAGCACCAGGGCGCGCGCGATGGCGACCCGCTGGCGCTGGCCGCCCGAGAGCTCGGCCGGGAGGCGGTTGCCCATCTCGCCCGGCAGGCCGACACGCTCCAGCATCTCGTCGACGCGCTTGCCGATTTCGGCGCGCGAGAAGGTGCCCTGTGCCTGCAGCGGCATCGCGACGATGTCGCGAATGCGGGTGAGCGGATTGAGCGAGGAGAAGGGATCCTGGAACACCGGCTGGATCAGCCGTGCCCGCGCCTTGCGGTCCATGTCGAGGACCCTCTGGCCCTCGACCGCGATGTCCCCGGAGTCCGGCGTGAGGAGGCCGAGGATGAGGCGGGCGAGCGTGGACTTGCCGCAGCCCGATTCGCCCACCACGCCCAGCACGCCGCCCGGCGGCACGGCGAAGGAGACGCCGTCGACGGCGACGACCCTGCGGTCCTTGCCCAGCATCCCGCCCGAGACGCGGAAGGTCTTGCCGACGGACCTGAGTTCGATGGCGGCTTGTGTCTTGGTGTTCATGGCGCCAGCCGGCAGAGATAGTCGTGACCCGGCGCAGCGGTCTGCTGCGGGACGGTGTGGGCGCAGCTCCCGTCGGCGAAGCTGCAACGGTCGCGGAAGCCGCAGCCCTGGAAGCCCGGTCCGATGCGCGGCACGGTGCCGGGGATCGAGCCCAGCGGTTCGTCCTGCCGCTGCTTGCCCGGCACCGGCACGCAGCGCAGCAGGCCCTGCGTGTAGGGATGCTTCGGATCGGCGAAAAGCTGCGCGGTGGCGGCGCTCTCGACCACCTCGCCCGCGTACATGACGGAGACGCGATGGGCGACGCGGGCGACGATACCGAGATCGTGGGTGATCAGCAGCATGCCGAGACCGAGGTCGCGCTGGAGCTGCGCCAGCAGGCGCAGGATCTGGGCCTGCACCGTGACGTCGAGCGCCGTTGTCGGCTCGTCGGCGATCAGGAGCTGCGGTTCGCACATCAGCGCCATGGCGATCATCACGCGCTGGCGCAGGCCGCCCGAGAGCTGGTGCGGGAACTGGCCGAGGCGAAGCCCGGGCGCGGTGATGCCGACGCGGCCCAACAGGTCGGCGGCGCGGTCGGTGGCGACGCGCTGGCTGACCTTCTTGTGGCGCCGCATCACCTCGGTCATCTGCGAGCCGATCGTGTAGGCCGGATTGAGGCTGGTCATGGGCTCCTGGAAGATCATGGCCATGGCATTGCCGCGCAGCCGCGCCATGCCCCGGTCGTCGAGCTTCAGCAGGTCCTCGCCCTGGAAGGTGAGGCGCTGCGCCGTGCGGTGGCCGCCACGCGCCAGCAGGTTCATGATCGCCAGCGAGGTCACCGACTTGCCGCAGCCCGATTCACCCACCAGGCAGTGGGTTTCGCCGCGCTCGACCGTGAGCGAGGCGCCGCGCACCGCCGCGGTACCGCCGAAGCCCACTTCGAGCCGCTCGACGTCGAGAAGCGCGCTCATGTACGGGACCTCGTCGCGAAGGCGTCGCGCAGCCCGTCGCCCAGCAGGTTGATGCCGAGCACCAGTACGAACAGCGCCACGCCGGGAATCACGATCACCCACGGGCTGAAGAACATGTAGTCCTTGGCCTCGGCGATCATCAGGCCCCACGAGGGCAGCGGTGGCGGTACGCCCAGCCCGAGGAACGACAGCGTCGCCTCGAGCAGGATCGCGAGCGCGATCTCGAGCGTCGCCACGACGACCAGGTGGCTCGCGATGTTGGGCAGCACCTCGCGGGTCAGTACGCGGAAGCGCGAGCAGCCGGCGCACCAGGCGGCGGCCACGAAATCGAGGTTGCGCACCTGCATCGAGGTGGAGCGCGCGACCACGGCGAAGCGGTCCCACAGCAGCAGGCCGAGCGTCAGGACCAGCAGGGTCATCGATGTGCCGAGCAGGCCGACGACGGCAAGCGCCACCAGGACGACGGGGATGGACAGACGTGTCGTGATGGCGAACAGCACGGCGTCGTCGATGCGGCCGCCGAAGAAGCCGCCCAGCACGCCCATGGCGATCCCGATCAGGCCCGACACGATGGTGACGGTGATGCCGATCAGCATCGAGATGCGGCACCCCCAGATCAGGCGGGAGAGATAGTCGCGGCCGAGCTGGTCGGTGCCGAGGATGAACTCGGGATTGTGCCCTTCCATCCAGAAGGGCACCAGGAGCCTCCGGTTGAGGTCCTGCGCGAACGGATCGTGCGGCACGATCAGCGGGGCGAAGATCGCGCAGAACAGCGCGAGGCCCACGATGACCGCGCCGATCCACGTGCTGGCGCTCTTCCAGCCCCGGCGGGGGCCGGCACTGATTGCAACGGCGGTGCTCATGCGCGCAGCCTCGGATCGAGGACGGCATTCATCAGGTCGGAGACCATCGTGAGCGCCACGTAGATGACGGCGAGGACCAGCACGACGGCCTGCACGACCGGGAAGTCGTTCTTGGCGATGCTCTCCCAGGCGAGGAAGCCGACGCCGTGCAGCGCGAAGACCTGCTCGATGACGATCGAGCCGCCCAGCATGAAGCCCAATTGGACCGCGGCGATCGCCACGACCGGGATGGCGGCGTTGCGCAGCGCATGCTTCAGCAGGATAGAGACGCGCGACAGTCCCTTGGCGCGCGCAGTGCGGATGTAGTCACTGCTCATCGCCTGGATCATGCCGGCGCGCGTAAGGCGGGTGAGCGCGGGAATGGCGGAGAAGGCCAGCACGATGCCCGGCATGACGAAGTTCTCCCAGGAGCCGGTGCCGGAGATCGGCAGCCATCCCAGGGTGAGACCGAACAGGATCATCAGCAGCAGGCCGAGCCAGAAGGAGGGCATCGCCTGGCCGATCAGGGCAACCACTTGGACGGCCCGGTCGAAGTTGGTGTTCTCACGCACCGCCGCCAGGATACCCATCGGCAACGATACCAGGAGCGCGATCGATAGGCCGGTCAGGCCGAGCGTCAAGGTCACCGGCATGCGCTCGGCGATCAGGGTCGAGACGTTCGTCTGGAAGAAGTAGCTCTTGCCCAGGTCGCCGGTCACGGCGCGACCCACCCAGTCGAAGAACTGCTCGAGCACCGGGCGGTCGAGCCCGTAGGCCTTGCGCACCGCCTCGATGTCGGCTGCGGTGGCGTTGGGCCCGGCGATCGAGATGGCGAGGTCGCCCGACAGGCGTGTGAGAATGAAGGCGAGGGTCATGACCGTCGCCGCCACGAGGAGTGCCACGACGAGGCGGCGGAAGAGGAATTGAAGCATGTGCGGCGCGACTTTAATGCGGATCGACGAGGAAGGCGATCATGCGAATAGCGCGCCAAACGCCGCGCAGCTCCCCACAACGGTCACGACAGCGCGCTTGGCGCGGGCGCACGGGTCCTATAAGGGGGAGTCATGCCGGTCTTCAACAATCCACGGCGTACGCCCTGCTTCGGCATTGCGCCCACTCTGGAGGACTTCGAGGCGATCGCCGCCGAGGCGCTGGCGACGATACCCGAGGAGTTCCGTCGGCACGTCGGAAACGTGCGGATACAGATCGACGACTTCCCGTCCGACGAGGTCGAGAAGCAGATGGATCTCGAGACCTCCTTCGACCTGCTCGGCCTCTATCAGGGCGTGTCGATGATGGAGCGCGGCGCCGGCCACGTCGCCAACGATATCGATCGCATCTTCCTGTATCGCCGTCCCATCCTCGACTACTGGTGTGAATCGGGCGAGGACCTGCCGCACATCGTGCGTCACGTGCTGATCCACGAGATTGGCCACCATTTCGGCCTGAGCGACGACGACATGGAAGCGATCGAGGCAAAGGCCGAGGAAGACTCGCAGCGCGCCTGATCGGCGCTTTCCAATCAGACGCGCATGGCCTCGCGGTAGAGGCGTTCGGCGTTGGTCCACTTGATCGCCTGGACGAAGGCCTCGATGTATTTTTCGGTATCGGTGCCGTAGTCCGCGGCATAGGCATGCTCGTACATGTCCAGCACGAGCAACGGCACGCCGGCCGCGGGCGCCGCAGAATCGTTCTCGGCGCGATGGTTGAAGAGCCGCTTCTCGCGGGGTGCGTAGGCCATGATCACCCAACCGGTGCCGGCGGTGAGCGACCGCGCGGTCATCACGAATTCTGCCTTCCAGCGGTCGAAGCTGCCGAAATCGCGCGACAGGGCCTGCGCCAGGAGACCCGCAGGTTGGGTCGGCGCCTCCGAAAGGCCGTCGAAGTAAATCTCATGCAGCAGCGTCGAATTGTGCGTCGCCTGCTCGTCGCGTTTCAGCTCGCCGAGTTTCTCCGGCGTCACCTGCGAGAAGTCGATCTTCGACAGTTCCTCGCCGATCGCGTTCAGCTTCTTCACCTCCTCCGCGTAGACGCCATCGTGATGGCTTCGCAGCAGGTCGGCCGACAGGCCCTTGACCTTCTCCGGATTGATGACCAGCGGCTTGGGGGTGATCTTCGGCACCGGGATCGCCGTAGCCAGTTGCGGAGCCATCTGCTGGGCGCGTGCGGCGAAAGCGAAGGCGCCAGCCAGCAGGCCGGCGCCCGCAGCCAGAGAGCGGCGGGAGATGTCGGTCATGTCGGGCTCCTCGCGTGTTCGCTGGAGCAACGCCCGTCACGGAGAGGAGTTGCGACGCACCGCCGGCACACGATATTGTCCGTCGATCAACGCCCGTTCGGGCTGATGGACGCGCAGCACCAGACGCATCGGGCCCACCGGCGCCGGCAGCCAGTTGGCGGCGGACTCGCCCGGCGGCGGGTCGCGTTGGATGTACAGGCTGATCGATCCATCGGTGTTGTGCAGCAGTCCCGCCGTTCGGTCGCCGATGGCATGACGACCGATCGGATTGTCGACGAAGCGGGCCCTGCCGTCCGGCGTTATGTCGTAAGCCGACAGAGACCAAGCGGCGCGGGCGGGCGGCAGGTGCCCGGCCGGAAAGGTGAGCACGTAGCGCTGCGACCCATGAAGCGGCCGGCGATCGGCATCGACGACGCAGCTTGCCTCGACCTCCTCGTTGGTCGGGGGCGCGCCCAGTCCGTTAAGCGCCGACGCCGCGCGCGCGAGCTGTTCCTCGCCAGTCCCGGCCGGTCGCCAGCCATAGGTCCAGCCCTCGCTCGTGTGGCCGCGACCGGCGGCCGAACGGATCTCGGCATGACCCTGGTCGATGCCCGCGCGGATCGCCCGAAGCTCAGCCTCGCTGAAGGCACGCCGGTCGAATTTGCGCCCCGGCTTCAGCTTCAGCGGCGCCAGGCGCTCGAACAGCGGCAGGTCGCGCTCGGGCAGGGGGCTTTCGGCGAGAGCGCTGACGCCGATGTCGAAGAGGTCGAACGGATCCGCCGGATCGGTGGCCGGCCAGTCGGCCACCGGTTCGGGCGGCGGCTGGGTGCGGAACCGCATCAGCTCTCCCGCTTCGAGGATGCGCCGCTCGTTGCGCATGTCCGGCGTTTCGAGCAGCACCCGGTTCTGCAGGATGCGCACACGGTCGAGTTCGTCGGGCCCATCGACCAGGATACGGCCCAGCAGCCAGACCGACGTCGTCGGCGCGCGTACCACGGTCACGTCGCCCGGCGCGTCGCCTGCCCAGCCGGGTGCGACGATCATGTAGGTCACGAGAGCGGCGGTTGCCGGCTGAGGGCGCACGACGAGGAACGTGTCGGCGAACAGGTCGATGAAGGCGTAGGTACAATTGAGATCGCCGATCGGCGGCACGGCCAGAAACAGCGGTTCCAGCGACAGGTCTAGCCAGGCGGAGGCATAGAGCGTGTCGGCATCCGGCGTCGCGACGATCCCGGCCTGCGGATCGGCGAGGGTCGGGACGTTGCGAAGGCGGTTGAGGCGCTGGCGATGGGGGTTGGTGTCGTCGACCGTGGCGCGCCAGCGGGCGCGATACATCTCGTAGACCGGAAAGAGGTAGATCGTGGCGCGCCGGGCGAGATCGCGCAGGGACTCCCGGGCGCTCTGCGCCTGTGCCTGTCCCACGGCGCCAAGCGCCGGCAGGCCTCCCAGGCCTCCAAGCACCGCCCGGCGGCGGAGGGTCACGCGGCGTGCTCCCGTGCCCGCCGTCGTTCGGCGACGAAGGCGGCGGCTTCCTTCCAGGGCTCCAGCGTCCAGAACGATCGGGCGCGCCCCGAGGGCGACGCCAGCACGA
Organism: uncultured Reyranella sp.; assembly: GCA_964588065.1. Lineage (GTDB taxonomy): Bacteria > Pseudomonadota > Alphaproteobacteria > Reyranellales > Reyranellaceae > Reyranella. The sequence goes on from CAZPOS010000149.1 coordinate 6,234, forward strand.
AAGCGACCGCGCCTTCGAGAAGCTCGACCTGCCGGCCGTAGGCCGGCGCCTTGACGCCGAGGGCGAGCGACGCGGCGTTCTTGGACGTGAAGGCAATGGCAGCGGGGCGGAAACGCCGCAGCTTGGCATGCAGCGACTGCGCGTCCATCGCCTCGGGACTGAGTTCGTGATCCGATCCGACCTCGGTCTTGTTGAGGTCGGTCAGTCCGAGACCCATCGCCAGCAGCTCGGCATAACGCCGTGGAGCGAGCCGCTCCGGCGTCAGGCCGACCGCATGCAGGGTCGGCCAGAAGGCATTGCCGGGATTGGCATAGTAGGCGCGCGCCTTGAACGAGGCCGGGCTCGGTGCGGTGCCGCAGAACACTAGGTCGAGGCCCGGCGCCAGCAGGTCGGGGATCAGATGTTTATTCGGCCTTGATGCCCGCGGCACGGATGACCTCGCCCCAGCGTTTGATCTCGGTCTGGATATAGGCGTCGATCTCGGGAACGGTCATGATTCCCGGCTCGAAGCCGCCGGCCATCATGCTCTCCATCACGTCGGGAGACTTCAAGGCCTTCTCCGTGGCGATCCGAAGCCTGTCCTTGATCTTCGCCGGCGTTCCCGTGGGCACCGCCCAGATCGACCACGAGGTCACGACCAGGTCGGGCGAGACCGCCTCGGCGAAAGTCGGCGTTTCGGGCAGGACCGGCGAGCGCTTGGCGCCGCTCGACGCCATCGGCTTCAGCTTGCCGGCCCTCACCTGGCCCATGAGCGAATCGATGTTGGAGATCACCATCGGCAGATGCCCGGCCAGCACGTCCGCCGCCGCCGCCGCGGCGCCGCGATAGCTGATGAAGGTGATGTCGGCGCCGGTCTTCTGCTTGAACAGCTCCATGGTGAGCGTCGGAGACGTGCCGAGACCCGACGAACCGAACGAATACTTGCCCGGCTCCTTCTTCGCCGCTGCGAGCAGTTTGGGCAGCGTGTCGTGCGGGAAGGTGGGGTTGCAGCAGAGCAGGTTCGGCTGCGTGCCGATCCATGCCACGGTCTCGAGGTCGGTGACGGCATTGTAGGCCGGCTTGCGATACAGGTGGGGCACCAGCGCGTGACTGCCGATATTGCCCAGCAGCACCGAGTAACCGTCCGGCGGCGACTTGGCGACATTGTCCGCCGCGATCGAGCCGCCGGCGCCGGTGCGGTTCTCGACCACGAAGGTCTGACCGAACTCGTCACCGAGCTTGGCGGCGAGACGGCGGGCGATATTGTCCTGCGAGCCGCCGGGTGTGAACGGACAGACGATGCGGACATTGCGATTTGGCCAGTCGTCGGTCTGGGCGAGGGCGAAAGTCGGGACGAACGGCAGCGTTGCCAGACCGGCCGTGAAGTGGCGTCTCCTCATCTCATTGTTCCTTTGTTCGGCGTTTGTTGCCCGCGATGATGCACGAGGTGTGTCGTGCCGCCTAGAGCGCGTCCGACCTCGATTTCGTCCTGAGGTTCCGCGGCCTTGTCCGCTCCCCGCCGTCGGGCATGATGATCGCCGGGAGGACGCAATGAACAAGATCGACAAGGCCGACGAAGCCCAGCTTCTCGCCACCATCGACCGTTGGATCGAGCGCGAGGTGGCGCCCCGCGTGAAGGAATTCGACCATGCCGACCGATGGCCGGCCGAACTCGTCGAACAGATGAGGGAACTCGGCCTGTTCGGCGCCACGATCAGCCCGGACTATGGCGGGCTCGGCCTGCCGGCGACGACCTATGCCGAGATCGTGATGCGCATTTCCTCGGTGTGGATGGCGATCACCGGCATCTTCAACTCCCACCTCATGCTCGCCCTGGCGGTCGAGAAATTCGGCACGCCGCGCCAGAAGGAGCGCTGGTTGCCCAGGTTCGCGACCGGCGAGATCCGCGGCGGGCTGGCGCTCACCGAACCCGATGCCGGCACCGACCTCCAGTCGATCCGCATGGTCGCCCGGCGCGACGGCAACGACGGCTACGTGATCAACGGCACCAAGACCTGGATCTCCAACGGCATCGAGGGCCACTGTTTCGCCATGCTGGTGAAGACCGATCCCGAGGCCAATCCGCGCCACACCGGCATGAGTCTGTTCATCACGCCCAAGGGGCCGGGCTTCACGGTCGGAGCCAAGCTGGAGAAGCTCGGCTACAAGTCGATCGATTCGGGCGAGCTGGTGTTCGAGGACTACAGGATCCCAGCCGATCATCTGATCGGCGAGGTCGAGGGGCAGGGTTTCGCGCAGGTCGCAGGCGGGCTCGAACTGGGTCGCATCAACGTCGCCTCGCGCGGCGTCGGCATCGCTGAAGGCGCGTTGCGGCTGGCTACCGGCTACTCGCAGTTGCGCAGGACCTTCGGCAAGCCGATCTGCGAGCACCAAGCGATCCAGCTCAAGCTCGGCGAGATGGCGACGCGTGCCCGCGCCGCCCGCCTGCTGACCCTGGACGCCGCCGCCATCTTCGATCGCGGCGAACGCTGCGACATGGAGGCCGGCATGGCGAAGTATTTCGCCTCCGAAGCCGCGCTGGAGAACAGCATCGAATCGATGCGCATCCACGGCGCCTATGGCTACTCGAAGGAATACGATATCGAGCGGCTCTACCGCGACGCCCCGCTGACCTGCATCGGCGAGGGCACCAACGAGATGCAGCGCATCATCATCGCGCGGCAGTTGATCAAGCGGAACCCGATCTCGTGAGCGGCAAGCCGCTGGAGGGCATTCGCGTCCTGACGCTCGAACAGTTCGGCGCCGGTCCCTATGGCACGATGTTCCTGGCCGAGCTGGGTGCCGAGGTGATCAAGATCGAGGCCCCCGACGGCGGCGATCCCTCGCGGCAGGTCGGGCCGTACAAGCTCGGCGAGAACGACAGCGAGTATTTCCAGGCGTGGAACCTCGGCAAGAAGAGTGTGACCCTCGACATGAAGTCGGAGGAGGGAAGGCGCCGGTTCGAGGCGCTGGTGAAGGGCGCGGACTGCGTCGTGAACAATATGCGCGGCACCCAGCCGGCCAAGCTCGGCATCGACTATGCCAGCCTGAAACATCTGAAGCCGTCGATCGTCTGCCTGCATATCTCCGCCTATGGGCGGGACAACGAGCGCAAGGATTGGCCCGGCTACGATTTCCTGATGCAGGCCGAGGCCGGGCTGATGGAGCTGACGGGCGAGCCCGACGGGCCGCCGACGCGGGTCGGCGTTTCGATGATCGACAGCATGAGCGGGCTCACCGGCATCGTGGGCTTGCTCGCCTGCCTGCTGCGGGCCCGCACCACGGGACAGGGCTGCGACGTCGATACCTGCCTCTACGACGTCGCCATGCACCAGCTCACCTATCCCGGCCTCTGGTACCTCAACGAGGGCGACGTCTCGCCACGGGTGCCGCGC
>CAZPOS010000149.1:9638-13508 GCA_964588065.1 uncultured Reyranella sp.
GACCTTCCCGACGAAGGACGGCTGGATCTTCATCATGTGCATGACGCAGAAATTCTGGCTGAATCTGTGCGAGGTGATCGGACGCAGTGATCTCGTTGTTGACCCGCGCTTTCCCGATCCGAACACGCGGGCGAAGAATCGCGCGTCAATGTCGGCGGAACTCGACGTGACGTTCCGCACGCGCACGACGGCGGAGTGGCTGGCCGCGATGAACGGGCTGCTGCCGGCTGCGCCGGTCTATCGCCTCGATCAGGCGCTCGACAGCGACTTCGCGCGGGCGGCCGGCATGGTCTCGTCCGTGCCGCATCCGGTGAAGGGCGATCTGCGCATCCTCGCCAACCCCCTGCGCATCGACGGCGAACGGCTGGCACAGTCCGCCTGTTCGCCGCTCGGTGCCGACAACGACACATTGCTAGGCAAGCCGTCATGAAACTTCAGGGCATCAAGGTCGTCGATCTCTCCTGGTTCCTGCCGGGCCCCTATCTCACCACGTCGCTGGCCGACCACGGCGCCGAGGTGATCAAGGTCGAGCCGCCGGGCGAGGGCGATCCCGGCCGCCACATCCTGCCGCCCGACGAGCGCACCTCGGTGTTCTTCCGCAACATGGGCCGCGGCAAGAAGAGCGTCGTGCTCGACCTCAAGAGCGAGCAGGGCTGCGCCGATCTCTTTCGTCTCGCCTGCGAGGCCGACGTGCTGGTCGAATCGTTCCGTCCCGGCGTCGCCGCGCGCTTCGGCATCGGCTACGACGCCGTCGCCGCGAAGAATCCCGGCATCGTCTACTGCTCGATCAGCGCCTTCGGCCAGGACGGCGCCTATCCCGGCCGCGCCGCGCATGATCTCGCGCTCGAAGCGATGACGGGCGTGCTGAGCCTGACCCTGGGCGACGATGGCCGGCCGGCGATCCCCGGCATCCCGGTCGCCGACCTGGTGAGCGGTCTCCATGGTCTGGCGGGCGTGCTGATGGCGCTGCTGCGCCGCAAGGACACCGGCCGTGGCGACTATATCGACGTCTCGATGCACGAATCGCTGATGGCCTCCTGCGCCAATGTGGTCGGCACGGCCTTCGCCGAGAACAGGCATCCCGACGTGAAGCAGCAGCGCACCACCGGCGGCTCGGCCTTCTACCGGGTCTACGACACGTCCGACGGCCGCCAGCTCGTGATCGCGGGCCAGGAGATGAAGTTCATCAAGAATCTCTTGGGGGCGCTCGGCAAACCGGAGATGGCCGGGCTTTGCGAATGGCCCGGCACCCACCAGCAGCCGGTGATGGACTTCCTCGCCGAAACCTTCCGCGCCAAGCCGCTGGCGCACTGGATGGAGTACCTCGCCACGCTCGACATCTGCTACGGCCCGGTCAACACGCTCCCCGAAGCCATCGCCGACGCCAACCTTCAGAAGCGCGGCTTCATGGTGACGGACGCCGACGGCCGCCTCCACTTCGGCCCCGTGGTGCGCTTCAAGAACGAACCGTCGAGCCCGCTCTACCGCGAACCGCTGCTGGGCGAGCACACGGAAGAGGTGTTGAAGCGCTAGAGAAAGGTCCCTCGCTCCGCTCGGGATGACAATCTTAGGGTTGCTGAAGAGATTTTGTCATCCCGAGCGGAGCGAGGGACCTTTGGTGGTGCCTGCCTCAAGCAAATCGGCCCACGTCGGATTCGCCGCTTCCACCAGCGCGTCCTTCTTCGACCTTCGCCATCCCTTGATCTGCTTCTCCCGCACGATCGCGTCTTCGATCTGCTGGTATTCTTCGGCGTAGACCAGCGTGTTCACGCGATACTGCCGCGTGAAGGCGCCGCCTGTTCCGCCGCGATGTTCGGCGACGCGCTTCTCCAGGTCATTCGTGACGCCGACATACATCACGTTCCGCTTAATGTTCGTGAGAATGTAAACGTAGTAAGTCAACATCGGTCGCCAAAGGTCCCTCGCTGCGCTCGGGATGACAACTTTATCGCAATGGGTTCCGTGCGCCAGCAACCCATGATTGTCATCCCGAGCGCAGCGAGGGACCCTTGTCGCTACGCCGCGACCAACGACACCGCTTTCGCCAGCGGCACAGGCGCATCGTCGAGGAGGAGGTTGATGGCTTCCTCTTCCCAGGCCTGCTCGCCGAGCGAGAGCGGATCCTGCGGGGCTAGGCGGTGTTCGATGACCAGGCGTGACAGCAGCAGGCGGCGGGCGTCGCCGCCTTGGGCGCCGAGGGTGGCGCCTTCCCAGGCCAGAAGGGCCGCCGTCGTCGCGTGATAGAGCGCGCCGGCGGCGAGGCGGGAGCGCTTCTCGTGCTTGGGATCGGCGGCAACCGCCTCGACGAAGCGTTCGACCCGGTCGAGCGTGGCGCCGAGCAGGCCCTTGTACTGGCCGGGCAGGGCGCCGCTCGGCTCGTATTTGGCCTTCAGCGCGGCGGAGAGCGTCTTGTGGCCGCCGGCCTTGCCGACGGCGCGCTGCACCACGTCGAGCGCGTTGATGTTCGAGGTGCCCTCCCACAGGGTGCCGATCTGCGCATCGCGCACCAGTCGTGCCGTCACCCATTCCTCGATGTAGCCCAGCCCGCCCTTGACCTCGAGGGCGGCGCTGGCGACCGGGATGTTGTCGCGGCAGGCGCGGAACTTGTAGACCGGCGTCAGGATGCGCAGCAGGTTGGCGGCATCTCCATCGCCCTTGTCCGCGCGACCCATCGCGTCGGCGGAGAAGGCGTACATCGACAGCGCCTGCTCGGTCGGCAGCATGATCTTCATGAGCTGGCGGCGCAGCAGGGGATATTCGGCGATGGCGCGGCCGAAGGCGCGGCGGCCGCGTGCGGCGGCCAGCGCCTCGTTGAGGCAGCGGCGCATCATTGCGGCGGCGCGCACGCCATGGCTCAGCCGCGACAGGTTGACCTGGCTCATCATCTGCTTGAAGCCACGGTTCACGTCGCCCACGAGATAGGCCGTGGCGCCGTCGAGCACGATCTCGCCCGACGCCATGGAGCGCGTGCCGAGCTTGTCCTTCAGGCGTACGATCCGATAGCGGTTGCGCGAACCGTCCTCGAGCCGCCGCGGCAGGGCGAACATGGCAAGGCCGCGGGTGCCCGCGGCCGCGCCGCGCGGGCGCGCGAGGATCAGCGCCAGGTCGGCATCGGCATGGCTGCAGAACCACTTCTGGCCGTAGATCTTCCAGCGCTCGATCCCGTCGGCGCCGACGCCGATGCGCTCGGCCTCGGTCTCCAGTGCGCCGACGTCGGAGCCGCCGGCCTTTTCCGTCATCAGCTGTGCGCCCTTCATCATCCGGGTCGGATCCTGGCTCAGCAGCCGGTCCATCAGCAGGCGCTTCAGTTCGGGCGAGGCGTGGGTCTTCATCGTGAAGTTCGAGGTGTCGGACATCGAGACCGGGCACATCAGACCGAACTCGCCCTGCACGAAGAGATAGGTGAAGGCGTATTTCACCAGCGGAAGGGCAGGTTCCGCCAGGCCGAGCACGCCGGCGCGATGACTCATCGCGTGCAGGCCGAATTCCTCGTAGGCGATCTTCTCCATCTCGCGATAGGCGGGGTGGTAGTCGATCCAGTCCTCGTCGCGGCCGAAGCGGTCGCGCGGCTGCAGCACCGGCGGATGCTTGTCGGCGACCATCGCGACCGTCTCGAAGGCTTCCGCAAGAGCCTCGCCGAGCTCAATGCCAGCCTCGACATCCTGCCCGCCATGGAAGGCCAGGACGATCCCGAGCAGGTGCACCAGCTGGTGGCCGATTGCCTGGCCGGCGAGCTGCAGCTGGCCGGCATCTACAGCCTCGGCGCCGGCAACCACATAATCCGTCTTGCGCGAGACACTGCCTGCCACCTTGCCGCCGGCATCTTCAATCATGGCCTTGGCTTCGTCACGCGACATATTGGGCAAGGTG
>CAZPOS010000150.1:0-13358 GCA_964588065.1 uncultured Reyranella sp.
GCGCCACGACCTGCAGGATCGGCAGGCCGTATTTGGTCGCGAACTCGTGGTCGCGCTCGTCGTGGCCGGGGCAGCCGAAGATCGCGCCCGTGCCGTATTCCATCAGCACGAAATTGGCGGCGAACACCGGGACCGTCTTGCCCGGGACCAGCGGATGCTTCGCCAGCAGCGGCAGCTTGTAGCCCTGCTTCTCGGCGGTCTCGACCTCGGCGGCCGCGGTGCCGGTCTTGCGGCACTCGGCGACGAAGTTCTGCAGGCCGGGATCGTGCGCGGCGAGACCCTGGACCAGCGGATGCTCGGCCGACAGCGCCATGAACGAGGCGCCGAACAGCGTGTCCGGACGGGTCGTGAAGATCTCGAGCTTGCCGTGATCTGCGCCCGAAGCGTCGGTCAGTTCCCAGAAGACGCGCGCGCCCCGACTCTTGCCGATCCAGTTCGCCTGCATCAGGCGAACCTTCTCGGGCCAGCGGTCGAGCGTGTCGAGGCGGCTCAGCAACTCGTCGGCAAAATGCGTGATCTTGAGATTCCACTGGGTAAGCTTGCGGCGTTCGACGGGCGCGCCGGTGCGCCAGCCCTTGCCCTCGATCACCTGCTCGTTGGCCAGCACCGTATTGTCGATGGGATCCCAATTGACCCAGGCCTCCTTGCGGTAGGCGAGGCCGGCCTTCCAGAAGTCGAGAAACATCTTCTGCTGGTGGCGGTAGTAGGAGGGATCGCAGGTCGCCAGCTCGCGGCTCCAGTCGAGAGACAGGCCCATCGACTTCAGCTGCTTCTTCATCGAGGCGATGTTCTCGTAGGTCCACTTCTTGGGATGGACCTTCTTTTCCATGGCGGCATTCTCGGCCGGCAGGCCGAACGCGTCCCACCCCATCGGATGCAGCACGTTGAAGCCCTTGGCGCGCTTGTAGCGGGCGATCACGTCGCCCTGCGTGTAGTTGCGCACGTGGCCCATGTGGATGCGCCCCGACGGATAAGGGAACATTTCGAGCACGTAGTACTTCGGCCGTCCCTGATCCATCGCAGCCTTGAAGGTCTGGCGCTCTTCCCAGACCTTCTGCCACTTGCTCTCGGTTTCGGTGAAATTGTAGCGCACGGTGGGTGCGGCTGGCGTGGGCGACACGGAATTCTTCCCGAAAAAAGGTGTTCCCAGAAAAGACTGAGGCCGCAGCGGATGCCCGCTGCGGCCTCTCACGTCAAGCGTCAGGTAGCGAGGGCCGTGCGTCAGGACGGACCGGGCAGCACCCGGACGACCCGCTGCCATTCGGCCTGTACCGCGGCGGCAGCGGCGGTGCTGCCGGATTGTTCCAGGGCAGCCGCCAGGTCGCCCAGTCGGACCGCGCCCGCCGCGCGCGCGGCGCCCTTGAGCTTGTGCGCGAGATCGATCAGCCGGGGCGGGTCCTCGCCTGCCGCCACGATCTCGGCGACGAGCCCGGCGCCGGCTTCGCGGAATCGCTGCAGCACACGCTCGATCATGGCCGGGTTGTCGCCGAACATCCGGGCGACGACCAGCCGATCGATGGGTGGGGCCGTCGCGCCAGTCCTCTCGCCGGGCGTCCCGTCGGCGGGTGCGCTCATCCAGCGGCCCACGGCTTCGCGCAGCCGATCGAGTGTCAGGGGCTTGGTGAGGTAGCCATCCATGCCGGCGGCGAGGCACTTCTCGGCCTCGCCCTTCAGCGCATTGGCAGTCAGGGCGACGATGGGCGTATGGCGGCTCCCGGGCCCCGTCGCCTCTTCCGCGCGGATCTGGCGCGTCAGCTCGAAGCCGTCCATGTCCGGCATATGGATGTCGGTCAGGACGAGGGCGTACCGCCGCTCGCGCCATTTCGTCAGGCCCTCGATCCCGTCGGCTGCCGTATCGACCGGCACCCCCAGGATTTCGAGCTGGCCGGTCAGCACTTCGAGATTGATGGGATAGTCGTCGATCGCCAGCACGCGGCCGCCCGGGATCTCCGGAGCCGCCATCGGCCGGCGGGCGGTTTCGGCACCGGTCTCCTCGGCCCGGGCGAATTCGAGCGTGACGGTGAAGGTCGACCCCTTGCCGGGCGTGCTCTCCACCGTGACCCCGCCGCCCATCAATTCGGCCAGCCGGCGCACGATCGAAAGGCCGAGCCCGGTGCCGCCGAACCGCCGGGTGGTCGAGTTGTCGGCCTGGGAAAAGGGCTGGAACAGCCGGGCCGCCTGCTCGGCGCTCACGCCGATGCCGGTATCGGTCACCGACAGAGCGAGGCGCACGCGATCGCCGGACACAGAAACGGTCCGGACTTGGACGCGGACTTCGCCCACTTCCGTGAACTTGATGGCATTCCCGATCAGGTTGATGAGAATCTGGCGCACGCGCGTTGCATCCCCCCGCAGATGTTCGGGGGTGCCGGGCTCGATCACCGTGGTGACGGCAAGGCCGCGGCTCTCGGCCTGTACGGACAGCGTCTCGCCGGTGCCTTCGATGACGGCGCGCAGCTGGAAAGGCGCATCCTCCAGTTCCATGCGGCCTGCTTCGATCTTCGAGAAGTCGAGCACGTCGTCGATGATGCGCAGCAAGGCGGTCGCGGACGTCCGCACCGTGCGCACCAGCCGCTTCTGGCGCTCGTCGAGCGGTTCGCGTTCCAGGAGTTCGGCGGTGCCGATGACGCCGTTCATCGGCGTGCGGATCTCGTGGCTGATGGTGGCGAGGAAGGTCGACTTGGCCTGGTTGGCGGCCTCCGCGGCATCGCGTGCGGATTCGAGTTCGGACTGCCGCCGCTTGAGTTCGGTGATGTCGCGGTAGAGCGCCACCGTACTGCCGTCCTTCAACGGTATGTGGGTATACTCGATATGGCGTCCCCCCGGCCGCTCGCGCTCGAAGCGGCTTCCGCCGGGATCGAAGATCAGCGCCATCCGATCTTCGACCGACAGAACCTTGCCATCCATGATCATGACATCGCCGGCGGCAACCTCCGCCTGCAGGAGGTCGACGATTTTCTTCCCTAGTCCGAAGGAATCCGACGGGAAGCCGAAAATCTTCCGCGCTCCCCTGCTGAAGAGGACGAGCCGCTGCTCGGCATCGATCAGGGCAACGCCGTCGGTCATGCCATCCAGCACCGTGCTCATGAGTTGGCGCGCCGCGGCCGTCCTGTCGCGTTCGCGTTCGAGCTCGGTCTGCCGCCGCTTGAGTTCGGTGATGTTGCGGTAGATGCCCAGCGTCCGGCCATCGCCCACCGGCCGGAAGTTGAACTCGACATGCGTACCCGACGGCATCACGCGGTCGAACTGGCAGCCGGCCGGATCGAGAATGCGCGCGATCCGTTCCTCGGCCGACAGGACCCTGCCGTCGACCACGACCTGGTCGCCCGCCGCGATCTGCATCTGCACGAGTTCCCGGAGGGTGATGTCGCGCGCCTTGTCTTCCGGAATCCCGAATTCCGTGCGGACGGCGTTGTTCATGCGGGCGATGCGGCCGTCGGGCATGAAAAGGCTGAACCCATCCGTCATCGACTCCAGGATGGTGATCGTGAGCTTGTGGGCGGCGGCGACTTCGTCGCGCGCCTGTTCCAGTTCGGCCTGCCGGCGGTGGAGGTCCGTGACGTCGCGCACCAGCGCCATCGTGTTTCCCTGGCCCACCGGCTGGAAGGAGAACTCGAAGTGGCGGCCCGACGGCAGGACGCGGTTCGAGCGGCTGCCCTTGGGTGCGAGACAGAGCGCCAGCCGCTGCTCGAGCGTCAGCGGCGTGCCGTCGTCGGCATAGAGATGATCGCCGACAGCGATCTGGGCGCGGATGATATCGTCCAGCCGAACCGGGTCGGGGAGCGCCTCCGGTTTCAGGCCGAGGCTCTTTGCCGAGAATTCGCGGTTGGCGTAGACCAGCCGGCGTTCCGAATCGAAAACGGTGACGCCGAGAGGCAGGCCCTTCAGGACGTCGGACATCAGGTTGCGGGTCGCCCTGACTTCGTCCTGGGCCTTCTCCAGTTCCCCCTGCTTCTCCTTCAGGGTCGTGATGTCGCGATAGACGCACAGGATCCGATCGTCGCCCACCGGCATGAAGAGAAACTCGACATGGCGGCCCGAGGGCAGTGTGCGCTCGAAGCGGCTGCCGCCGGGCGCCCGCACCCGCGACACCCGCTCGTCGAGCGTGAGCGGCCGGCCATCGACGAACACGTGGTCGCCGGCCGCCTCCTGGGCACGCACGATGTCTGACAGGGTGGTGCCGGGCCGGATGATCAGCCCGGCATAGCCGAACAGCTCCGACATCGTCCTGTTGGCATAAAGAACCTTCTCGCCGTCGAGCAGCCCGACCCCGTCGGGCATGGCGTCGAGGACGACGCGCATCAGGCGCTCGCCGGCCTCCATCCTGTCGAGGATGCGCTGCGCGGCCACCTGGCGCTGCTTGATATCGGTGATGTCGCGGTAGATGCCGAGTCGCCTGCCGTCGCTCAGCGTGCGGTAGAATCGCTCGATATGACGGCCCGATCGGAGCACGCGCTCCGCCCGTCCTCCCTCGGGATCGACGATGCGCGCCAGCCTGTCCTCGACCGATAGTGGCTTGCCGTTTTCAAGGACGCGATCGCCCGAGGCATGCTGGATTTCCAGCAGTTCGGACAGCGTCTTGCCTTGGATCGCAACCATCCCGATGTCGAAGTAGTCGCGTATCGCCTGGTTCGAATAAAGGAGCCGCAGCTCCTCGTCGAACAGCACGAGTCCGTCGGTCATGTTGTCGAGTACTTCGTTCAGCAGGGCGCGTGTCGCAGTGGTCTCGGCGTGTGCCCGCTCTAGCCGGACCTCACGGCGCTTGCGTTCGGTAATGTCGCGGTAGTGGCCGACAGTCCGACCGTCGGGCAGTCTTTCGAAACGGTACTCGATGTGCCGACCGGACGGCAGTTCCCGTTCGTAGCTCGCCGGTTCGCCGGCGAGGATGCGCCGTGCGCGCTCCTCCGCGGAAACGATCACGCCGTCTTCGACCATGCGATCGCCGGCGGCGTCGAGGCTGGCGAGCACATCGACGATTCTCATACCGCAGGGATCGGAGAGTCCGGCGAACTCGAAGAGACCGGCCAGCGCCGGATTGCCATAGAGAATTCGGCCGTCGCCGAACAACGCGACGCCGTCCCGCATGCTGCCGAGCACGGCTTCCATCAGCTCGCGTGCTTCCTGCGTCTCGGCGTGTGACTTCGCCAGTTCTCTTTCCTGCTGCTTCAGGTCGGTGATGTCGCGGTAGATGCCGAGCGTTCGGCCATCGCCCACCGGCTGGAAGATGAATTCGACATGACGGCCCGTGGCCAGCTCCCGGACGAACCGGTTTCCGCCGGGCTTGAGAGCAAGCTGGACGCGATCCTCGGCCGAGAGCGTCTGGCCCTGCTCCGCGATCGTCTCGCCGGCCGCGATCCGGGCGCGCGCGATCTCCTCCATCGTCATGCCCAGGCGGATCGCCTCCTTTCCCGGCAAGACCATGTGCCTGTGGAGGGCATCGTTGACATAGGCCAGCCGGCGGTCGGCGTCGAAAAGCGCCACACCGTCCGGCATCGTGTCGAGGATCGTGCTCGTCAGCCTGTGCGCGTCCGCCAACGCGTCGCGCGCTTCCTCGAGTTCGCGCTGCCGCCGCTTGTGCTCGGTGATGTCGCGGCAGATGCAGAGCGTCTGCCCTCCGGCCAATGGGCGAAAGATGATTTCACCGTGGCGGTCGTTCGCCAGCGCGCGTTCGAACCGGCTGCCTTCCGGCGCGAAGATTAGCGCCATGCGTTGATCGATCGTCAAAGCCTCGCCAGAAACGACAGCGACGTCCCCGGCGGCCTGCCTCGCGAACAGGATGTCTTCGCCTTTCGTGCCGGGCAGCACCGGCCCTATCCCGAGAAAGTCCTGCGCGGCCTTGTTGATGTGAACGATCCGGCGGTCGGCGTCGAACAGGGCGATGCCGTCCGTCATCCCATCGCACATTGTTTTCATCAGCTGATGCAGCCCCGCCAGCTGCGCGCGTGCCGCGGCGAGTTCGGCGTGCAATGCGCTGCGCCGGGGTGAGGGTGCGGAATCGCCGCTGATCGCATTACGGGTGTCTGACATGACTTGTTCTACACCCAATCCGGTTTCCGGCTTGTAACGTTTGGGCCGGGAAGTGTTTCGTGTGTTTCGCGAGGCATCGCACCATTGCCGTTGCAACACACGAAACCAACCTGGCGTCTCGCGCAGTCGGCGGGAAACCGGCGCCACCTACCTTTCCTCCCATCGACGGACGGCATCCCGCCGCCCGCCACATCGAGGGAGAGACTTCAATGTTCGCCAAGTTCGCCATCGCCGCCGCCGCTACCGTTCTTGCCGCCGCCATCGCCCTGCCGGCCAACGCCCAGACCCTGTCGAAGCAGCCCATCCCGACTTCCACGAACATGTCGGGCACCATGAACGCGCCGGCTCCCAGGCCCGCTCCTCCGGTGTCGCTGCCCTCGCAGCGGCCGACGGGCACCATGAACATGCCCTCGCAGAAGCCGGCCCTCGCGCCGCAGACGCCGAAGCTGCCGTCGCGCTGAGCATCCGATCGAAGCCGGTTCGTCGCCGGCACCTCCGGGAACGGCGCCCCTCGCGGGCGCCGCTCTTCTTTGGGGGATCGCAGCCCAGCCCTTGGGGGTGCCGGCGTCGCCGAACGCCCAGCCGCGCAACGCACGAAACCGGACGAAGCGTCCGAGCAGTCCTGTGGAAACGCGCCGCTCCTATCGTTCGGCCATCGACGGACGGCGTCCAGCCGCCCGCCACCTCAACCGGAGACTCCGATGCTTGTCAGGTCTGCCCTCAAGGCTGCCACCGCCGCCCTTCTCGCTCTCGCGGTCGCTCAGCCGGCCAATGCCTGGGACGTTCCGCGCCATGCCGGCGAAGACCAGCCGTCGCCGAGATCGACGACCCCGAATGCGCACTCGGGGTCGGTGCCGGCGGTGGGCTTTCCTCCCGTGACGCCGATGCCGTCGCCGGCAGGGGCGCCAAGGGACGCGTCGGGTCGCGTCGCACCCGCGATGTCGACTCCGTCGTCGCAGCCGATGCTCCAACAGATCAGGCGCTGATCGCCGGCAATCCGCCCGGTCCCGCGGCCGCCCCGTCGGCGTCGTCGAAGAAGGATGGTCCCCATGCTTCGTTCTCTCGCCTTCTCCCTCCTCGCGATGCTCCTAGCCGGACAGGCGCAGGCCTTCAGCCCGGAGGGCGCCACGGCTCAGATCACCGACCTGGGAAGCCAATACGGGTTCGCACTCGGGCTTTCCGGTCTCGACACGACCCTGGCCGAGAGTCCCTCCGGCGATCGGCTGACGATGACCCGCCTGGCGACGGTCGGTCTTTCGTGGTCTCGCGGCGGGTTTTCCGTGGGCGTTTCGGTCGGGCACATGGACTACGCGCAGTATGTGCTGCCGAGTTACACCGTCGGCACGGCCAAGCTGGCGAGCGTCTCGATCGGTCACGCGATCTCCGACGTGTCCGGCGGGACGCTTTCGGTCGGACTAGGTGCCCACCGCTATTATTTCGAGCAAGGCTCCACCGGTCTCGTGACCGGCAGCTTTCGCTGGTCGCGTTCCTTTTGACGCTCTTTCCTCCCGACCGGACTTCCGCTAACTTATTGCAGTGTCGAAGCTAAAAGACCTGCGGCCGCACATCATCGTCGTCGAGGACGAGGCCTTTCAGCGCGAGACACTGATCGAATTCCTCGGCGGGAATCAGTATCGCGCGTCTGGCGTCGACTCGGGCGCCGCGCTGCGCAAACTGGTCGAGAAGGACCCACCCGCGTTGGTGTTGCTCGATCTTCGCCTGCCGGGTGGCGAGGACGGCTTCTCCCTCGCGCGCTTCCTGCGCGAGCGCAGCCGCAAGACCGGCATCATCATGCTCACCGCCAGTGGCGACACGATCGACCAGGTGGTGGGGCTGGAGACCGGCGCCGACGACTACGTCGCCAAGCCCTACGAGCCGCGCGCACTGCTGGCGCGCATCAAGGCGGTCCTGCGCCGGGCCGGCGGTGCCGAGGCCGCGACGAGCGGCGAGCGGGTGCGCATGGGCCGGTGCCTGCTCGATCTGCAGTCGCGCCGGCTGGTCGCCCTCTCCGGCGAGGAAATCCCCCTGCGTGCCGGGGAATACGAGCTGCTGAAACTGTTCGCCGAGAACCCCAACCGGCCGCTCACCCGCGACTGGCTGCTCGAGACCACCAGCCATCGCGAGATGGAAGCCTTCGATCGCGCCATCGACATCCGGATCCTGCGCATCCGTCGCAAGATCGAGGTCGATCCGAAACGGCCGACGTCGATCCGCACGGTGCGCAGCGCCGGCTACATGTTCGTCCCGCCCGAGGATTGAGGCGGTTCGTCCTCCGGCGTCGCCTCAGGACCCGCCGGCGATGCGAAGCTGGCGAGCGCGCGTGAGGATGGCGTTCTCGATGTCGATGTTGGTGCGTGGATCGACCTGGGCGTCCACCCAGTTGCCGCCCCGGGGGCTGGTTTGCTGCTTGAACACCGAGACACGGACGCCGTCGGCGCGCAGCTCGCGATCGAGGATCGTCACCTGGACCTTCATGCGCTCGTTGGGCGTCTCTGCCGGCGTGTACCAATCGGTGATGATGACGCCGCCGAACGGATCGGCCGAGACGAGCGGAATGAAGTTGATCGTGTCGAGCGACGCGCGCCAGAGATAGGCGTTCACCGCCACGCCGGTGCCGCCGTCTTCCTTCTTCTGGGGCTTGGAGCCCAGAAGTCCGCCGGGTCCGAAAAGAGTGCCCTGCTCCTGTGTACGCCCGCCCAGTCCTGCCCGAACGTCCTCTCGGCTACGGTCGCCCGACGGACCCGTCGCCCTTTCGTACTTGCTGGTCTCGTCGGCGCAGCCGCTGGCGGTGACCGCCACAAGCGCAGCCGCGACGATGCTCACGAATTTGGACGGTCCCGTCATAGAATGGCCTTGATGTTCCCATGGGCCGCGATTCTGCGGCGGCGACAGTGGCGGCGACCATAGGCTCAACGAGACATGAACTGCAAGCGGCGGGGCGACGCGGCGCAATAAGTCCTTACAAAAGACTTTCATAGACGATAAGATAGTATCTTGAAGAAACCCGTCCTGCGCGAAGCTTCCTTACCTGCTGTTTAGGCGCGCAAAATGTGACAAAGACGCCACAGGTGCGGGCAGAATGAAGCCGCCCGGCGACCATTTCTTGACCCTCGATTTGGCGAAGTGTTTTATAGCCCCGTCGTATTGGCGGATTCCGTGAGCTTTGTGCTTCAGGCTTCCAGTTCCCGCCGGTCGGACAGGCCTTTTTGGTACGTACCAGTCTCTGATCAATGAGAGAGGGAGAATGATGAAGAAGCTTCTACTTGGCTCGACCGCCTTGGTCGTCGGCGGGTTGATGGCCGCCCCGGCCATGGCCGCCGATCCGATCAAGATCGGCGTGGGCGGCTATTACCAGTTCTACGCTGTCGCCGGCGGCATCCAGTCGACCTACGCCACCAACGGCACGTGGGCGCAGTACAAGGGTCTCAACTTCCAGCAGGAAGGTGAAATCCACTTCATCGGCCAGACCAAGCTGGACAACGGTACCTCGGTCGGCGTGCACGTCGAACTCGAAGGCTGGAACCAGAACGCTGGTGCGGCTGCCGGTGCCTGGATCGACGAAGCCTTCCTGTTCGCCTTCGGCGACTGGGGCCGCATCGAGTTCGGCGCGCGCGATCCCGCGACCTACCGTATGTACTACGGCACGCCGTCGGCCCTGCTGGGCTTCGGTGCCGTTCAGCACAACACGAACTTCGCCTGGGCCAACCAGAGCGTCATCAACAACAACAAGGCGTGGTTCCACGCTACGACGACGACCAACGCCGGTCAGTTCCAGGACGCGCAGGGCATCAACTACTTCACCCCGCGCTTCCAGGGCCTGCAGATCGGCGTCGGCTATCGTCCCAAGGTCAACGTGAACCCGCAGGGTGGCGCAGGCTCCGGCCTCGGCGTCGGCCCGGGCTCCGCGACCCAGGGCGTTTGCGGTTACACCAACGCGACGTCTTCGCCGAACTGCCTGACGAACGACTACTCCTATCAGGACGTGTTCGACGTCGGCGCCAACTACCTGAACAAGTTCGGTGACGTCACGGTCGCTCTGTACGGCGCGTTCCTGTACGGCAGCTTCATCCCGGGCAACCAGCCGTTCGCTGGCGCGGCCAACCTGTCGACCGGTGCCAACGCGACGGCCTGGAAGCAGTGGGTCGTCGGCGCTCAGGTCGGCTTCAAGGGCTTCACCCTCGGTGGCGCGCTTGGCTGGGACAACCAGGGCCTCGGTTCGAACTACTACACGGGTCAGAACAACGACACGCGCTTCTACACCGCGGGTCTGATGTACGAGACCGGCCCCTGGCAGATGTCGTTCGGCTGGACCGGTTCGTACAACAACAACGGTAACGGCTCGGTCGGCTGCAGCACCATCGCCGTCAACAGCGCGACCTGCACCACGCCGGCCGCCACCGGCGTTCCGGGCGTGAACTCGACCGCCTTCGGCAACGGCAGCAATCCCGCCAACCTCGCTTTTGGCCAGGAGTCGGTCAACAAGTGGGAGCTCGGTGTGAACTACGCGCTCGGGCCGGGCGTGAAGCTCACCGGCGGTGGTCTGCTGTACACGGCTTCGGGTCCGACTGCTGCCGTCTCGGGCAACAGCTGGGGTCTGCTGCTGGGTATGGACCTGCGCTTCTAGTCGCGGGACGATCCAAGAACTGGAAAGAGCGGGCGAGAGCCCGCTCTTTTCTTTTGTCCGCACGGCAGGAGGCCGCTACGTCGGTGCGCGCCGCGCTACCAGATTGACGGACATGCAGGGCATATAGGTACGCGACACCGGCAGGCGCTCGGTCGCCTGGCGCGCCAGAACGGCGCGGTTGTCCTCATGATCCAGGACGAGCTGGAACAGGCCTTGCTCGACGGCGCCCGCCCCCGGATCGACCGCCGGCTTGCCGCCGCGCTCGATCCGATAGGCAACGTCCAGCCCGACATCGCCGCCGCTGTAGAAAGACGAAGCGATCTCGAATCGTTCGAACAGCAGCATCAGACCCCGCGCCGAAAAGCGCCAGTAGTCGTCGGGCGCGGCATGGAAGGCCTGTGACCAGGCGCTAGAGACGAACAGAAGCGCCCCCGGCCGCGCCACGCGTTCCATGTTCCGTGCCGCGCGCGCCGGGTGTCGGGTGTGCTCGAGCACGTGGCAGCAGATCACCAGGTCGAACGGCTCGTCGCCGAGCTTGTCCTTCAAGGCTCGCGGATCGCCACAGATGTCGGCGACGCAATCGACGTTGGCACCCTCGAACAGGTCGAGCCCGACGAAGCGTGCCTTGGTCCCGAAGCGCGTCAGCACCGCCTTGCGCCAGTTGCGCACGTTGCGGTCGGAAACGAGCGTACGCGCCCCGACTTCCAGCACGCGGGGCGCCCGCTTGCCGACGGACTCCGCCACTCGATCCAGCAGCAGCTCGACCTCGCGCGTCACGCTCGTTCCGACGATGCGGAGCTCACCGGGGCGCAGCTCACCAGGAGTGGCGCCGCCGCCCGCCATCAGTCGCGCACGACCAGGATGTGCATGCGCCGCGGCCCGTGGGCGCCCAGTTCGATCGTCTGCTCGATGTCCCCGGTGCGCGACGGTCCGGTGATCGTGTTGACCGTGCGCGGCATCAGGTTCTTGCCGTAGCGTGCGCGCAGCCGCCCCCAGGCATCCTCGTAGCCGCCGACGATGTCAGATTCGCGCAGCACGACGACATGCGTGTCCGGCAGCAGGTTGAGCGACACCGGATGATCCGGACCGGACGCCATGACGAGCGTGCCGGTTTCGGCGATGCCGGCGAAGGCGCCGGTGACGGATACCTGGTCGCTGCCCTCTCCGCGGCCGCGCCGGATCGACAGCATCTTCTGGCTGGCCCAGTCATAGCCTTCGAGGAGCGGCGAGGGCGCCATCGCGACGCTCGCGGGCAGGTTGTTGCGTGCGAGATAGGCGCTCACCTCGCCCGGTACTTCGGCCGGGCCGACCCGGGCCACCGTGGCGTTGAGGGTTTCGGCCCACTGGCAGAACAGAGCGACCTTCTCGGCCTGAGGCAGCTGCGCGCGCGCGACCGACGGTCCACGCGGCGGCTCGGCCAGGCGTGTCTCGGCCGCCTTGCGCGCGTCGCCCGAAAGCTCGCCGCGGCGCAGCGAGCGGCGAATGCCGCCCAGGATCTGGGCGCGTGCGTCGTTGGCGGCGTTGCTCATGCCTTCCTCTTCGCCCAGCGCGCGTGGAAGGTCCCGCCGGCTTGCGGCGCCGGGAAATCCCGGAAACGGGTCCAGCCGGAAGCCAGCGGCAGTGCGCCGTAGCGGCCGTCCGCGCGCCCGAACAGCGCCAGCACGCGATTGGCGATCCCCGTCAGCCGGCGATAGAGGGCGGGCCGCCGCGCGGCGAAGCTCCATAAGGCGAGACCCTGGCGCACGGCCTTGGGGGTGAGATGCTTCTCGAACTCGCGCTCGCGCCAGTGGCGCATCAGCTTCGGCAGCGGGATGCGGACCGGACAGACGCTCTCGCATCGACCGCAGAAGGTCGAGGCATTGGGCAGGCTGCTCGCCTCCTCGACGCCCACCAGCTGCGGCGTCAGCACCGCGCCCATCGGGCCGGGATAGACCCAGCCATAGGCGTGGCCGCCAACGGCGCCGTAGACCGGGCAATGGTTCATGCAGGCGCCGCAGCGGATGCAACGCAGGATGTCCTGCATCTCGGTGCCGAGCACGCTCGACCGCCCGTTGTCGAGCAACACCACGTGATACTGATCGGGCCCGTCGAGATCGCCCGGCCGCTTCGGCCCCGTGTTGAGGGTCGTATAGGCCGACGATTCCTGGCCGGTCGCCGAGCGCGCCAGCACGCGCAGCAGTACCGCCGCGTCCTCGAGTGTCGGGATCACCTTCTCGATGCTGGCCAGCACGATATGCATCCGCGGCAGCGTGTTCGAGAGATCGGCATTGCCCTCGTTGGTCACCAGCATCGACGAGCCGGTCTCGGCCACCAGGAAGTTGGCGCCCGTCAGCCCGACATCGGCATCGAGGAACTTCTGGCGCAGCACGTGGCGCGCTTCGGCGACGAGGTCGTTGCGCTCCGTCAGGCGCTTGTCGAATCCGAGCTTGGCGTGGTGTTCGAGGAACGTGTCGGCGACCTGGTCCTTGGTGAGATGGACGGCCGGCGCGATGATGTGGCTGGGCGGCTCGTGACGCAGCTGGATGATGTACTCGCCGAGATCGGTCTCGATCGGCGCGATCCCCAGCGCTTCGAGATGATCGTTGAGCGCGATCTCCTCCGCCACCATCGACTTCGACTTGGCCACGGTACGGGCGTTCACGCTCTGGCAGAGCTCGGCGATGATGCGCCGCGCGTCGGCAGCAGTGGGCGCCCAGTGGACGTGGCC
>CAZPOS010000151.1:0-13204 GCA_964588065.1 uncultured Reyranella sp.
GTAGGTGTGATGCCAGGCGCGCACCAGATGGTCGGACGCGGCCTTGCTGGCGGAATAGGGGGAGTTGGGCGCATACGGCGTGGTCTCGCTGAAGAGACCGGTGGCGCCCAGCGAGCCGAAGACCTCGTCGGTCGAAATGTGCTGGAAGCGGAAGCGGCCGCGCGCAGTCTCGTCGAGTGTGCGCCAGTAGGCGAGGGCAGCCTCCAGCAGGGTGAAGGTTCCATTGATGTTGGTCTCGATGAACGGTGCGGCACCGGTGATCGAGCGGTCCACGTGGCTCTCGGCCGCCAGATGCAGGATGGCGTCAGGCCGGAACGCCGAGAGAAGGGCGTCGATGGCCGCGCGATCGCAGATGTCGATCTTGTGGTGCGTATGGCGGTTGCTGTTCCGTGCCTCACCCAGCGATTCGAGGTTTCCGGCGTAGGTCAGCTTGTCGACGTTGGCGACCGTCCAGTCGGTGTCGCGGATGATGTGACGCACCACGGCCGAGCCGATGAATCCGGCGCCGCCGGTAACAAGAATTCTCATGGGGCCATTACGAAGCGAGCAGGCTCGCCCCTCCTTGCTTCAGGGAACGCCCGAAATCCGGGACCTTATCCCTACCTACCATATGTTTCGTTCCGAATTCTAACTCCCCGCCCACAGGGACGGGGAGCGAGCAGGCCGGCCGAATCGGCGCTAGGATGGGCCATTCCCGAAGCTCCATCACAGGATATTGGAAGCATGAGCGACGCATCCGACTACACCCCGCCCAAGGTCTGGACCTGGAACAAGGCCAGCGGCGGCCGGTTCGCCAACATCAACCGGCCGATCGCCGGGCCGACAGCTGAGAAGGAGCTGCCGGTCGGCAAGCATCCGCTGCAGCTCTATTCGTTGGGCACGCCCAATGGCCAGAAGGTTACCATCATGCTCGAGGAGCTGCTGGCGCTCGGTCACACGGGCGCCGAGTACGACGCCTGGCTGATCAAGATCGGCGAGGGCGACCAGTTCGGCAGCGGCTTCGTGGCGATCAATCCGAACTCCAAGATCCCGGCGCTGGTGGACCGCAGCGGTCCCAACCCGGTGCGCGTGTTCGAATCGGGTGCGATCCTGCTCTATCTTGCGGAGAAGTTCGGCGCGCTCGTGCCGACGGACAGCGCGAAGCGGGCGGAGTGCCTCTCGTGGCTGTTCTGGCAGATGGGCAGCGCGCCCTATCTCGGCGGCGGCTTCGGCCACTTCTATGCCTATGCACCGACCAAGATCGAGTATGCGATCGATCGCTTCGCGATGGAGACCAAGCGGCAGCTCGACGTGCTCGACCGTCGTCTGGCCGAGACCAAGTACCTGGCCGGTGACGACTACACGATCGCCGACATCGCGGTCTGGCCGTGGTACGGCGGCCTGGCCAAGGGCCTTCTCTACGGCGCCGGCGAGTTCCTGGCCGTGCACGAATACAAGAACGTCAATCGCTGGGCCGACGAGATCGGCGCCCGCCCGGCGGTCAAGCGCGGCCGCATCGTCAACCGCCTGCAGGGCGATCCCGCAGCACAGCTCCATGAGCGTCACGACGCCAGCGACTTCGACCTGAAGACGCAGGACAAGGTGGCCGCCAAGGGCTGAGCGCGGGACCCGATGTCGCCACGATGTCGCCGTTGCGCGGCATCGTGGCGGCATCGATCTTGCGTCGCTCGCCGGATCGAGATCAGCGCAGGAGAATCGGGTGAGCAGCACGAACCGGCCCAAGGTGGCCTTCATCGGCACCGGCGGCACCATGTCCTCGCTGGGCGTGCATCCCCTGGAACTGCAGGACTACGGCGTGCACGAGAATCGCATGCACGCCAGCGAGATCGTTGCGCGCTTCTCCGTGGTCGAGGAGATCGCCGAGATCGTCCCGGTCGACTTCCGCAACGTGCCCAGTCCCGAGATCTACTTCGCGGAATGGAAGGAACTCGCGGCGCTGTGCCATCGCGTCGTGGCGGAACATCCGGACCTGTCCGGCATCGTGATCGGGCACGGCACGGCGACGCTGGAGGAGACGGCCTGGGTCCTGAACCTCGTGCTCAAGGTCGACGTGCCGGTTGTCCTGATCGGCTCGCAGCGGCCGGCCTCCGGGCTGTCGACCGATGCCGCCATCAATCTCGTCAATGGTGTCCGCACCGCCGCCAGTCCGCAAAGCCGCGGCCGTGGTGTGCTGGTGCTGCTGAACGACGAGATCCAGGCGGCGCGCGAGGTCACCAAGACCTCGAACTGGCGGATGCAGACCTTCCGCACGCCGGACTTCGGCGTGCTCGGTCATGCCGATGCCGATCGCATCGCCTACTACCGGCGGCCGGAGCGCCGGCACATGCCCGACACCGAATTCGACCTCGCCCATCTCGACACTCTGCCGCGGGTCGACATCGCCTATGCCTACGCAGGCTCGGACGGCACTGCGATGCGCGCCTTCATCGCGGCCGGCGCGAAGGGCCTGGTCTCCGCCGGTTTCGCGCCGGGCATGGCGCCGGCTGCCGATCTGGCCGCCATGGAGGAGGCGGTGAAGCAGGGCATCGTCGTGGTGCAGTCCTCGCGCGCCGGATCGGGCCGCATCTTCCGCGGCCAGAAGCTCGCCAAGGCGGGTGTCATCGCCGCGGATAACCTCAACCCGCAGAAGGCCCGCCTGTTGCTCGCGCTGGCGCTCACCCGAACCAGCGACCCGGTCGAGATCGCGCGGATCTTCGCCACCTACTGATTGCCGGCGTCTCGCGGACTGATACGCTGCCGCGATGGAGTTCAGGCAACTCGAGCACCTCGTCGCCATATGCAGTGCCGGCAGCTTCAGCAGCGCTGCCAAGCGCCTGGGCGTTTCCCAGCCGACCCTGAGCAAGAGCATCGCGCGGCTCGAGAGGCATTTCGGCCTCAAACTCTTCGATCGCACCGGGGGCAGTGCGCGGCCGACGGTGTATGGCCAGGCGGCGGCCGAACACGCGGCCACTCTGCTCGCCGGCGCGGGGCGGATGCGCGAGCAGTTGGCCGAACTCGCTGGAGGCGAGACGGGGAGCCTGCGCATCGGTGTGGGGCCGGCGACACGAATCAAGCTGTTGCCCGAGGTCGTCCGGCAGGTTGCCCGGCGCTTTCCCGACCTGCAACTCGAGGCGCGCTACGACGATGTCCAGACGCTGATGCGCTCGCTTCGCATGGGCAGCCTCGACCTCGTCTTCTGCTACTTCGAGGCACCCGATGAGCAGTCGGACTTCATCCGCGTGAAGATCTGCGACGACCTGCGGATTGCCGTGGCACGGCCTCGCCATCCAGCCCTGCAGCAGGTACCGCTGACGCCTGAGGCGCTGCTCAAGTATCCCATCGCCAGCGTTGGCGCTGTGCCGAGCTTCCGCAAATGGCTCGGGGCCATGAGCGCGAAGGCAGCGCGGAACATGAACGCCTTCGTCTCGGACGATTACGCGCTGGTGAAGGGCCGGCCGCTCGAGTCCGACTTTGTCGCGCTGGGTCCGCGGTTCGTGTTCGAGCAGGAACTGCGCGATGGAACGCTGGTCGAGTTGAAGCTGCGCGTGGAGATCGACTACGAGTGCTGGATGCTCACCACCGAGGCGAAGTGGCGCTTGCCCGTGGTGAAGAAGGTCGCGGAATTCGCGCGGGCGGCCATGCGTCGCAAGACGCTCCGACGCTAGCGCCCATGCCTGCGGGCTATGGCTCATTCGAAGTTCGGCGATTGTCAGCGGACCGGGATCGGGCGCCTTTAGAGGTAGAACAAGAAGATGAAGCCGATGGAGGATCCATGGCTCGAAGACACAGCCTGACGGGCCTGTGCGGGAAGCTGTTGCTTGCGACAGCGATCGCCGCCGGCGTCGCAGGGCCGGCCGCCGCGCAATATCCGGACAAGCCGGTTCGCCTCGTGGTGCCATTCACTGCGGGCGGTTCACCGGACACGACGGCCCGGCGAGTCGCGCAGCGCCTGACCCAGGAGCTGAAGCAGCAATTCATCGTCGAGAACCGCCCTGGCGCGGCCGGCAATATCGGCGCGGAGACGGTCGCGCGCTCGGCGCCCGACGGCTACACGCTGATGATGATGGCCAACAGTCACGTCATCAATCCGGCGCTCTACGCAAGGATCAACTACGACGTGGTGAAGGATTTCACGCCGATCTGCCTGATCCTGCGCGGCGCCTCGATGATGGTCGTCCCGGCGAGCAGTCCGGCGAGGACGGTCAAGGAGTTTGTGGACCTGGCGAAGGCCAATCCGGGAAAGCTGAACTTCGGCTCGGGCGGCGCCGGCAGCCCGGCCCATCTCGCGGCCGAGGCCTTTCGCCAGGCCACCGGGATCGACTACGTGCATGTGCCGTACAAGGGCGCTCCCGAGATCGTTCGCGCCCTGTTGTCCGACCAGGTTCAGGTGGGGTTCCCGACCTTCGAGACGGCGCTGGGGCAGGTCCAGCAGAAGACTTTGCGTGCGCTGGCCACGACCGGCTCGAAGCGCTCGCGCCTGCTGCCCGACACGCCGACCCTGCTCGCAGCGTTGCCAGACGGGTTCAGTCTCGAAGGCTGGCTGGGCCTCGTCGCGCCAGCGGGCACGCCGCCCGAGGTGGGGCAGGCGATCGTCGCGGCCATGACCAATGCGCTGAAGGATCCGGCCTTCCGCGAGCAGCTGGAAAGCGGCGGCTCGGACATCGACTTCCGGCCGGGACCCGAATTCGGTGCGATCCTGCCGGGCGAACTCGTGAAGTGGCGCAAGCTCGTCGAAGGCGTCGGCGCCAAGGTCGAGTAGGGAAGGAGCGAAGCATGGCCGTCGCCGTCAAGCCGCGCATTCATGACGTGCCGGACGATCTGCTGGCGGCGATCGACTGGTGCTACGAACAGGGTTGGACGGACGGCTTGCCGGTCGTGCCTCCGGTCGTTGCTCGTGTCGACGCCATGCTGGCCGCCGAGGCGCGACCGCGCGAGACGGTGATCGCGCATCATCCGGCCACCGGTCTCGACCTGTCGCTGCATGCGGCGGCGGTGAACGCGGTGATGGCGGGATGCCTGCCGGAGTATTTTCCCGTTCTGGTCACCGCTTTCGAGGCCATGAACCGCCCGGACTTCAATTTCCACGGTTCGACCGCCAGCACCGGCGGATCGGCACCACTGCTCCTGGTAAGCGGAGCCTATGCCGACGAGATCGGCATGAATGCCGACGTGAACCTGTTCGGGCCGGGCAACCGCGCCAACGGCACGATCGGCCGGGCGGTGCGACTCATCCTGCGCAACGTGTTCCAGATGCTGCCGGGCATTTCCGACAAGTCGACCCAGGGCAATCCGGGCAAGTACAGCTTCTGCATCGCCGAGCGGTCGCGCGGCAATCCCTGGCCGCTGCTCTGCGAGGCGCAGGGCTACGAGAAGGGGCGTTCCAGTGTCACCTGTTTCGCTGGCGGCGGCTTCTTCAATGTCGAGAACCATGGCGGCAACACGCCGGAAGAGGTGCTGACGTCGGTCGCGGATTCGATGGCCAACTATGGCTGCATCAGCCTCGGCCAGAGCGTGGTCATCCTGGCCCCCGAGCACATGAAGATCGTGGCCGATGCTGGATGGTCGCGCGAGAAGGTGCAGGAGTTCCTGTTCGTCACCGCCCGGCGTTCCGTGGACGGCATGAAGGAAGCGGGCAAGTACCGCGACCGCGAATACGACCTCCAGCATGGCGAGGGCGCGCATGCGCTCGCCATGGAAGGCTTCATGCATCGCGGCCTGCGGCCGGACGACATTCTCGTGACCATGGGCGGCGGCGATGCCGGCGGCCATTCCTGCTTCATCCCATCCTGGAGCCGGGGACGGGCGTCGATCATGCAGCACCAGGCCATCACCCCGCCGCCTGCCGGCGCGCGCCCATAAACAGAAGGAGTTTCCAGTGCAGCTCTATTCACCCATGTCGACGACGCCCAAGCGCAAGGCCTTCCGCGCGCCGCCGCTCGCCAGCCTCGAGGGCCTGCGCATCGGCCTGCTGGAGAACGGCAAGCTCAATGCCGACGAAATGCTGCGCGAAGTGGCGGCTCTGTTCGTCGAACGGCACGGCTGTACGATCCGCACCGTCGCCTCGAAGAAGAATGCGAGTGCGCCAGCGCCCGCGGCGACCCTCACCAAAGTGGCTCAGGAGGTGGACTTTCTCGTCACCGGCCTGGGGGATTGAGGGTCCTGCTCAACGTGCAGTCTGCACGACAGCATCAGCTTCGAACAACTCGGCAAGCGTGCCGTGGTGATCTGCACGACGCCTTTCGAGGTGACCGTGAAGAACATCGCGCGCGTCCTCGGCATCCCTGACTATCCGTTCGTGAAGGTCCAGCATCCGATCGGGAGCTGCACCCTGGCGGAGCTCAAGGTCCGGGCCGAGGCGGCCTACGAACAGGCGGTGGCGATCCTCCAGGGCTGAGGACGCCAACCGGCGAATATGAATTATTAGTATTTGCTAATGCATTAGTTTCTGCTAATGTATCTGCCATGAACCAGCCCGCGCCTCTCGATGCCGTCATGCGTACCCTCGCCGACCCGACACGTCGGGCGGTGTTCGAACGCGTGGTGGGGGCCTCGGAAATCACCGTCGGCGAGCTCACACGTGGAAGCGGGGTGACGCAGGGCGCCATCTCTCAGCATCTCAAATCGCTCAAGCAGGCCGGCCTCGTGGTCGAACGTCCCGAGGGCCGCAAGGTCTACTACCGCGCCGAGCCGCGGGGACTCGAGCCGCTGGTCGACTGGATGAGCCACTACGGCGTGTTCTGGCGCGAGCGGTTCGAGAACCTCCAAAGCCTTCTGAAGGAGATGGACCCATGAGCACTGCCCCTGTCCGTAAGCTCGATACGCACGACATCGTCGTCGAGGATGTGTTTCCGCATGCCCCGTCGACGATCTGGAAGGTCCTGACCACCGGTGCGCTCATCTCCCGATGGCTGAAGATGCCGTTGGCCGGCTTCGAGCCGGTGGTGGGCAATCGGTTCACCTACAAGACGACGCCGGCCGGCGGATGGGATGGCACGATTTACTGTGAGATCCTCGAAGTGGTGGAGAACCGCCGCTTCGTCCATTCCTGGAAGGGCGGAGACGAGTCGAACGTGGGCTACGGCGCACCGCTCGACACGGTCGTCACCTGGACGCTGGCGCCGGTCGAGGCCGGCACGCGCCTGCGCCTCGTTCATTCCGGCTTCGTGCTGCCGCGCAACCAGACTGCCTTCACCGGCATGGGCAACGGCTGGCAGCAGGTCGTGAAGACCATCGATGCGATCTCGGCGGAGGAGACGGGCGCCCGCAAGCCGGATTGAGCCGGCTGCGACGCAACTGTCTGGCACGAAGTGTGTATGGTCTCTTGCCATGACAGCTCTTCCTCGACGTGGCTTCCTTGCCAGCGGCGTCGCCGCCGGTCTTCTCGCTCCGGCCGCGCGCTCACAAACCGCCTATCCGTCGCAAACCATCCGTCTGGTGGTGCCCTATGCTCCGGGCGGCGGTTCCGACTTCACCGGGCGCCTGGTGGCGCAAAAGCTGCAGGAGACGGCGGGCTACACGCTGATCGTCGACAACAGGGCCGGGGCCGCCGGCATGCTGGGCACGGAGATCGTCGCGCGGGCGCCGGCCGACGGCTACACGCTGCTCTATGCCGACGTCGCACACGGCATCAATTCCGCCGTCTATTCCAAGGCGCGCTACGATCCGGTGAAGAGTTTCGTGCCGATCACCTTGGTCGGCGCGTCGCCGCAGGTGCTGGTCGCCAACCCGTCCTTCCCGGTCAATTCGCTGAAGGAGCTGCTCGCGATGCCGCGCGACCAGCTGCAGAAGATCGCCGTCGGCACGCCGGGTCAGGGCAGCGGTCCGCATCTCACCTACGAGCTGCTGCGGGCCAAGGTCGGCTTCGACCTCGTCCATGTGCCCTACAAGGGCGGCGGGCCGGCGCTGAACGACGCGATCAACGGCCAGATCCCGCTGGTGATGAATGCGATGGCGCCGGTCATGCCGCACCTGAAGTCGGGCAAGCTGAAAGCGCTGGCGATCGCCACGGCCGAGCGCCATCCGCGACTGCCCGAGGTGCAGACCTATGCCGAAAGCGCGCCGGGCGTGGTGGTCTACAACTGGTATGGCTTCCTCGCCCCCGCCGGCACGCCACCCGAGGTGACGAACAGGCTGGCGGCGGACATTGCGCGCGTGCTGGTCCTGCCCGACGTGAAGGAGAAGTTCGACGCCGCCTTTCTCGATCCCATGCCCCAGGGCAGCGCCGAGATGGCCCGCTTCCTCGACGGCGAGGTCCGCCAGTGGAAGAGCGTGGCTGCGGAGACCGGCGTCTCGCTCGACTGAAGTCTCTCCCGCGCAGGCGGCCTATAGCGCACCCTCGTGTTCGAGCAGCCATTTCTTGCGCGGCAGCCCACCACCATAGCCGGTCAGCGTCCCGTTGCTGCCGATGACCCGGTGGCAGGGTAGCACGATGCCGATCGGGTTCTGGCCGTTGGCGAGGCCGGCCGCCCGGACCGCGCGCGGGCTGCCGATGCGCCGCGCGAGTTCGGCATAGCTGATCGTCGTGCCGGACCGGATACCGCGCAGCGCCTGCCACACGCTTCGTTGAAACGGCGTGCCCGTCGTTTCCGACGGCAGCGTGTCGATCACCGCGAGGTCGCCCGCGAAGTATGAACGCATCGCCCTCGTCAGCCCGCCGGGATCGCGGGCGGCCGAGAGCGTATAACGTCCCGCACCGTAGTAGCGATCGAGCAGGCGGCGCATGCGGCTCTCATGGTCGCTCCAGTCGATGGCCCGCAGCCGGCCCGCTACGTCGGCGACGATCAGCAGCTCGCCGATGGGCGTCGCGAGGCGATCGAGTTTGAAGTCGAGCGGCTCAGGCATGCCGTGCCATCCGTAGATGCTGTTCGGCATAGGCATGCCAGGGCCGCCAGGCCGGCGGCGCCATGCTTTTGCTCGGTTCTTCCATCGCGTCCATCTCCCAGTGCCCGGGCGCGCGCAGGCCTGGCCGCTGCGCGATCAGCGGCGCGAGTTCCGGATCGCGCGCGAGATGGCCATCGATCGTCGTGATGTCGGCGCCGAGATCGAACACGCGGCGCACGCGGGCGACGATTGCGGGCAGCGCTCTGACCGACGGAAAGCGGATGGTGACCGCCACGGCATTGCGGTCGGGGAGGTGCGCGACCGAGACACTTCCGTGAGTGCCGTCGAGATCGAGCCGGCGATGCCAAACGCCGGCCTCGATCCACTCGACGCCGGAGGTCGTCCGGGAGGACAGGGCCGCCAGCATGCCGGGCCAATCGTAGGGCGGGCGGTAGGCCAGCCTCAAGGTCACGCCGTCCCGTGCGGAGGTGTCGGCGCCCGTCCGGCGGCGCAGCATGCGCGGTGGCCGGTCGAACAGCTTGCGGAACGTCTCGTTGAAGCGGCGGACGCTGCCGAAGCCGGACGCCAGGGCGACCTGGGCCATCGACAGGTTCGTGTCGTGCAGCAGCTGCTTGGCGAACAGCACACGGCGCGTCTGGGCGACCGCGATGGGCGACGCGCCGAGATGCCGCTGGAACAGGCGGCGCAGCTGGCGCCCGCCGACGCCCAGCCGTTCGGCCAGATCCTCGACGCCGGCGTCGCCCCCGTCGAGTGCGCCGTCGGCAATCAGCGCGAGCGCCCGGCTGACGGTGTTGGCGCTGCCGCGCCACGAGGCGAAGTCGGGGGCGATCTCGGGGCGGCAGCGCAGGCAGGGCCGGAAGCCGGCTTCCTGCGCCGCTGCGGCCGAGGCGAAGAAGCGGCAGTTCTCGAACCTGGGCGTGCGGGCCGGGCAGACCGGCCGGCAGTAGATGCCGGTCGATGTGACGCCCACGAACACGCGCCCGTCGAAGCGGGCATCATGGCTTTCGAAGGCGCGGTAGTATGTGCTGCGGTCGTGCAATTCCATGCGCCGATAGTTCCACGGGCGCGCGGGCCACGCTCGCGGTTTTCGGACCTGTTAGTCTTTGACCCGGGGACGCGAACGTGATCAGTCGCCGGCCATGGTCGAGACAGCCGGCTGGTCGGCGCTGCTGAGGCGCGAGTGGATACCCCTGCTGGTCGCATTGGTCGGCGGGGTCCTCCTGCATTCGATGAACGTGCTGATGCTGGCGACGGTGCTGCCCAGCATCGTCGCCGATGTCGGCGGCGCGGCGATGGTGAGCTGGCCGACCACGGCCTTTCTCGCGTCGTCGATCGTGGCGGCGACCTGCACCGGACATCTGACGATGCGGCTGGGCGCGCGTACCGCCTTCTGTGGCGGGGCGCTGGTCTTTGGGATGGGCGCGCTGATCTGTGCGCTGGCACCCTCGATGGGCCTCGTCGTGGCCGGCCGCTTCGTGCAGGGCTTCGGCGGCGGCGTACTGTCCGCCATGGCCTATGTGCTCGTGGGCCGGTCCTTTCCCGAGCCGGTCTGGCCGCGCGTCGCGGCGCTCCTTTCGGGCGCCTGGAGCATGGCGGTGCTGGTGGGACCGATGCTGGGCGGCGCCTTCGCGACCTGGGGCAACTGGCGCGGGTCGTTCTATGCCGTGACCGTGTTCGCCGCGCTGCTGGCGGCGGTCGCGGCGCGGGCGCTGCCACGGGCGCGGACCGAGACGGCGGGGCCGGCGCGGGCGATCCCCGGGGGTCGGGTCGCGCTGATCTGCCTGGCGATCGCCATCATGTCGGCCGCCAGCGTCGTCGCGCTGCCGCAGATCAAGGCCGGCCTGTTTCTGACGGCGGTCGTGCTGCTGGTGTCGATGATGCTGCTCGACCGGCGCTCGAAGGCGCCGCTCTTCCCGAGCGATGCGTTTTCGCTGCGCTCGGTGACCGGCATCGCGATGTGGTTCTGCCTGCTCGTCTCCGTGGCCTACAGCCCACTGTCGATCTTCATTCCGATCTTCCTGCAGAGCCTGCACGGCTTCGATCCGCTGGCTGCCGGCTATACGGTGGCCGGCGCTTCGATGGGATGGACCGCGTCCTCGCTCGTCGTCTCGGGGCGGACACCGCACGCCGCCGGCCGGCTTCTGGTCGCAGGCCCGCTGGCGATGGCTGTGGGGCTGGCCTGTGTGGCGCTGCTGATGTCGCGGCCGGTCACCGTGCTGCCGGCCTTCATCGCCCTCGTCGGCGTCGGGATCGGCGCCTGCTGGGGCTTCGGCGTACAGCGCCTGATGGGCGGCGCGCGGCAAGGGGAGGCGGAGCTGGCGGCGTCCGCCGTGGCGACCGTGCAGCAGAGCGGCTTCGCCCTGGGTGCCGCCGCGGCCGGTATCGCCGCGACGCTCGCGGGGTTCTCCCGCAATCTCAGCGCGCAGGATGTGACTGCGGCCGCCTTCTGGGTGCCGATGAGCTTCGTGCCCGTGGCACTGGTCGCAGCCCTTGTCGGGGCGCGTCTCGCGGCGTCGGCGGGCCGGTAGGGCGATCCCGCAGGATCGCCCTCGTCGGCGCAGGAGCGGCCTTCAGGCCGCCGCGGCGTCCTTCCAGGGGGCAACCTCGAGCCAGGTGCTCTGGTAGGTCGCGCCTTCGCCCATGTCGGTGTAGCGGTCCGAGCAGAGCATGTTGATCGTGCCCGACACGGCCTCACCCATCGGGCGCTGGCCGGGCACCAGCAGGACGCCCGGCTGGACCTCGTCCGCCACCTTGAGGACCAGGCCGATCTCGCCGCGGTCGTTGAACACGCGCACCGGGGCGCCATCCTTCAGCCCGCGCTTCGCCGCGTCCTCCGGATGCAGGATGCAGAAGGGCTTGCCCTCGCGTTCGCGCAGGAAACCCACGCCCGAAAAGGCGGTATGGGCCTGGAAGTATCCCGGCGCGGTCAGCAGGCGCAGCGGCCACTTGGCGGCTTCCTCGGCTTCGACCGGATCGGCTTCCCAATCCGGCATCGGCGGCAGGCCCTGTTCGGCCAACTGCTCGGAATAGAATTCGAGCTTGCCCGACGGCGTCTTGAAGGGCTGACCGTCCCAGTCGTGCCTGATGTTGAGCGGCACGCCGGCGAACAGCTGGTTGCGGTCGACCTTGGAGGCGGGACCGGTCGACCCGTTGAAGAACTCTTCGGCCGCCTCGCGCGGGGACAGGCTGAAGATCGGGTCGGTGATCCCCATGCGCTGCGCCAGTGCCTGCGCGACGTGGAAGTTGGAGCGCGCCTCGCCCGCCGGCTCGACCGCCTTCTGGCCCCACTGCATCCAGTAGGCGCCGTAGGCGCGGTAGAGGTCGTCGGTTTCGAGATAGTTCGCGGCCGGCAGCACGATGTCGGCATAGCGCGCCGTGTCGGTCATGAACGGGTCGTGCACGACGGTGAACAGATCCTCGCGCATCAGGCCCTTCTGGACCTTGTGCACCTCGGGACAGGTGACGACCGGATTGTTGGCGGCGATGAAAAGCCCGCGGATCGGCGGGTCCTTCATGCTCAGAAGCTCTTCGCCGAGGCGCAGATGGTTCACCATGCGTGCCGTCGCCGGCCCGGAGGGCTTGCGCACCGCCGCATAGTTGAGATCGCACGACGCGGCCGTCAGCAGCAGCGCGCCGCCGCCCTTCACGCCATAGTGGCCGGTCACGCCCGGCAGCAACGCGACGCTGCGCAGCGCCTGGCCGCCGTGGGTGAGGCGGGTCATGCCCTCGCCGAGGCGGATCAGCCCGGCCCGGGCCTTGCCGTACATCGAAGCGAACTTCTCTATGTCGGCGACGGGGAGGCCGGTGATCTCCGCCGTGCGCGCCGGCGTGAACTTCGGCAGCACCTCGCGCTCGACCTTGTCGAAGCCAAGCGTGTGCTTGGCGATGTAGTCGCGGTTGGCGAGGCCGTCGCGCACCAGGATGTGCATGACGCCCAGCGCCAGGGCCGCGTCGGTGCCGATGCGAATCGGCAGGTAGAGGTCGGCCGCCCTGGCGCTGCGGGTGCGGCGCGGATCGATCACGACGATCGGCATGCCGGTCTTCTTGCGCTGCGCTTCGGCCAGCGCCCAGAAATGCACGTTGGTGGCGGCCAGGTCGGCGCCCCACGAGATCACCAGGTCTGAATGCACGACCGATTCGGGGTCGGCGCCGCCCACCGGGCCGACCGTCATTTCCCAGGCGGTCTCGCAGCAGGTGTCGCAGACCGTGCCGGCCTGCAGCCTCGACGTACCGAGCGCATGGAACAGGCCGTTCACCAGGCCGCGGTTCATCAGCCCCTGATGGGCTGAATAGGCATAGCCCAGGATGGCGAGCGGGCCGCTCTCGGCGATGATCGCCTTCCAGCGGCTGGCGATCTCGTCGAGCGCCTCGTCCCAGGTGACCG